>NZ_JAWJBQ010000012.1:0-130271 GCF_046535955.1 Pseudoalteromonas sp. SIMBA_162 | reverse complement strand
AGCGCCGATGATAGTGTAGCATTTGCTATGTGAAAGTAGGACATTACCAGGCTTCAAATTGTAGAAAGCCCGACTAGAAATAGTCGGGCTTTTTTACGTCTACAGGAAAGTGAAAATATTAGCCGTCAGCCGTCAGCCGTCAGCCGTCAGCCGTCAGCCGTCAGCCGTCAGCTATCAGCTGCACAGCGTCGTGGGTTGAGTATCTAGAACCCCACGGATAAAAGAACGCCACGACCAGTCTAGAGCTAAGTGCATCTCCATTAAAGAACATCAAGTGTATGAAAGTAGGTCATCCTACTGCGTAGCGCACAATGGCTCCAAATACAAAAAAGCCTGACTCTTTCGAGTCGGGCTTTTTTGTATCTGCAGGGAAGTGAAATAGCTAGAGGGTCTTAGGCTGTGAAAATTTCACCTCTAATTTAAATAAAGCGTCTAACCACTTCATTGTGCTCAAAGAGCATCCTTATAAAGGATATTGACTGACTTGTTACTTACTGTAACTATAAGCGTGTTTATTAGGTTGTAGTAAAGGAATAAGTTGTATGGCAACGGCGCAGATAGTGATCATTGAAGACGAAAAAGCAATTGCAGACACCTTGATTCATACGCTCGAGATGGATGGCTTTAGCGTCGTTTGGTTCGATACCGCAGGGGCTGGTCTTAGTTATATTAAAGCTACACAGATAGATTTACTGATTTTAGACGTTGGTTTACCTGATGCAAATGGTTTTGAGCTATGTAAGCAAGTTCGCGAATTTTCTTCTTTACCCATCATTTTCTTAACGGCACGCAACGATGAAATCGATCGCGTTGTTGGATTAGAGATTGGCGCAGACGACTATGTCACTAAACCCTTTAGCCCTCGAGAAATGCTTGCTCGCGTTAAACTTCGTTTAAAGCCATATGCTGTCAGAGAAACACAAATAAATACTTCTACTGAGCAATCAGGTCTGTACAGTAATAATTTTGATTACTACTTCAACAACACCCCGTTAAATTTAACGGCTTTAGAGTTTAAATTGCTTGATAAGCTAGTGTTATCCCCTAAGCAGGTATTCTCTCGAGAGCAACTGCTATCATCAGCACAACTATGCCAAGACAGTGTATATAGCCGCAATGTTGATAGTCATATCAAAGCCATTAGAAATAAATTACGCGCTGTATGTCATGAGCCCTTGATTCATACTAAGCGAGGTTTTGGTTATTTTTATGAACCTATTTAAACGCTCCACGCATTCATTAGCTCGCTTGAAGCGTTGGCCTAAAATCCCGCTCGGGCTGAGATTGTTTTTGCTTTATTTTATCCTCGTGATACTAACGACTTACTTAGTTAGTTCAACGGTTATGCGCGAGATTAAGCCCACAGTTCGTCAGGTTACCGAGGAAACCTTGGTTGATATGGCTAATTTGCTTGCAGTGATGGCGCGAGATGATTTAGCTCGTGGTACGCTGTCACAGAGCCACTTTACTAATGTGGTTAACTCATATGGCAGCAGGCAACCAAATACGAAAATCTGGGGGGTAAATAAACAAGGGACAAATCACCGTATATATATTACGGATGCTGCGGGAATCGTTGTTGTTGATTCTTGGCAGCAAGATATAGGAAAAGATTTTTCACAATGGAATGATGTTTATCTCACATTACGGGGAGAGTACGGTGCTCGCTCAACCGCAACTGCTCAAGATGACCCACTTTCAACCGTCATGCATGTTGCTGCGCCCATAATCGATAATGGTAATATTATTGGGTCAGTCACTGTGGCTAAGCCTAATCGCTCTGTACAACCTTTTATAAATATGTCTAAGTACCGTGTATTAAGTTGGTTAGTCGTGATGAGTATTTTGGCATTAATGGTTGGAGCATTGATTGCCTGGCGAATCAATGGTGCCTTGTATAAGCTGGCAAACTATGCGGATAAAATGGGGCGAGGTGAAAAAGCATCTAAACCAAGGTTTAGGGTTTTCTATGAATATAGCTTGTTAAGTGATGCGCTAGAAAAAATGCGCAATCAATTAGATGGCAAACGTTACGTTGAGCATTATGTTCAAACACTAACTCATGAATTAAAAAGCCCTCTATCTGCAATTAAAGGTGCAAGCGAGATTTTACAGTCTCCCCTAAGTACAGTTAAAAAACAGTTATTTGCAAATAATATTGAGTCTGAAACAGTGAGAATGCAGCAGCTAATAGATAAGCTGCTTACGCTTACCAAATTAGAGCAGCTTCCTGAACTTGAACAGCGAAAGAAGGTGTTTGTAAAACCTTTATTTGAAGCAATTAAAGATTCTTTTATTGCCAGAACCACAACGCAAAATGTACAAGTAGTAATTAGCTGCGACCCTAGCAGTGCGTGTTTAGGAGATGTATTTCTAATTCAACAAGCGCTATACAATATTTTTGATAACGCATTGGACTTTATCAACGAGGGGGGGGAGATTCACATTCAGGTAATACAAGAGCCATCCTATGTTCAAATCTATATTGATAACACGGGGCCTTGTATCCCAGATTATGCCCTTGAACGCATCACAGAACGGTTTTATTCACTACCTAGAGCCAATGGTAAAAAAAGCACTGGATTAGGACTAAACTTCGTTGAGCAGGTCGTTAAATTACATAAAGGGCAGCTCAACATAAAAAATACTAAAAATGGCGTCCGTGTTCATATAAATATGCCTACTCCATAAAAGCTCCATCTAAGCACCTCAGTAAATCCATATAGCTTCGGTACTCTATGATTATGTAATAGATGGAGTACATAACAGTGAAACAAAAAATAGAAACCAAACTGATCATAATAATAGGGCTTATCGTGTTGTTATTGATCCCTATCTTTATGATCCAAAACCTAATTGATGAGCGATCAGAATTGCAGCAGCAAGTTCAGGTTGATATAGCTAAGAGTAGCAGTGATGAACAGCAGGTTATTGGCCCATTTATTCATGCTCAGTACCTAGAAACAGTTACGGTTGATGGTAAAACGAGCGAGCAATTGATGAATATGACGCTTTTACCTGAATCGCTCAATGTCAGTAGTAATCTAGCAACATTTGAAAAGTACCGTGGTATTTATAAAGCGTTGTTATATCGTTCACAGAACCAATTTGAAGGGCGGTTTAAGACGAGTGCATTAGCTGTCTTAGCGGACAAAAAGATAAAGCGCCTCAACCTTATTTTAGCCATTTCTGATATCCGAGGGATAGGACAAGGATCACACATTAATGTTAACGAGCGAAGTTATGAACTACTCCCCGGTACCCAGCTAGATCAGTTACTACAAGGGATTCGTGTAGAGCTTGATTATGAAACCATTCGCAAAAGTGAGGTACTGCCGTATCAAATAGACTTAAATCTGCAGGGGATGCGTCAACTTTCATTTGCACCGGTTGGTAAAAACAGCTCATTGACAATGCAAGCCGATTGGCCACACCCAAGTTTTGTAGGGGATTACCTGCCTATCGAGTCATCAATTTCGGCACGGGACTTTTCTGCGAGTTGGCAAACCAATTACTTTGCGACCAATTTAAAAGAGCTATTTAACCAGTGTTTATTTCGTAATGAGTGCACCTTGTTCAAGCAACGTAACATGGGAGTTAATTTAGTCGATAGTGTTAATCACTACCTTAAAAATTATCGAGCAAGTAATTATGCCATCTTGGTTATTGTACTTATTTTTGCGAGTTTCTTTTTGCTCGAGGTACTGCGTGATGAGCCAATACACCCTGTACAGTATGGTTTTGTCGGGCTTGCTTTAGCGGTATTTTATTTACTACTGATTTCACTTAGTGAGCACTTAGGCTTTAATATTGCGTATTTATTATCGGCGCTTGCATCAGCAATTCTATTGAGTGTTTATGTTGCGGGTATGCTTAAAAATAGCAAACATGGAGGGCTATTCTTATGTGGAGTGTTATTTCTCTATAGTCTTTTATACGGATTACTCAGTGCAGAGGATTACGCATTATTAATGGGCAGCGTACTGGTGTTCGTGGTACTCAGTTTAATAATGCTGTTGACGCGCAGAGTAAACTGGTACGGCAGGCACGCGCAAGACGATGAAACAAACTAAAACCACCTAATTGAAAGGGGCTGACAGCTTTGCCAGCCCCCTTTCACTTAGCTATTAGATAAAAACACCGTTAACTTCTCACCTATTTGCAAACGATCTCGCGACAGGTTATTCCATTGTTTTAGCGTGTTAAATATCCTTGAGCTTTATCGCCGGATTGCCAGCAACCACAGTGTTTGATGCAATGCTTTTTGTTACTACCGATCCCGCACCAATAACACTATTATCGCCAATAGATACGCCAGCTAACACAATAACTCCCGCGCCAATCCACACGTTATTGCCAATGATTATCGGTGCTGCAAAGTTCTCTTTATTGAGTCGCTCTGTGGGGTTAACCGCATGAGATACTGCCAAAAGTTGAACGTTCGGGCCAATTAAACAATCGTCGCCAATGCTTATAGCTCCCTCACTAATTGGAGCATCTAATACCGTACAGTTAATGTTTATAAAGCTACGATCACCAATAGTTATTTGATTACCATAATCGCAATGAAAACCCGATTCTATAATTACCCCTTCACCGCATTGAGGGAACAGCTCTTTAATACGTTTTAAATTACCTTTACTTGGGCTTTTATTAAAGAGTCGGCATATTTCGCCAGTTTGCTTTCGTAGCGCTAATAGCGTTTTATCTAAGCTGTTAAATGACTGCATTAAGGCTTCTTTGATTGATTAACTGATCCTAGCGCTATTTTACCTTTATTATTCCTTGTTGAAAGCTGCTTTATTTTTGCTCGTTCACTTGCCATTTAAAGAGTTTCGTTTAGAATTACATATCTTTCGAAACGAAACTTAATCTACGAGCTTTATGACTAAACGAAACACACAGCAACGCCGTCATTTAATACTTACTCAGGTAAATGAGCTAGGTGAAGTGGCTGTTGAAAAGCTCGCTGAGCAGTTTCAAACATCTGAAGTAACCATTCGAAAGGATTTAACCGCGCTTGAAAAAAGCGGCCTGTTACTGCGCCGTTATGGTGGAGCTATTGCACTGCCTAAAGAAATTGTAAGTGACGAAATAGACTCTAAGCGCAAAGTAGCAATAGCTAAGGCTGCTGCTGCACTTATAAAAGATCATAACCGCATTATTATTGATAGCGGGCGCACTACGGCCGCTATGATCCCAGAGCTTGCAAATAAGCGCGGGTTAGTTGTAATGACCAACGCGATTAAAGTGGCGAGCCGTTTACTATCACTTGAAAACGAGCCAACACTTTTAATGACCGGTGGTACATGGGATCCGCATTCTGAGTCGTTTCAGGGGCAAGTTGCCGAAAACGTATTATGCTCTTATGACTTCGATCAATTATTTATTGGTGCTGACGGCATAGATGTAAAGCGCGGCACGACCACCTTTAATGAGTTAGTTGGTTTAAGCCAAGTAATGGCAAAAGCAGCCCGTGAAGTAATAGTAATGGTTGAATCAGATAAGATTGGCCGAAAAATACCAAATTTAGAATTACCGTGGAAAATAGTAACCACATTAATAACCGACAATGGCTTAGCAGACGATAAACGCAAAGCGATTGAGGCGTGTGGTGTAAAACTAATTTGTGCAGATATTATTGATTAGTAACTACAAAGTGAGTTACTAGAATTAAAAAATTAATGGAGACACTATGTGTGGAATAGTTGGGGCAGTTGCAGAACGTCCAGTAAACAAAATTTTAGTTGAAGGCCTTAAGCGTCTTGAATACCGGGGTTACGACTCAGCAGGCGTAGCATTGCTTGATGGCAACACACTTAATACTGTTAAAGCAGTAGGTAAAGTAGTTAACGTAGAAGCTGCTCTTGAGAAAGCAGGCGTTAGCGGCCATACAGGTATTGCACACACTCGCTGGGCAACACACGGTAGCGTTACTGAAGAAAACGCTCACCCGCACGTATCAAACAACCAGCTAGCACTCGTGCATAACGGTATCATTGAAAACCACGCAAGCCTACGCGCATCGCTTAAAGAAGAAGGCTACGAGTTCCTATCTGAAACAGATACCGAAGTAATGGTGCACTTAATTCATAAGCTTCGTAAGCAACACACTACGTTACTTGCATCTGTTCAAGCAGCGGTTAAGCAATTTGAAGGTGCATTTGGTACCGTTGTATTTGATAAAGCAAACGACAACGAAATCATCGTAGCGCGCTCAGGTAGCCCGCTTGTTATAGGTTTAGGCCTTGGCGAAAACTTTATTGCGTCTGATCAGTTAGCACTATTACCAGTTACACGTAGCTTCATCTTTTTAGAAGAAGGCGACGTAGCCCGCATTACACGTGACACTGTTGAAATTTTTGATGAAAATGGCGACGCTGTAGAGCGCGAAGTTATTGAATCAAATATCACGCAAGACGCTTCAGGCAAGGGCGACTACCGCCACTACATGCTAAAAGAAATTTACGAGCAACCACTTGCGGTACGCAATACCCTTGAAGGGCGTTTAAACGACGACCGCGTAGCAATTGACGCCTTTGGCGACAGCGCTCAGCAAATATTTAAAGATGTAAAACACGTACAAATTATTGCCTGTGGTACATCATACCATTCAGGCATGGTTGCCCGTTACTGGCTTGAGCAATTTGCAGGCGTTAGCTGTAATGTTGAGATTGCCTCTGAGTTTAGATACCGCCAATCGTATGTACACGAAAACAGCCTACTTGTGACTATTTCACAATCGGGTGAAACAGCCGATACGCTAGCTGCACTACGTTTAGCTAAAGAGCAAGGTTACATGGCATCAATGACCATTTGTAACGTGCCGGGTTCATCGCTTGTACGCGAATCTGACCTTGCCTTTATGACCAAAGCTGGTGCTGAAATTGGTGTAGCTTCTACTAAAGCATTTACCACACAGCTTGTGGGTTTGTTAATGCTTACTGCGTCCATAGCACAAGAGAAGCAGCTTGATCAAAGTGCTATTGTAGATGCTATAAAAGTACTTCCTGCTAAGCTTGAAGAAACATTACTGCTTGCGGATGGCATTGCAGACCTTGCAGAAGAGTTTGCCGACAAACATCACTCACTGTTTTTAGGTCGTGGTTCACAGTACCCAATCGCAATGGAAGGTGCGCTTAAACTTAAAGAGATTTCGTACATTCACGCAGAAGCCTACGCAGCGGGCGAGCTAAAACATGGGCCACTTGCACTTATTGATGCCGACATGCCAATTATTGTTGTAGCACCAAACAATGAGCTATTAGAAAAGCTTAAATCAAACGTAGAAGAAGTACGCGCACGTGGCGGCATTATTTACGTATTCGCAGATAAAGATTCACACTTTGAGTCAGACGACACAATGCGTGTAATCAACGTAAACCACACTGACGACATTATTGCGCCAATTGTTTACACACTGCCATTACAGTTATTGTCGTACTATGTAGCCGTAATTAAAGGTACCGACGTTGACCAACCACGTAACTTAGCTAAATCTGTTACGGTTGAGTAAAATCAATAAGTTATTGTTTGTTAGTTAAAACTAAAAAGGCGCTCAACGCGCCTTTTTTTGTACCTCAAAGCCTGTTAGATTAAATAACCCACTATTTTCAAAAGGATTAGTAATGCGTTTATTAGCCGTTATTTGTTTTGTTAGCTTTTTTGCTTTTAGTTTACAAAATGCTTTTGCACAATCTGGCACTAAACAGCAAAGTGCAGATTACTCTCAGTTCACGCACTCTATTAAATCGGCTGTTTTAAACGAAGAGCGTACTGTTGTAGTCCAGCTACCAAAGAGTTATCAAGCTAATCCAAACAAAGTTTATCCTGTCATTTATCGCCTTGATGGAGCGGGTAACATACCGCTTATAAGTGCTGTGATGGAGCGCTTGCAAAACGATAATCGTGCACCAGAGGTTATTATTGTCGCTATTGAAAACACCAATCGCTTAAGGGATTTATACCCCACAGTTAATAAAGAGCCACAAGGCCCGGTAGGTGAAGGCGGTGGTGCAGCAAATTTTTTAGCATTTATTGAGCAAGAACTTATGCCCTTAATTAATAAAAGTTATCGTACGCACAATTATAATTTGATTGCAGGGGCCTCTGCGGCAGGCGTGTTTGCACTTTATACAATGCAAGCTAACCCTGATCTTTTCCAAGCGCATATTGCCTATAGCCCAGCCGTTTGGTGGAACTATGGTGCATCGGTAAAAGCAACTAAGGCGTTTATTAATACATCAAAAGACCTAAATAACTATGTTTACATTAATATAGGCGAAGAAGCAGGCATAATGCGTGAGCGATACAATGAACTTCAGCAAGCTTTGCAATCTAATAGCTTGCCAAATTTACGCTTCTTTAGTGATGCGTTTGATGGTATCTCGCATAACCTGACTTCGGTTGCTGGTTCATTTAATGCCTATCACAACTTATTTTTGCCTAAACAAATGCCCATAAGTGCTTTAACTGACGATGTAACCTCTATTGATACTTATTATCAAAGCTTATCTCAACAATGGGGCGAACAGATTGCGCCATCGGATCGCGATGTTAGATCACTCGGTTATAACTTAACGGGCAGCAAGCAATTTACCCGTGCAATTGAAGTGTTTAAGTACAATATAAAAAACCACCCAAAGTCAGTCGATGCGTTTTCAGCCTTATCTTATGGCTATGAAATGCAAGGCGATACTCGCCAAGCGCTTGAACAGATGGAATTTGCTTTAACGATAGCAGACGACTCATATCCATATATACATTACTTAAAAGAAACAAAAGCTAGATTACAAACGCAGCTAAGTAAAACGCAATAATGTAAAAGGATAAAGCGCAGGGAGAGCCTGCGCTTACAGTTACCCTTACAACACGTAGCTGTTACCTATGAGAACATTTAAATCACTAATCCCTACTTAATAAGCGCTAAATACGCTAAAATTACAGGCTACATTTTTAGCAATGAGCCCGTAATATTCATGACCTCAGCAACAAGCCCTAGCACTTTTAACGAACTTGGCCTTATTCCAGAGCTACAAGCTCGTTTAACCGATTTGGAATATAGCCAACCTACGCCAATTCAAGCTAAGGCGATTCCAAGTGTACTGGCTGGTAGCGATTTAATTGCGGGTGCAAATACTGGCTCAGGTAAAACAGCAACGTTTGCTTTGCCTATGTTGCAAAAGTTATTTTTAGAGCAAGGCGCTAAAAAAACAGCGAGCAAAGGTAACTTTGTCACTGGGCTTATTTTGGTACCTACCCGTGAGCTGGCAGTGCAGGTGGCTGATAGCGTTAAATCGTATTCTGCTAACTTTAATGGCGCCATTAAAACGGTGGCGGTATTTGGTGGTGTATCGGTTAATACACAAATGCAGGCTCTACGTGGCGGCGCCGATATTATCGTGGCAACACCTGGCCGTTTACTCGATTTAATCTCAAGCAATGCGATTAAGCTCGATAAAGTAACGACCTTAGTGCTTGATGAAGCCGACCGCATGCTAAGCCTTGGCTTTACCGAAGAACTTGCTGAGTTATTAGCGTTAATGCCTGCTAAAAAACAAACAATGTTGTTTTCAGCAACCTTCCCAGAGCAAGTCACACAATTAACGCAAGAGCTGTTAACTAACCCTGTTGAAATACAAGTTCAAAGCAAAGACGAAAGCACCTTAGTACAGCGCGTATTTACGGTTAATAAAGGCGAAAAAACTACGGTTTTAGCGCATTTAATTAAAGAGCATAAATGGCGCCAAGCGCTTATTTTTGTAAACGCTAAAAAAGACTGTGAGCACTTAGTGGGTAAGCTTGAAAAGCGTGGTATTAACGCACAGGTATTTCATGGTGATAAAGGCCAAAGTGAGCGTACTCGCGTAATAGAAAAATTTAAAGCGGGCGAAATAGAAGTACTCATAGCCACCGATATAGCAGCCCGTGGTTTAGATATTGCCAAACTGCCTGTTGTTATTAACTTTAACTTACCGCGTAGCCCCGCCGATTACATGCACCGTATTGGCCGAAGCGGCCGTGCCGGTGAAGTTGGCTTAGCGTTATCGTTAATTGATTATGAAGACTTTCATCACTTTAAAATAATCGAAAAGAAAAACAAACTGCGCTTAGAGCGTGAAGAAGTAACCGGTTTTGCAGTTAACCAAGCAAACCTTGATGCAGCTGATGCGCTTAAAAACGACAAGCCAATGGCAAAGCCTGCAGGCACAGGTAAGAAAAAGAAGAAAAACAAAGTTAACCCAGAAGATGATGCATGGAGTGGTTGGCGAAACCGTTCTAAGTAAGGTTTTATAGTCACTTTATATTAGGCAGTTACCTTTATGAGGCGCTGCCTTCTTTACTGTTTGGGCAAATATAAGTGTAGCTGTAGTTTATAAAGGGAAATTAAGTGAATTTACCAACCAAATGGCTATTGCTGCTTTGTGTATTAACTTGTTTTAAATTAAGTGCAAATACGCCATATGAAATTCCTAGAAGTAGCGTTATTCAGCTAACTGAACCTTCTAGTAAGCGTGTTTACCCTGTTTTTATTCAGCTCCCTAAGTCATATAAAAATAAGCCAGATAAAACATATCCAGTTATTTATTTAACCGATGCGCCGTATACCTTTCCTATAGTGGCAGGGGCTACACGGTTTCCTATGAATAGCGGCAAAATGCAGCAAGCAATTATTGTCGCCATTGGTTATGAAAAAGGGTCTATTGGATCAGCTAGTCGAATAAGAGACTACACACCTACCTTTGCAAAGGGTTGGAAAAAACAAACAGGTAATGCGCAAGGGCACATTAAATTTATTAAAAACACCGTTTTCCCTTATATTGAGCAAAACTACCGAGCAAGTCACACACAAAAAACCTACATAGGTAACTCGCTAGGCGGCTTATTTGGTGCCACTGTTTTATTTACAGAACCCGATTTATTTAGCCATTATATTATTGGTAGCCCGTCTGTTTGGTTTGATAGCAACGCAATCTTAGCGCTTCAAGCAAATAAACCTAAAGTGCCTACAAAGGTTTATATATCGGTGGGAGCAAAGGAAATCCCAGCTTTTGGTGAAGGGCAAAATATGGTTGAGGGTACCAAGCTATTGGTACAAAAAATTAATGCACTTAACAGTGACAACATACAATTAAAAAGTGTTGTTATTGAAGGGGCGAGCCATGCAACCGCATTTCCTACTACTGCAATACAAGGGCTTGATTGGGTGCTGGGAATAACACCAATCGACTCAAATATTTAATCATTCTAGCGTGCTAAATAGAGCGCTAACAGCGTTATAAATTTCTCATTTAGAACAACTGCATGTCGATATTTATGCCTTGTTATCACGCTATTTATCTGTCGCTATAAATGCTTAATAACTTAACACGATTGGTGCAGCTAATAAGCCCTAAAGGGCACTAAAAGCTTAAGCGCTTTCAAGTTCCTGTTTCCAGTTTACCAGCACTTCAATAAACTCTGGGCCTATACCACAGCAACCCCCAATAATAGTTGCACCCAGAGCGTGCCACTTCTTTGCAAAGCCTAGGTATTCTGAAGGTGAAATATCACGATACGCTTGCGATCCTTGATTGGCTTGATAGTCGTGGGCAATAGGCGTAAAGCCGTTTGCAAAGGCGCCCAAAGCCACGGTTTTATTAAGCTTCGATAATACCTTATTAGTATCTATTAAGGCTTGTTCTATTACTTCGGGGATCGAGCAATTAAATAAAATACCTGCAACATTGTGATCAAGCAGTTCAGTTAGGGCGTCAGTTACAAATTCGCCTGAGCGCAGGGTTGCTAGTTCACTAACTTCATCATTTAAGGTAAATGCGTAATAGCATGGTTTGTTTGAATTTTTAAATATGCTTGCCATTACTTGTGCTTCTTCAATGCTAGAAATAGTTTCGCCAATCCATAAATCTACATACTCGTTTTGTGCTTCATAAAGTGTATTTAAAATAGTAAAACCACGCTTACGTTCAAATAGCTCCGGGCGGTAAGAGCCAAATACCGGAGGCAGCGAACCTGCTACCAGTATATTTTTATTTGCACTTTGAGCCGCTTTTTTTGCAATGATTGCAGCTTGGTTCGCAAGCTCGGCACCCTGTGCATCATAAAGCGCTTCGCCTAAATGAAACGGTACACAGGCGTAACTATTTACAGTAATTACTTCAGCGCCAGCATCTATAAACCCAGAGTGTGCTTGAGTAACAAAGTGTGGCGCTTCTATAAGTGCCTGTGCACTCCAAAGAGGTTGCGTAAACGGAGCGCCAATGCGTTTAAGTTCGCGGCCCATGCCACCATCTAAAATAATTACTTTTTTCATAATAAGCTTCCGCTGTTCTATACAATATGACGTCATTCAAGCATGTTTTGCTTAAAAATATAGTGAAACTTCATCAGGTTTAACATGAAAATAGCTCAATACTTTTTAATAGGCACAAAAAAAGCGACTGCATAGAGGAGTCGCTTACTTTTAAATAAGGTTTAGCTTATTTGTAAAACGCTTCTACCTTGCCTTTTACTTTCATAAGCAATGGCTGACCGCGGCGATCTAACGCTTTAGGCGCTGCTACTTTAATCCAACCTTCGCTAATGCTGTATTCTTCAACGTCAAAACGTTCTTTGCCATTTAGAGTAATACCAATTTCATGTTCAAATACTTCTTCTACATAAAATTTGCTGCGTGGATTAATAGAAAGTTGATCTGGTAATTCAGGTTTGTTTGTATCAGTCATAATAGGGATCTGCATAGAATATATTGTGCGCTATTGTAGGCAATACAGGAGTTATGCTCAAGCAAGACTGAAATAAATGTTTGAAGGGGTTTAACTAATACTTATAAGAGGTCATTAAGGGGGTAATACATGCGTTAAAAAACGCATTTATTTAAAACATGTTAAATGCTAACAATGTTTTCAGCTTGTGGGCCTTTTTGACCTTGAGTAACAGTAAACTGTACACGTTGGCCTTCAGCAAGGGTTTTAAAACCGTCGCCAGAGATTGCGCTAAAATGTGCAAACACATCAGGGCCAGACTCTTGCTCGATAAAACCAAAACCTTTTGCTTCGTTAAACCATTTTACTGAACCAGTAGTTGTAGTAGACATAATATGTATCCTAAAAAATTAATATAAGTGTGCCTGAAAAGAGGCGATTGAGCCGGAAAAAATAGTTAACTTGAGGATAACGCGCAGGATTATTACTAAAACAACGGGGTACTAACAAATAAAACAAAACTTCTTTCAAACTAGTATTCAAAATGGGTTATTGCTAACCCATTTAATTGTTTAGCAATTAGATGCTAACAATGTTCTCAGCCTGTGGGCCTTTTTGACCTTGAGTAACAGTAAACTGTACACGTTGGCCTTCAGCAAGGGTTTTAAAACCGTCGCCAGAGATTGCGCTGAAATGTGCAAACACATCAGGGCCAGACTCTTGCTCGATAAAACCAAAACCTTTTGCTTCATTAAAAAATTTAACTGTACCAGTTGTTGTATTAGACATAATAGATCCTAAAAATAAATAAAAGTGTGCCCTAAATAGGCAATTTAACAGGAAGAAAACGTGCATTTAACTGAGGATAACGCGAAGGATTATTACTAATATCAACGAGGTACTTACAAATAAACTGGGTTTTCATCAACCCGATGCCGAGCAGGATAACAGCATGTTTGATAATACACCAAGCTTTATTGTTATTTTATTTTTTAGCCTTAGAAAGAATTAAATTAAAAAGCCGTGTTTAACATGGTGTATATTGATCTTGAAATTTACGGCTTAAACCTTTTTTATTCAGTTAGTTAAAGAATATAAAGCCCAGTATTAATAACGCTATCCACACAGTTTCAGCCACAATTAAAATAATGGGTTTTATGCCCACTTCAGTAAGCTTTCCCAAGTTAGTTTTCATGCCAATGGCGGCAATAGCTGTAATTAAAAAGAACTTTGACAGTTCATTAGCGCTTTCGAGTAATACGCTTGGCAGCGAAAAACAGCTGTTAATTACCATTAAAATAACAAAACCAATTAAAAAGCCAGGTACCTTAGGTAAGTCGCCTTTATTGCTTTGATTGGAGCGATTAATTATAACCATCATAATAAGTACAACAGGCAGTAACATAGCTACACGTACAAGTTTAGTGAGTGTGGCAATGTCGCCGGTTTCCGGCGATACAGAATAGCCCGCGCCCACAACTTGGGCTACATCATGTATGGTACCACCTAAAAATACCCCTGCGTTATGGGCATCAAATTCTAGGTAATTAACAATGATTGGATAGAGAATCATAGCAATGGTCGACATAGCCGTGACGCCAATAACAGTAAGTAACGTATCGCGCTCTTTGTGTTCGCTGTTGGGCATAATCGACGAAATAGCCAATGCTGCCGATGCACCGCAAATAGCCACAGATCCGCCAGTTAAAGCTCCAAAGCGCTTTTGTAAGCCAAATACGCGCGCAAGTATTACCCCTAAAATAATGGTGGTGAATATAGCACCAGCAAGCATAAGTGCAGTTTGCCAGCCCAGTGTAATTAAGTCGCCTAAAGCAATACGTGTACCCAAAAGTACAATGCCGACTCGCAAAATAGTGGAGCCGGTGAAGTCGATCCCTTTTGCGCAAGGGCTGTCACTTTGATACAAAAACGATACCGCCATACCGAGCAATAAAGCAAATAACATAGCGGGTGCGCCGTAATGTTCACTTAAAAATAAGGCTGCAAGCCCAGTCATTGCTGCAATACTTGCACCTTGCCAAAGTGGCGATACATACGCTTTTAATGCATTACTTACTCGCCGCATTAGGCGTTAGCTGCGGTTAATGCAACAAGTACTTGGCGTTTTCGCTCACCAGTAAATGGACGACGCCCGTGCATAGCCATTTCGTTATCAACCAGTGCTACATCGCCATCTTGCCAGGCTAAATCAAAGGTAAACACTTTTGAAAGCTCAACAATTTTATCAAGTCCCGCTTTAGGAATAGCACTGCCATCGCCAAAAGTAATGGCAACCGATGGGTTTTCTCGTACGCCCTTCCAACCCATGTAAGCGGCAATAAGCTGGTTGTAAAAAACTTGTACGCCGTTTTCAAGGGTAACTACCGCAGGTAAAACCGGGGTAATTGCTTTTAAAGAGCCATCGTCTAGCCACTCCCACTCATAACCTAGCTCGGTAAGTTTACTGTGCGCTTCTTCTTTATTTTGTACGCTGAGCGTGCTTTTCCAACTGCGGCCTTGGCCCGATGTTGCATCGTCGGCTGCAGGCATGTAAGTGGTGTACTTTAAGCCTTTTTGTTCAAAGTCATCGGCTAATTGGCTATCAAATTGCTTTAAAGCGCTAAATAATTTATCTGAGCGGCAAAGCGGTGTTGCGCCGCCTTCCTCTGCTGCCGATTTACAAAAAAAGAATAATTTACTTGGCGAAATAGGCGTTTGAGCCATTTCGTGGTGTAAGTAAATTTCTACATCTTTTGGCGCTTCGTTAGCGGTAAATACACGCTCGGTAAAGTTAATACGTACCGCGTTAGATAGCGACTCTTGGTAAGTAAAATTATCGTAATCAAACCCTGCTGAAAACGTATCAAAGGTTTCAGCACTATTAATCGGAAAACCACGAAACAGTACAGCACCAGCGCTGCGCAGTTTGGTTTCTAGTTCGGATTTATTTGCTCGAATGAAAGCCACCGCCTCTTCAACGGTGCTGGCGTTATTATTATTAACCACAATGCACGGAAAAACCGAGTCATCGAAGGTTAATTGAGTAGGCACTGCGGCGTAGTTAAGTTCGGTAGCTGACATTGTATTTTCCTAATCGTAAATAGGGTGAAAACGGTTAAACGCTGCTTCACAAAAGTGACCAGGGTCGTTAAAGCGGCGGTTAATATTAAGAGCAGAAATATCGGCCATTTCTTGCTCATTGAGTTCAAAATCAAACAGCGATAGATTTTCTGTCATGCGTTCAAGTTTTGATGTTTTAGGGATGATGGCTGTTCCGCGTTGCACGCCCCAGCGCAGCACAACTTGTGCTGGTGTTTTACCATGGTTTTGCGCCGCAGCTTTCACTACGCTTTGCTCAAGCACAGACTCTGTTTGATCGGCCATTTCAAGCTCTAGGTACGAAAGCGCGCCCAGTGGAGAAAATGCAGTAACCGGAATGTCGTATTGTTTTGCCAACCTTATAAGGCGCTCTTGCGTTAAATAAGGGTGCGATTCAATTTGCAGCATAGCGGGTTTAACGGTGGCGTAGGTCATTAAATCGTGGAGTAATGCGCTTGAGTAATTACATACACCAATGCGTTTTGCTTTGTTGTTATGTACTTGCTCTTCCATTGCTTGCCACGTTAAATGTAGTGGTACTTTTGCCAACTCCATGTGTGGGTTTTGGGCATCTGGGTCTACAAACCACTCTGGCGGGTAGCGTGTTTCGATTGGTACAAAGGTTTGCGCAATCGGAAAGTGAATTAAGTATAGGTCGAGGTAGTCGAGCTTTAAATCGCTGAGTGTTTTATCAATGGCAAGCTCTACATGCTCGGGCGCATGAAAGGTATTCCAAAGTTTTGACGTTATCCATAGCTCTTCTCGGGTGCACAGGCCGTCGTTAATTGCTTGGGCTATGCCATCGCCAACCTGTTCTTCATTACCGTAGTCTGCGGCACAATCAAGATGGCGGTAACCCGCTTTAATGGCTTGATACACCGTTTGCGCGCAATCTTCTTGTGCTACTTTCCATAAACCGAACCCGACTGGCGGGATGTTATTTAATGAACTCATTGGGAATTCCTGTTAAAATTGCATAATGACTTTGGTCTTGTATAAGACATAAGTTATTATACGAATCTAACAGTGTCAACACTGTGCGCACCGCTAGGTGTTAAAACAGCGAATTAAAAAAGCTGCAGATAGCAAAAAGGCAGCGATTGCTGCCTTTAAAAATTTTTTATTTGTGAGTTGTTTTACATCTGTTAATCAAGCTCAATTTGGTAATGGTAATGATCGCTTCGGCACTTGCTTTGGCGGTATTCAATACGTTTACCTTCAATTGATTCGGTAATGCGTGACACTAATAACAGTGGATCGCCAGTTTTAATTGCGAGCATTTTTGCATCAGTTTCGTCGGCTAATACCGCTTTTATGCTGTCTTGGGTTTTGTGCACGGTTTGATTAAATTTGGTTTGGTAGTAGTGGTACAATGTATGCGGAATATCACTACTTTGATGTATATCAGGAAAGTAGCTTTGTGGAAGGTATATAGTTTCGCTCATACAAAATTCGTTATCAAGAATACGCCTACGCACAAGCTTAGTTACTTTGTCTTTTTTATTAAGTTGTAAGGCATCGATAACATCGTGTGGTGCGGAGCATAGCTCAACCGATAACAGCTCTGCCTTGGGTAAGTCTGCACCTTTACCATCAGCCTGAAGCGGGAAAAACCTAAACAGTGCGTCTTGCGCGGTATGCTCAGATACAAACGTACCTACACCTTGGCGGCGAGTGACTATTTTATCGTCGGTTAGTAAGTTAAGAGCTTTACGAACAGTGCCTTGGCTTACATTAAATTCTTCAGCAAGGCGAAACTCGCTAGGTAATGCTTCGCCAGGTACCCAGCGTCTTTCAACAATGAGCTGTTTAATATAATCAGCCACTTGTAAGTAAAGTGGTTGAAAAGCCAAGCTTGGGCCACTTAATTTGTGATCAAACATAGAGTTACTCATTGTTATTTACCGTTAAATTCAATCCACCTGTAGTTATAACATAGGTGGTACTTTTTGCGCATCTTTGCGTGTTATAAGTTAATTGTGAGCTATTGTATTACAGCTTGTTTTTACATTATGCCTAAAAACAAATCGTTACACTACAATAGCGCACCCCAAGGAAATTTAAAGTGTTCAGTATTTCATTCGAACTTATATTAGTTATGGCGCTTTGCTTAAGTGCAGCCACACTATTGCAAACACTCAGTGGGTTTGGTTTTGGGCTTTTAGTGGTAGCCAGTTTTACGCTATTAGATGTATTGCCATTAACGGCAACCACGTTTTTAGTAAGTTTGTTAGGGCTTGTTAACTCAACCACTGTGGTGGTTAAAAACCGCAATGCAGTAAAAATCCCCGAACTAAAACTCATGCTGTATACGGGCATTCCGCTAATGTTGCTAGGGTTTGTTTTACTTGAATATATGTCGGCGCATTTAACTCAGTTTTTAAATTTTATATTGGGCATTAGCATTTTATTGTGCTGCGCTTTAATGCTAGTAAAACGAAAGCGAACCGACAGGCAAAGTCGTCCTCGGTCCTTTTTAATTGCAGGCGGGGTAAGTGGTTTACTGGGCGGGTTGTTTTCAACGTCGGGACCGCCGCTGGTGTTTCAGTGCTATAAACAAGCTTGGTCTATTGAAGCAATTCGTAGTACGTTACTTGCAGTGTTTACCATTGGTGGCATAGTGCGGGTGGGTATTGCTTTATTTGGCACCTTGCCTGATCTCGATATTATGTTTTTAATTGCGGCTGCAATTCCTTTAGTATTACTTGTGACTCATTTTTCAAGACGCTTAACCCCATACGTAGATGCAAAATGGATACGCATTATTGCCATCACGCTACTGGGTGTAAGTGGTGTATCGCTGGTGGTTACCTCGGCGCCTACCCTAGTTTAAAGTGAGTGGTGTTAATTAATTAAAGTTAAGTTTATTTACATTGACATAGGGATCACAATTATTTAACTTGTGTCTTATACAAGACTATAGTTGGTAAGGAACTCCCATGAATGCATTTGAATTACGTGAGCCAGACTGGAACGCAATAGAACCAGCGCGCTTAATTGCAGAGCCTAAATTGCAAGGCCATGTGATAGTTTTACCGACTCAATTTGGTGAGGTCAGCGTTACCATAAGCGAGTTTGGTTTACGTTTAAATGCAGGCATAACGCAAGACCACGCGTTTAATATACTCAGCGCCACTCCTACTAATTTACCGTTATTACTTAATACATTGGGCCAAGGCTTTGAAGCAACAGCCGGTGAGTACCGTTTAGAATTTTACAGCGACCCATTTCATTTTAAGCTTTATAAAAACGACAAATTAGTACAGCAATCAGCAACCGATGGCCACTTTGTACGCCAGCATCGTTTACCGCCACTGGCTAAAACTGATCACGGCTGGATTTTAAGTCTGGAGCTTAATTACGACGAAGCCGTATATGGCCTTGGTGAAAAATGGGGCAAGCTTGATAAACGCGGCCAACTTATTCGTTCATACAATCACGATGCACTGGGCGTAAATGCTGAAAAATCATATAAAAATACCCCATACGCTTGGAGCCCAGAGGGCTGGAACTTATTTGTACACACGCCAGCGCCTGTTACCCATGGCGTAGGTTACGCACTTTGGTCGCAACGTGCTTATGTGTGTTTAGTTGAAGATGACGCACTTGATGTATTTTTATACCAAGAGCAAACGCCTGCACAAAGTATTAATCGCTACTGCGAGCTAACTGGTTTTGCACCGGTACCACCGCAGTGGAGCTTTGGCGTTATTTTATCAAAAGCGTACTACAAAAATGCTGATGAGCTATTAAGTGTTGCCCGCGAAGTACGTGCTAAAAATATGCCGTGTGATGTAATTACCCTTGATGGCCGAGCATGGCAAGACACCGACACCCGCTTTGCTTTTGAATGGGACCCAACACGTTACGCCGACCCAAAACCTGTGCTTGATGAACTAAAAGCCATGGATTTTAAAATTTGTGTGTGGGAATACCCGATGATCTCGGTAAACAACCCATTATTTGCTAAAGCGGCCGAGAACAGCTGGCTAATAAAAGATAAACGCACAGGTAAAGCGTATCAATACGAGTGGGATTTAAGCCCCTTTGGCGAAGTACTAACGCCGTTACCAGAGTCGGGTATTTTAGATTTTACTCACCCCGATGCTTACGAATACTGGCTCGAATCGCATAAGCCATTGTTTGAGCTTGGCGTAGATATGATAAAAGCAGACTTTGGCGAACAGCTAGAAGACGAAAACATGGTATCGCACAGTGGCGACAGCGGCATTAGACTGCATAATGTTTATAGCATGCTGTACAACCGGTGCGTTTATGAAGCTGCCGAAAAATACTGTAAAACAGGCCCCTTTTTGTTTAGCCGCTCAGCGTGGACGGGTAGCCAACGTTTTCCAGCACAATGGGGCGGCGATCCACAAGCCGATTGGCAAGGCTTAGCAGCAAGTATTCGCGGCAGCTTAGCGTGGGGCATGTCGGGCGGGCCATTTTTTGCAACCGATATTGGTGGTTTTTATAAAGATACTCGCGATGCAGAGCTTTATGTACGCTGGGCGCAAGCGTCGGTATTTAGTGCGCACATGCGTTTACATGGCATTGGCCCACGCGAACCGTGGTCTTACACCGAGCAAGCAAGTGACGCGGTATTTGCAGCGCTTAAATTGCGTTATCAGTTAATTCCATATTTACAAACATGTGCAGAGCAAGCACAGCAAACAGGGCTGCCTATTCAGCGCGCTATGTCACTGGCATTTCCTGATGATGTATTAGCACATAGTTTTGATCAGCAATTTATGTGCGGTGAAAAACTCCTTGTTGTGCCATGCGTTGTACCAAACGGTAAAGTGAAGTTTTATTTACCGCAAGGGGAATGGTTGAGCTTTCCTGATGGGCAGGCATACCAAGGCGGCAAGTATTACGAAGACACGCTTGAGCTTACACAAATGGCCGTGTTCGTTCGTAAAGGCGATACGCTATTGCTAGGCCCAGATGTTCAACACACAGAGCAAGACATGAGCCAGTTAACTGCGTGGCCAAATTAAAAACTCGTTTTAAAACACACACAACACACATAATAATAAAGATATTAGCTTACTTTTTAACGAGTTAAGTAAGCTTAAAGGAACACAGTATGGAAGGTATGAACATTACCATGACACTGCTATCATGCTTGGCGTTTATGGCGCTGGTGGGATATATCTCGTACCAAAAAACCAAAGGGGAAGTTAACACCCAAGACGGTTACTTTTTAGCGGGCCGTGGTTTAACAGGTACATTTATAGCAGGGTCGATGATCCTCACTAATTTATCGGCCGAGCAACTTATTGGCCTTAATGGCTCAGCGTATGGTTACAACCTTAGTTCAATGGCATGGGAAGTAACCGCAGGTATTTCTACCATTATTATGGCGCTGATCTTTTTACCGCGCTATTTAGCTGGGGCATTTTCTACCTTACCCGAGTTTTTACGAGATCGTTTTGACGATACCGTACGCCGCATGACCGTGATCTTATTCATGGTCGGATACTGCTTTATTACTATTCCTTCGGTTTTGTACTCAGGATCAATCGCCGTGCTTAGGCTATTTGATGTACCCGCCTTATTAGACATGAGTTATCAAGCAAGCCTTATTGTTACCATTATTATTGTCGGCTCCGTGGGCGCTATATACGCGGTATTCGGCGGTTTAAAGGCGGTTGCTGTATCCGATACTATTAACGGTGTTGGGTTACTTATCATTGGTATTTTAGTGCCAACGCTTGGGCTTATTGCGCTTGGCGATGGCAGCTTTGCTGATGGTTTAAGTACTTTAGTAAATACCGATACCGAAAAGCTTAATGCTATTGGTAGCGAGGATGATCCCGTGCCATTTGGCACTATTTTTACCGGTATGATCCTCGCTAATTTATTTTACTGGGGCACCAATCAGTACGTGATCCAGCGTACATTAGGTGCTAAAAACTTAGTTGAAGGGCAAAAAGGGGTGTTGTTTTCAGGGTACTTTAAAGTGCTAGTACCGTTTATGATGATGATCCCTGGGGTTATTGCGTACCATCTTTATAAGCACGAAAGCCTACAAACTATTGATTTAGCCTACCCACACTTAGTGAAAGATGTACTTCCTCAGTACTTATCAGGGTTCTTTTTAGCAGTATTGTTAGGTGCGGTATTTAGCTCGTTTAATTCACTACTAAATAGCGCCGCAACGCTGTTTTGTTTAGATGTTTATAAACCCATGAAAAAAGACAAAGTAAGCGACGAAAAGCTCATTAAAGTGGCCAAAATAACCAGTATTGTTATTGCTGTTTTGTCGTTTATAACCGCGCCATTACTCATGTTTGCACCCGAAGGCTTATGGCACATTATTCGTGTATTTACCGGTTTTTATAACATTCCGGTCATCACAATTGTGTTAGTGGGTTTATTTACTCGTAAAGTGCCTGCATTGGGCGCTAAAGTGGCGATTATTTTTCATGTTATTGCCTACACGCTACTTAAATTTGTGTGGGATGTTGATATTAACTTTATCCATATTTACGCCATTTTATTCTTTATTGAATTGGCAATAATGCTAGGAATTGGTTACTTCAAGCCACTTGCAAAACCGTGGCAATTTACCCGCAAAGCCGAAGTAAACTTAAGTCCTTGGAAATACGCACTGCCGTGCGCCATTGTATTGGTTAGCTTAATAGTGAGCTTATATATTGTGTTTTCTCCTTTAGGCCTAGTTGGCGGTACCAGTGTTTATTTTGTGCCTAGCCTAATTACTGTTTGGACATTAGCTGCATTGTTTAGCTGGTGGAGCGTGCGTCGTTGGCATGTGCGATACGAAAACAGCCTCGCCCATATAGGTGTCACAAAGGCCGCATAAACACAGGTTATAACCACTATACGTGATTTTAAATCACATTTTATTCACATAATGTTTGCATTACGAAGTTTGATTGTTTAAATTTGTAGCTCTTATATAAGATATAAGAGCTGGTAAGGAAAATACTTAACACACACTGTCACCGTAATTTAGCAAGCCACACAATTGCTAGCGCGGTACCACACAGCACACACGCACAATATGGAGAATGACATGAGAGCTAAAAAGTCTATCTTAAGCTTGGCTGTCTCGTTAGCAATGACAACTGGTTTAGCTGTTAGCGCGCAAGTTAATGCTGCGCAAGAACAAGCAAATCAAACGCAAGCGGAACAAGAACAGCAAAATAATAAAAACGATTCATTTGAAAAAATAGTGGTGACATCGCAAAAGCGCACGCAAAGCTTAAACGAAGTGCCGGTTGCCGTATCGGTGCTAAATAGCGATCAAATTAATTCAGCGTTTGCTAATAATATGGAAGGTTTACAATCGCTTGTGCCGTCTGTGAGCTTTAGAAAAGGCACCACAACCCGTAACTCGGCGCTCACCGTGCGTGGTATTGGTACAATTTCATTTAGTATTGCTGCCGAGCCAAGTGTGGCAACGGTTGTTGATGGCGTAGTACTTGGTCGCTCTGGTCAAGCTTTTGCTGATTTATATGATGTAGACCGTATTGAAGTACTGCGCGGCCCACAAGGCACACTATTTGGTAAAAATGCCTCGGCTGGTGTGGTAAATATCACAACAAAAGATCCGTCTTACGACACTACCGGCAGTATAGAAACCTCGTTTTATCAAGACAACGAATACCGCTTTAAAGGCGTTGTAAGTGGCGGCCTAAGCGACGACTTAGCAGCAAGCTTAACCGTATTTAAAGGTAAGTTTGATGGTTACATAGATAACGTATATAACAACGAAAAAGTAAACGGCTACGACCGTGAAGGTGCGCGTGCTGTATTTAAATACGAACCAACCGACGACCTAAACGTTAAATTTATTGCAGAATACTACAACGCCGATGACGACTGTTGTGCCGATTTAGAAGCCCTACCAAGTGGCCGTAATCCTGATTCAAAAGCGGCGCCAAACAGTAACGGTATTGTTGATGGCGTTGCTGACATAGACCTAGATCAGCGTAAAGTTGACCACGACTATGAGTCGCGCACAATAGATAAACACAGCGCGTTTTCAGTACAAGTTGATAAAACCATTGGCGACCACACGTATACGTCAATTACTGCACAGCGCTCGTGGGATAACACCGAGTTTCGTGAAGGTGATTTTACCTCTATTGCCGGCGACAGCAATCAACCCGTATTTGGTGTGCCATTTCAGTTACATGATATTGGCGAGCAGCAATGGGATCAGTTTTCACAAGAGTTTCGTGTAACGTCTAACCTAAGTGGGGCATTTAACTACGTGGCTGGTTTATTTTACTGGAACATGGACTCACAACGTAACTTTACTCGCGATGCCAGTTGCCAAAATAACGCAGGCCAGTTAGATAGCGCCATGGCGTTTTACGCGCAAAATAACTTGTCGGGTGCAGAGCTAGACGCAGCGCTTGCCGACTTAGATGGCTACGCACAGGGCTTAGGCGTTAGCTGTAATGCGAACGACATTGTGTCGGCTACTGCATACATGAGTACAGAGTTTAATAACTGGGCAGCCTTTGCCGATGGTACTTATGAGTTATCTGACGATTTAACCATGCTATTTGGCCTGCGTTATACCGATGACGAAGTATCGTACACGCACCGCCGTGTCAGCAATGATGTATATGGCCGTCGTGGTGTAGGTGTACGCCCTGCAACATTAAATACTGACGAGCAGGGTAAAGCTGAAGAAACTAACGTATCGGGCCGTTTAGGTATGCAATACGATTTAGGCGATGGCCAAATGGTATACGGTACTTACTCGCAAGGTTACAAAGGGCCTGGCTTTAATATTTACTACAACTTTAACCCTGACAACGACGGCCGTGAAATAGCGCCGGAAGAGTCTGACGCGTTTGAACTTGGCTATAAGTATGCAAGCAGCGACTTTGTGTTTAACTTTGCAGTATTTAAAACCGAAATTGAAGGCTTCCAAGCAAACAACTTTGATTGTTCAGACGGCACCTGCATTACTCGCTTAACAAACGCAGGCGACGTAAGCACACAAGGTGCAGAAGTTGACTTTATGTGGGCCGCAACCGATGCGCTTACGCTAACCGGTGGTATTGCTTATATTAAAGCCGAAATTGATGAATTTAATTGTCCGCCAGAAGTGGCCGCAGGCTCGTGTACTGACCGCTCAGGGCTAGATGTTCCATTTTCGCCAGACTTAAAGTACTCATTAAGCGCTGACTACTTTATTGAAACCGAACACGGCTTTAATGTGCACGTAAATGGCTCGTACATATACACTGACGAGCAATACTCTGACCTACCTAATAATGTAGGCGAGTTTAACCCAGCAGCCTTATTACCAGATTACGGTATTTTAAATGCAAGCGTAGGTTTATCGTTTAAAGACGATGCCTTTAGAGTATCGCTTATTGCTAAAAACCTAACAGACGAAAGCTATGCAACAACCTACAGTGGCGATAATTTCCGTTACCAAATACCGCGTGATGCAGAGCGCTACTTTGGGGTGTCGTTTAAGGCGCGTTTTTAATAGTTAAAAAATTTTCCCTTGTATAACAACAAGCGTAGCGTTAAACCGCTGCGCTTTTTTGTGTCTTATTTTTGTAAATCTTTGGTCACTTTTTCTTCATTAAAACGTCCTTTATTAGTCATATGTATTTCCTATAGTGCAGCGGTTACTTATTTGAGGTTTTAGCTTCAAGCAAAAATAACCACTACATAATGGGAATAATAAAGGATGAAAATTAAAAAAGTCGCTGCGGCGGTTGGGCTAACATTTATGTTAAGCGCTGCAAGTCATGCCAATGTATTACCACAAAGCCAAACAGACAATAACTGGTATACAAACGCACAAACTACGTTAGCTACTAAAAATACTCAGGCACAAAGTGCACAAGTTACAAAAGCAAAAAACGTAATTTTATTTGTGGGTGACGGCATGGGTATTTCTACCCTAACGGCAGCACGTATTTTAAAAGGCCAACGAGCAGGCAACCCAGGTGAAGAAGGCTATTTAAGCTTTGAAGAGTTCCCGTATTCTGCGCAAGTTAAAACGTATAACGTAGATGCGCAAACGCCGGATTCTGCAGGCACAATGACCGCAATGATCTCAGGTGTTAAAACTGATGTAGGCGTAATTGGTGTAGACGAAGACATTGAGCGCGGTGTGTGTTCAACTGTATCGGGTAACGAGCTTTTAACCGCAACAGAACTAGCTGAAATTAAAGGCCTTGCAACAGGGGTTATCTCTACAGCGCGTATTACCCATGCAACGCCAGCGGCCACGTATGCTAAATCGGCAGACCGTAACTGGGAAGATATTTCAGATATGCCAGAAGGGTCTGAAGCCTGTGAAGATATTGCATCTCAACTAATTAACTTTGAAAAAAACCTAGAAGCGCGCTTTTTAGGTACCGACGTGGACGGCCTTGATTTTGTAATGGGCGGCGGTCGTCGTCACTTTTTACCAAAAGATGCTGCGGCTAATTCAAGCGATGCAACAAGCGCCGTTGAAGGCGATCGTACCGATGAGCGTAACCTTGTCACTGAGTGGCAAACACAATATCCAAATGCAACATACGTCATGGACCAAGCAGGGTTTGATGCTATTGCCGATGACGCTACGAAAGTATTTGGCTTATTTAACGAATCGCACATGCAATACGAAGCTGACCGAGCAAACGACGTAGCAGGCGAGCCATCACTGACCGAAATGACCACAAAAGCAATCGACGTGCTGGGTAAAAACGACAATGGCTTTTTCTTAACGGTTGAGTCGGGCCGTATTGACCATGCGCACCACGCAGGCAATGCTTACAACGCACTTAACGATACCATTGAATTTGCCAATGCAGTTCAAGCAGCAATCGATAATACCAACCCAGAAGAAACCCTTATTTTAGTCACTGCCGATCACAGCCACGTATTTACTATTGCTGGTTACCCTAAGCGCGGTAACCCAATTTTAGGCCAAGTAGTGGCCGTAGGCCAAACAGCGCCAAGCCTTGCTGCCGATGACATGCCATACACTACAGTAGGTTATGCAAATGGTTTAGGTTTTAGAGACCTAGGTGATGAAACAAACGCTGATGCAACCTACTTAAGCGGCCCAGTAGCTGGGCGCGTTGAGTTAAATGGTGTTGATACAACAACCCCAGGTTTTCACCAAGAAACAACGGTGCCACTCGGTTCTGAAACACATGCCGGTGAAGATATTTCACTGCATGCTAAAGGCCCAGGTGCACAACTTGCTCAAGGTGTTATTGAGCAAAACGTTGTATTTCATCTAATTAACCAAGCTCTTGAATTAACTCAGCAATAATGGCGGCGAACATGAAAAAATTAACAGTACTTTCTTTAGCAGTAATGGTCGCGCTAGCGGGTTGTTCAAGTGATGACGATAAAAGTGATAACAACATTATCGCAGTAGACAACGCCATAGCCGTGGGCTCAGCGCAATGTATTAATGGCGGTGTAGAAACCCAAGTGGGCGTAGATACAAATGAAAATGGCGTACTCGATAGCGACGAAGTTAACTCATCTAACCTGGTGTGTAATGCGCCGGCAACGTCGCTAACTACTGAGCAATTAGCTAACCTTACAGGTAATGCCTGGTATAGCGACGCACAAACAAAGTTATCAGCAACGCAGCAAGCTAATACCGAAGCGGTTACAGAGTCGGGCAAGGCGAAAAATGTTATTTTATTTGTAGGCGACGGTATGGGTATTTCTACCGTTACGGCTGCACGTATTTTAGCGGGTCAGCTTGAAGGCGGCATGGGTGAAGACTACCAACTTAGTTTTGAAACCATGCCTTACTCAGGCTTTGTTAAAACGTACAACGTAGATGCACAAACACCTGATTCAGCAGGCACAATGACGGCAATGGTGTCAGGTGTTAAAACTGATGTTGGCGTAATCGGTGTAGACGAAGACATTGAGCGCGGTGTTTGTTCAACCGTTGCAGGTAATGAGCTGGTCACCTCGCTTGAGCTTGCTGAAATAGCAGGTAAAGCAACAGGCCTTATTTCTACGGCGCGTATTACTCACGCAACACCCGCGGCAACGTATGCGAAGTCGGCTGATCGTAACTGGGAAGATAACTCTGATATGCCAGCAGGTTCAGACGCATGTGAAGACATTGCATCGCAACTTGTTAACTTTGAAGCTAACCTAGAAGCACGCTTTGCAGGCATTGATGTAGATGGTATTGACGTAGTAATGGGTGGCGGTCGTCGTCACTTTTTACCAAAAGATGCCACGGCTAATTCAGGCGATGCAATCAGCGCAGTTGAAGGGGATCGTACCGATGGCCGTAACTTAGTAACCGAGTGGCAAGCTACTTACCCTAATGGCAACTACGTAATGGACCAAACAGGGTTTGATGCAATTAGCGACGATGCTACAAAGGTGTTTGGTTTATTTAACGAATCTCACATGCAATACGAAGCTGACCGTGCAAACGATGTAGCGGGCGAGCCTTCGCTTTCACAAATGACCGAAAAAGCAATCAACGTGCTTAACAACAACGAAAACGGCTTTTTCTTATCGGTAGAGGCCGGGCGAATAGATCATGCACACCACGCAGGCAATGCATACAACGCGCTTAACGACACCATTGAATTTGCTAAAGCCGTTAAAGCCGCTATGGACAGCACTAACCCAGAAGAAACGCTGATTGTGGTGACTGCCGATCACAGCCATGTATTTACTATTGCAGGCTACCCAAAACGTGGTAACCCAATATTAGGCAAAGTGGTTGCAGTTGGCCAAACCGAGCCAAGCCTTGCAGCCGACGACATGCCATATACTACAGTAGGCTACACCAATGGTTTAGGCTACAGAGACTTAGGCGATGAAACCAATGCCGACGCTTCTTACTTAGCTGCACCGGTTACAGGGCGTGTTGATTTAACAAATGTTGATACAACCACACCGGGCTTTCACCAAGAGTCGTTAGTACCACTTAGTTCAGAAACCCACGCGGGTGAAGATGTAGGTGTTTACGCAATGGGCCCAGGTGCACATTTAGTAACAGGCACAAACGAGCAAAGCTTTTTATTCCATGTAATGGACTTTGCCGCAGACCTAGTTAAAACAGCCGATGAAACAGTGGCTCAGTAAATAGAGCCTATTAAAAGCCCGCATTATTTTGCGGGCTTTTTTATGTCATAAAAATGCCATTGTTAGTGGTTATGTTATGGCAATAACAGTGACGTTAAATATAGAGAGCACCATGAAAACAGCATTATCATTACTCGCAACCATGTTGGTTGCCACACTAACAAGCGCCAGCGCAGTTGCCACTCAGTGCAACCTAAATAGCCAGTACTTAAAAGCCGACTACACAATTACCAACACCCACAAAAATAAGCAAAGTAGTCAGGTACTTACACTTTGGCGTAATAACCAGCAAGTCGCACATCAAAACGATGTTACTACTGAGCTGTGGCAACATTTAGCTAATAAACAAATTCGTCCAATACGTTATTTTAATGCCCAACAACGCGGTATTGAGTATCAGCCATCGGAAGTGCGCGGCGTACAAAATTGGAGTGCTAAAAATCAGCTGGTGGATAATCACTTAATTAAAAAAATGACCCTTACAAAAACGCAAGGCACAGGCTGTGATGAGGTAAAAAACTACACCTACCAAGAGGGAGAAAATACCTACACACTTGCTTTTTATAGCCAAACCCAGCTTGTTAAATCTTTTAGTGTAAACAACACAAAAAACCAAACAATCACGTTACTAAGCTTAAATAACGTAAGCTATAACAAGCAGCAAGTTACTTCGCAATTTGCGCAGTGGGACCGCTTTCAAACTACTGACTACGCCGACATTGGCGATAACGAAAACGACCCGTTTTTAGCAAAAATGATCAACCTAGGTTTTATAGAACACGGCGCAACAGGGTTTTATAACGAGCAAGGTGAAGCGATTCAAGGCGGACACCACCACTAGGTTTTAGCTGGACTTTAGCGACAAAGGCTCCGTCATATGGCGTAAAACGAGCTTGCTGTATTTAGATTAAATTTAATTTACTTTAAATCAGCAAGCTATAGTGGGCGACTAACCGCCCTGTAAAATAAAGTGCATTTAAAATACTACTGCCCAAATAAGGCCTCGAATAATCGGCTCTTCTTATAAATAAGCAGTCACTTACAGCCAAATATTTTTAGTTGGCAATAACTTACGCTATTTGATACTAATAGAAGTCCACTCAATAGGGACGTTTGCAAAAATGCCTCTTAACAAAGCTGTTATATTGGACTTAAATGCGAGCACTTTTAGTTATATGTTTTTTCTGGACTAACTCATTATTCGCCTGCGGTGATGATGAACTAGGTCAACTCGCATCTTTTGCAATAAATGAAGACTATAGCGTAGGTAACGTTACAGGCTATATTGTATATGTGCCTGAAATGTTTAATAATTATTATTTAACGTCATTCACTCTAGTGATAAAAGATACTTTTTTAGCAGACTTAAACTTTACTGAAGCTAATAGTTATAAAGGTTATTACAAAGTTTTTTTTCAAGTTAATCCTGAAAAATTAGATTTACTAAATATAGTACTCGGTTACTCAACAACACAGGACAAAAAAGGAATTGTGATGTGTGGTGAAAGAATACAGTTAAATTTAAAAGAGTTGCTCAGAGCAAATCGGCCAGAAGCGATCATAGCAATACCACCGCCGTTAAAATAAAAATTATGTTCTTTTTTACAACGTCGCTCAGAAAGTTTGAAGTAGCTTGGTTGAGTTTTTTACGGCGCTTTAATTGTTCGCAATGTTTAAACAAAGTTAGGAGTTACTTTTAATGAGAAAGTACGTATTTAGTCTTTTATTTGTTTTATTACTAGCCGGGTGTGATTTTGAAGTACCTGGAGCCGATGAAAGGTTTGGTACGCAAAACTTTGTATCTGCTATTTCTCTCATTGAACTACATAAAACTCGCAATGGCGTATATCCAAACACTTTAGCCGAACTGGATTTTTTAGGTGATTGGGATGGTATTTGGTTGTCCGCTGTTAAATATGAAAAAAATGATGACGGCTACAATTTATACCTTGAGAGAGGATGGGCTGGTAAGCCCTCATTAGAGTTTCCTGAGAGATTCAAGCAAGGTTTAGGTATTAAAGAAACCAATATTAAATGGGTAAAAAACTAATTACCAAGGCTGTAACAGTTATTTATAAGGAGTTTGCATCGAACATGCGTATTATGAATTTTATTGAAAAAGCTAATAAGGTATTACTATTTATTGCTGCAATAGTTGTAATTTTTGCTATTGGTAAGAGCCTTATTAGTGATCTTTTTAAAAGTGGCTATTCTGCGCCTAAGGTTCAGGTGATTGAACATAGCGCGGCCCTTGATGAAGAACCAAAGTTACAAAAAAATTATATTGGTCAAATCAAAGATGTTCACATTTTAGAAATCACATCTGACAAAATAGTAAATCAAAAACCTTACAGCGCTAATGCTGAGATTATTGTTTCTTCAGCACTGAGTTTGAGTCGTAATGCAGTAAATTTAATGTTTACTAAAACTGGCCAGAAAAACAAAGTGTTATTCAAAAATAACGTATTAATTGTAGGCTTTTCTCCGGTTCAATTAAAAGAAACCAGTTACCAAAGCGTTCTAAGTAAAAACATCTACTCCGTTGTACGAAACGACACGAATAAAAATGGCTTTTTAAATAGTGATGACCAAAAAGAGTTGTTAGTTTCTGAATACGACGGCTCTGGCTTGAAATCCATTATGGATAATATTGAGGGCTATCAGTTAATTAGTAATAATACGGCCTTAATTTATACCAAGCCGGAGAGTGAAACACTTTATTATATTTTTGATGTACTATCAGGTGAGTTAGTTAAGCTTGATACACGCTTGTAGTTAGTAATTAACTTAAACACAAAACCTAATTGTGCGCTGAAAGGCGTTTTATATGGACATGACAATGCTCAAATCTATTACTGTTACTAAAAAGAATTATACCGACTACGCTGATTTTATAATAAAAAAGTTGTGTGCGCCTAAAGATAATAAAGGTCTAGGGTTTATAAAAAATGTGATTGTATGGTTTGTGCTAACCGTTGTTTTTATGACTTTTTTTCAGGTTGAGTCTATTCGCCTCTCTGACTTTCATTGGCCAAGTGGGTTAATTGTAGCAGTGCCATTTTTAATATTGATTATTGTATTTTTATACAATAATCATAAGATAAAAAAGCAATCAATCCCCAATGAAAATGGCGTAATGATTGGCAATAAAACAATTGAGTTTCAAGCTGATGGTATTTGCGAAACTAATCATCTAGGACGTTACTTTTATAAATGGCAAGCCGTTGAAGCAATAGAAGAAAATAAAGGCGACTTATATATATTTGTAGACAAGCTATTGGCTTTAATAATTCCGGCTAGTGCTTTTACAAGCGAAGCCGAAAAAGAAGAACTAAAAGCTTTAATTAAAGCCTATATCTAGTAATGTATTACTTTATGAATATTTACAAAGCTTTAGCGCTTATTTTAATGCTTATACCTATTTCATCAATGGGAAGTGAAAAACAAGCTAACACTACCGATGAACAACAAGATAAGTATCTTGAGCATAGAGCTGCTTGGGAGAAAATGCTAAAAGAGCGCTATGACAAAGAGTTAAAGCACAACCCACCAATACCGCCTTGGATTAAATTTCCAGATTATCACCCAAGCGAAATTTTTTGGAGAATGGGGGAAGGCGAAAGCTACATAAGTGACTACGTCTTTACTTATTTTAAGTACGCTTCTAAAGCTGAAATAAATGCTTATAAGATTAAATATCCAGAACCCGCAGATTGGGGAGGAATATATAAGCGTTTTGAACACTAGCTAAAGTTCGGCTATGTTTTTAGGTAACTTATGTGAGTGTGGTATTTATTAAAAGTGCTATTAACTCATGCTAATAGCACATATCAATTTTTAGACACTACTCCAAATGAGCATCATCAGGCTTTTTAGGTTTATCAGCGAGTTCTGTTAGGCCATCTTCGCAATCGCCGCTGTCGCAGGTATTTAAATCGCTTTGTGCTTGCCTGTCTTGTTGTAATACCTGTTTTAAATCTTCCATACGTTGGCGCACAGCTACGCCGTAACTTGCATCGTCGCCCCATAGTTCGGCAAGTTGTACAACCGCAGCGCGATCGTGTTCTCTAAACAGCTTACCGGCGCGCTCGGCATCTTGTTTGTTGTTTCCAAGTAGCTCTAGTGCTTCTACGGCTAAATTAATAGCTGAGTCGACGGTTTCGCGGTTAAAGGCATCTACTTTTAAATTAAGCAATTTGTAAGCATGGCGACGGTCTATTGCGCGGGCAACAATTTTTAATTGTGGGTAGTTTTTGTGGGCAAGCTCAATTATTTCAATAGTTTTGTCAGGGTCATCAATGGCAACAACCAGCATTTGTGCGGTATGAGCGCCTGCGGCTTCAAGGAGTTCTTGGCGTGCGGCGTCACCATAAAATACGGTATTACCAAAGCGGCGTAGTAATTCTATTTGGCTGGGGCTGTGATCGAGTACTGTTATTTCGTAGCCTTGGGCGTGTAATAAACGGCCCATAATTTGTCCAAACCGTCCGTAGCCCGCAATAATAACGTGTTTAGCTGTGCTAATTTGTTCAGGCTTGTCGAACTCTGGCGCACTGGTATGGCTGCGCTTTTCGAGTTGTTCGTACATCATTAACAACAGCGGCGCTACTAACATGGATACGGCGACGACCAGGGTTACTAAGCTTGTTTGTTCTGGTGTTAAAATGGCCAGTGTTGTGGTTACGCTTAATAATACAAAGGCAAATTCGCCGCCTTGTGCAAGGGCTAATGCAAATAGTAAGCGCTGTTTTTTTATGATGTTAAAGGTAATGGCAAGGGCATATAAAATACAGGCTTTTACCACAATAAGTAATGCAACAAGTGCGATAACAGTTGAAAACTCACTAGCCAATAACTCAAAGTTAATAGAAGCACCTACGGTTATAAAAAATAACCCGAGAAGTAGGCCTTTAAAGGGCTCTATATCGGCTTCGAGCTCATGCCTAAATTCACTTTCGGCAAGGACTACCCCTGCTAAAAACGTTCCTAATGCTGGTGAAAGCCCAATACTTTGCATAACAAGAGCAATAGCCACCACTAAAAATAGCGCAAAAATAGTGAATATTTCACGCATGTGAGTTTTAGCTATGTATCTAAATAATGGGGCTGATACGTATTTACCACCGGCAATAATGGCTGCGATCACGCCTACTGATACAGCAACTTGTTGCCATACTGGCCAGTTGGCAATAATAGAATGGCTGATTTCTTTAGAGCTACTTGGTGGAGCAAAGGCAAGTAATGGCAGCAGTGCCAAAATAGGAATAATGGCAATGTCTTGAAATAATAAAACTGAGAATGCATTTTGGCCGGCTTCGCGCTTTAGCCAACCTTTTTCTTCAAGGCTTTGCAGTACAATAGCGGTTGACGATAACGCGAGCATTAAACCAATAGCGAGTGCGGTTTGCCAAGGCATAGTAAAAAACCAAAAACAAAACGCAAAAATAACGGCGGCGGTTAGCACTACCTGCAGGCCACCGAGCCCTAAAATAGAGTGGCGAAGCTTCCATAAGCGGGAAGGTTGCAGTTCAAGGCCAACTAAAAATAGCATCATCACTACGCCAAATTCGGCGAAATGCATTACATCTGTTTGATCGCCCACTACCCCTAATGCATAGGGGCCAATGAGTATGCCGGCAATTAAGTAACCCAGTACCGAGCCAAGGCCCACTCGCTTGGCGATAGGCACCGCCACAATAGCCGCAGCTAAGTATATTAACGCTATTTCTAACACATGCTTACCTTATTAAAGTTTAGATAATTAGCATGGCTTAGGTACTTTTAAAATACAATGAGTTACTTAGTAAAATTGCTTTAACTGAATGATAAAATTTATTGCAATGGGCATAAATAAAGCACTTAAATGACCGAGTTGCTGTTATTGTAACGTTTAAACAAAACTAAAAATTTTGCCCCTAGGACGAGCTACATTTTATGATTTCGCTAAATAATGTGTTTTTTACACGCCAAGATGGTGGCACAAAACGACAAATAATTAATGATTTATCGTTAACTATTTTACCCGCTGCACACATTGCTTTACTGGGCGATAGTGGCTCGGGCAAAACAACATTATTAAATTTATTAGCCGGTTTACTGTCTCCTGATGCAGGAACTATTACGGTTAATGAGCAAAAAATTAGTGAATTGAGTGCCAGTGAGCTTGCGCTTTATAGGCGTAAAATAGGGATTATTTTTCAGCATTACCAATTACTCAGCCCGTTAAATGTAAAAGACAACATGTGCTTTCAAGCAAGGCTTAATGGGTTATCGCCTAGCGACGATGAAGTAAATACAATGGCTAAAAAGCTAGGCTTAGAAAATAAGCTAACAGCGATGCCTGAACAGCTATCAGGTGGTGAGCAGCAACGAGTTGGAATAGGCCGTGCGCTATTAAATAAGCCCAAGCTACTATTGGCTGATGAACCGACCGGCAACCTTGATGCCGCTCGCTCACTCGATATCGTTACGCTATTAAAAAGCTTGTGTGAAGAAGAGCAAATAATACTAATTATGGTCACTCATAGTCAGCAATTGGCTAATCAATTTACTACGCAACTATTTTTAAAAGATGGCCAAGTTAATGGCTGAGCTTAAACTTATATTAATAACGTATATGCAGTTTTATCGCCGTCATGTAGGGCTGTTATTACTGTTTTTTATTGGTTTTAGTTTAGGTGCGGCGTTACTTACTGCAATACAAGGTTTAAACCTGGAGGCCGGTAAGCGCTATCAACAAACCACAGCGTTGATTGCAAACCCTGTGACGCATTTTATACGCCCTGTATTAGGTGAAAACAGGTTGCCCAACAGTATGTGGTCGCGCATTAGGGCCGCTGGTTTTACGCAGGTTCAACCCGTTTTAGAAGGTGTAATTGAAACCGATAAGCAGCAAAAGCTCGCACTTAGAGGTGTCAATTTATTGCAATGGCTTACACAAAATACCGACAGCTCAGCATCAACAGCAAACAATAGTTACTCCGGTTTTGAACAGCTACTAAATACTGTTTATATCGATCCTAAATTAATGCAGCGGCTAAATTTAAAAAACAGCCGTATTAATATAAAAATGGGCGATGCCACCCGCACTTTAACGGTAAGTGAACTGCAAGGTCTAGGCATGACCATGCTGGTGGACATTAGCCTTGCTGATAAATTACTGCGCGCAAATGGGGTGATCAGTTACTTTGAAGTAAGTGGTTTAAATAGTAAACAAGCAGCTAAGTTAAACGCATTGCTAGGCGAGCAAGCACGCCTTGAAGCTGCGCAAGAGCAAGCTTTTGACGCGCTATCGGAGGCGTTTTTCTTTAATTTACAAGCGCTGGCATTGTTGGGTTATGTGGTAGGTGCGTTTTTAAGCTTTAACGCAATTAAGCTGGCATACAATGCGCGCGCTCACTTACAGCAGCAAATGTGGGTGTTGGGGTGTCAGCGGTCGGCGTTAATTAAGGCGCTGGCTATTGAATTAACGTTGCTTAGTTTTTTTGCGGCTGTGTTAGGTGCGATATTAGGCGCGGCACTAGCAAACGCCTTGGTTATGGATGTATCGGCCACTCTTCGAGGGCTTTACCAACTAGATAGAAGCTTTGTAGTAAACCTTGATAGCAGCATGGTTGCCAGTGGCTTTACACTTAATATTTTTGTTTTGTTAGGATTTTTAGCCAGCCAGTCGGCTCGATTAAATACTGTTTTAGCGCGTATTAAATGGCCAATGTTAATGCTCGCCATTACAGCAACCAGTTATTTAGCGCTAACGGCAAATACCAAAATGGGCGCCTTGTTGCTGTGTGTTTGTGTGCTACTGCTCTTTTTTGTGGTTACGCCACCGATAGTTAAAGCTGTATTTAAGCTGCCATGGCCCACACAAAACCCGATTATTCAGTGGTTAAAAGCCGATAGCATAGTGCAATTACCTGCATTATTGAGCTCAGTACTCGCCATTTTAATGGCGATGGGTGCCGCTGTAGGTATGCAAATTATGGTTGGCAGTTTTAGCGACACCTTAGATACACACCTTGAAAAACGCCTAAGCGCCGATTTGTACGTAAGGCCCGATCAAAACATTCAAGCATTAGGAACCAAACTGACTGAACTCCCAGAAGTTGAAAAGGTGGGCGTATATTGGTCAGCTAACAGTGAGCTTAAAACACCTAAAACCATGGTTGCTGTTGATGTTATGGCATTTGGTGCAACGGCCAGTTACAACCAACATCTTACTTTGTTAAACAATAAAGCACCTACATCTACAGTATTTGAAAAAAACAAAAATGGGATTGTGGGTTGTTTAGTGAATGAACCCGCCTTGCTGCAGTACTCGCTTGCAGTTGGTGACATAATAACCCTAAGGCAGCATATTAATAAACTAACGTGCCAAGTACGCGCTGCCTATTATGATTACGGCGAGCAAGGTTTAAATGTGGTAGTCACTACAACAGCACTATTAAATAGCAGCTTAAGTTACACCGAGTATGGTTTATCGCTATGGCTAAAGCCCAATAGCGACGTAGACGCCATAGCCGAATATATTCAAAAACAGTACCAATTAGATAGCCAACAAGTCATTGCCAATCAGCAGTTTAAGCGCTTTGCTAAGCAGTTATTTGGTAAAACTTTTTATGTTACTCAGGCGCTTAATATATTTATTATGCTGATTGCATTATTTGGCATGTGGGTAAGCTTTTTAACCCTGGGGCGGGGGCAATTGCAGCCTATGGCAGTATTACAAACGTTGGGTGTGACTCAACTGCAATTATTGGGTGCAAAAATATTGCAAGCCGCACTTATTATTTTAACCACTTTGTTATTGGCTATACCTTTGGGACTTTGCCTTGGGTGGGTATTATTAACTTACGTAATGCCAATTGCCTTTGGTTGGACCATGGCCATGACCGTTAATTGGCTGCAATTAGGTGGTTTTACTGTGCTTATATTTATTTTAGCCTTATTTGTGAGTGCGTTACCGCTAATAAAATTAACACGAAGCGCAGTTGCCGATAATGTCGCCAAGTTATAGGACTTACATGAATAGACTAAAAGCAGCCGTTATCTTTGTTTTTATTGGCGCATTAAGCGCGTGCCAGCCAGAAGTAGAGCAATTAAGTAAAACCAAACAAATGCATAGCGGATTTGCACAGCAATTTGGTGAACCTGTAAATAAACAACAAGGGCTTAGCTTTCCACGCGATCATGGAGCACATCATCAGCAAGGTATTGAATGGTGGTACGTTACTGCTAATTTAAAGGCAGATAATGGCGACACCTTTGGTGTGCAATGGACTTTATTTAGGCTCTCTGTTGATGATAAAAACACTGCAACTGAAACGTCGCCATGGTGGAACGGGCAGCTGTATTTTGCTCACTTTGCAATACAATCAGATACCCAGCACTATGCGTTTGAAAAGTACGGTCGATCGGGGCAAGTTAATATTACTGCGCAGCCATTTGAGGCTCGCTTAGATGATTGGCAGTTAGCAAGTAAAGAGGCAGCATTTTTACCGCTTAACTTGAAGGCGCAGCAGGAAAATTACAGCGCTAATTTGGTGCTGGCTAATAGCCCACTTGTAAAACATGGCGAGCAAGGTTACAGCCAAAAAACGCATCAGGGGCATGCCTCTTATTATTACAGTTATCCGTTTTTACAAGCCAAAGGCAACATTACATTTGCGGGTGAAACGTATCAAGTAACCGGAGATGCTTGGTTAGACAGAGAGTGGTCTTCGGCGTTAATCGATCCGAGCCAAAATGGGTGGGACTGGTTTAGCATTCAGGCTGATGATAAAAAGCAGGGTGGTTTGATGGCATTTTGTATTCGTAATGGCCAGCAAAGTTATGATTACTGCAGTGCATCGCACATTACTTCCGATGGACAAGTGCGCGCAATAGCAAATAATGACGTGACCTTACAGGTATTAAAAACATCTGAGCTTACAACCCAAACGGCGCAAACAACGCCAAGTAATAAATCCTACCCTATTAAATGGCAGCTTAATGTTGAGGGATTTGAGCCTATAACCATTGAAGCGCGTAACCCCGATTCACGTAATCAATTGAGTATTCCCTACTGGGAGGGGCGAATTAAAACCCAAGGTGGTTTTAAAGGTAAAGGTTATGCAGAGTTAGTTGGCTATTAGTGGGTTATAAAGTTTTTAAAAAGAAATGCACTTAAGCCAAGGCTAAGTGCATTTTATTATTTAAAGCTTGATACACCTGATCTTATTGGTTGTATTTTACAGGGCCGTTCACATTATCAATGCTTACATCGCCAGAACCTGCTTCAGTAATAGTCAATGATTTTGCATGATTAACACGAATACTGCCCGAACCATCTTCAATGGTAACGTTTGCATCAACATGCTCAATGGTTAAGTCGCCCGAGTTATCTTCAACGTCTACAGCGCCATTAATATGTTGTATTGCTATGCTTCCTGACCCGTCTTCAACGGTTAATGTACCGCGCACATTATTTACACTCATATCGCCTGAGCCATCATCAATATTTGCATTGCCATTCACGTTATTAATAGTAATGCTACCTGAGCCATCGTTAAGCTCTAGGTTGCCGGTAATGCTTTGAAGCGAAATATCACCCGAGCCATCGTCTATGTTTAAATTTTTAGCGCCATTGATTGATAAGCTGCCTGAGCCATCTTTTACATCAATATTATTTGTCATGGCGTTAATAGTTATATCGCCCGAGCCATCATCAATATCTAGCTTAAGGTTGTTAGGGACGGTGACCACTAAATCAATGCTTGGCGATTGACCGCTGTAAAAGCTAATTCCATTATTACTTGTATTTTGGGCAACAAGCTTTGCTTTAGTTCCACTTTGATCGAGTGTGAGTTCGTATTCGTCGTCAATATCGGCTGTGTAAATAGTGGCGTCAACATTAATACTGGTTGCTGTTGACGAGCCCATTATTTTAAGTGAACCTGCACCGCTTAATACGTCTAGGTATTCAAGGTTATTGCTAGGTAATGTAAGTTGTTGTGTTTGTTTTACCGATGCAACGCTTGGCGAAATATGAAACACGCAGCCACTTAATAATAAAATACCGCTAATTAGCGAAAGTGGTTTAGCAATGGTAGATACAGTTGATGAGCTCATGGTTAGTCCTTTTAATGTGACGTTATTTGTTAATATAACAAGACTAGAGCAATAATGGGGCCTAAATTTAAGTGTTTGTTTTATAATGAATTTGGTTTTTTGCTAAAAATTAAAAGACTAATTAGTGGTTAAAATTACTAACTATTAATAAAAAGGATGCATAGCGCATCCTTTTTGTTTTAACGACTGGTTTTAATTATACAAATTAAAAGCTGTAAGTAATGTTACCGTATAAAAAGCGGCCATCTAAACTGTACGGTGTATAGGGTGTGTACGGGAATATTTGGCTAAAGGTAGAGTAACCAATGTTATCGACCGTAGCTTGCGGGTATTGGTCAAATAAGTTATTGGCACCCAGTGCAAATTTCCATTCGTCATTAGGACGATATGCCACTTCTAAATCGGTTATCCATTTAGCGTCTAGGTATTCATCGCGATCGCTTGTTGTGGAAATATCAGCAACTTCACCGTAACGTGTTGCACGTAACGTTGTTTGCCATTCGTTAAAGTTCCACACGGCCGACAGATTCAGTTTGTTGTCTGGTGTGCCTTCTTCAAAACGACCTACTTCACGGCGTGCAAATACAACGTAGTCGTCACCTAAAGAGTTTAGTTGTTCAGGATTATCGTCAACGTGTGTCACTTCGGTGTCGTTAAAGTTAGCCGCTGCGTTTAAGCGCACATCGCCAAAGTTATCTAACTGAAGTAGGTAAGTTGCAACAATGTCTACGCCTTGCGTGCGCGAGTCGATTGCGTTAGTAAAGTAGCGTACGCTTTCGGTATTTAACTCACCAGCATCCGCTAAAATTTGCTGTACTGCGGCACCGCTTAAGTTTTCCGAGAGTACAATACGGTCATCAATATCAATACGGTAGGCATCAACCGTTAAGCTAAAGTTACCTTGGGTGTAAACAAAGCCAGCAGTTAAGTTAACTGAGTCTTCAGCGTCTAACTGTTTTGCGCCAAGGGCTTGCGCTGCGGGTGCATCTGTTGGGAATAGGCCTACTTCAAACGCTTGGTTGTTTTCAAGTACGGTTGAAATTTGGCGATACGAGCTTTGTGCAAGCGATGGTGCACGGAAACCTGTGCTAATTGCCCCACGTAGCGATAAGTTTTCGTTTACGCTGTAACGTGTTGCAAGTTTTGAGGTAAAGGTGTTGCCAAAGTCGCTGTAATCTTCGTAGCGGCTTGCTAAAACCATGTTCCAGTTTTCGGTTAGGTAGGTGTCAAACTCAACAAATAGTGCAACGTTATGGCGGCTTTCATCGGTTACGCTTTCTGGACCAAAACCCGAAAGTACCTGCGCGCCACCGGCAGCAATTGGGTTGCCATTGCTATCAAGTGCAGTAATGTAAGAGGCTTCTTCACCTTGTTCTATTTTGTAGCTTTCGTGGCGGTATTCAGCACCTAGAGTAAAAAATACGTCGTCAGGTAATCCTAAATCAAGGGTTGTGCTGGCATCACCATTGACTATAAATTGGTCATAAACTAGTGCGCCGTTATCAAATTCGGTGGGACTGGTGGCACCCAAAGACGTATTTAAGCTATTTACAACGCCCAATGCAAAGTCGTTGCGGCCATAGTTGGTACTTACATCCCATGTCCAGTCGCCCGTTTCACCTTCTAGACCTAGGGCAAATGAGTAGTCTTCAACATCGGTTTCAATTTGCGGTAAAAAGCCATCTGGGTAGAGTGCTAATACGTTACGGCTGTCTTGCGCACGGCGGTAAAAGCCACCTGAGTTACCTTCTCGTTTTGAGTAGCTACCAAATGAATACAGGTTTAGGCTGTTATCTAGCTCGTAACCCATATTGTAAAATAAAGCGTAATCTTCAAGGTCAGCTTTACCAAAACGATGGTTGTAACGGTCAATAGTAAATTCGCGCGGGTCTAGGCTGCCATCGTCAAGGCGGCTATATTGCTCGCGAGGGTCAAAACCAGAGCGTTGTGTTGGGCTGTTATCGCGGTATTCAATCGATACGTTTACAAAGCCGCTGTCTGATAATGCAAATCCAGAGTTAGCGCTAATAGTGCGTGTTGCGCCATCGCTAATTTCGCGGTCATCACCTAGATTAAATGCAAGGTCGCCGTTTGCATCTGCATAGGTGCTTTCTAAGTTCGGTGCGCCCGCCATTTGTGTATCGTATTCACCATAGGTTACGCTTACACTGCCGCCTTCAGAGGCATCTTTTAAAACAATATTAATCACTCCAGCAATGGCATCAGAGCCGTATTGCGCTGCAGCGCCATCGCGAAGTACTTCTACGCGCTTAATGGCTGATGTAGGGATCATGTTTAAATCGACCGCAGTAGATCCTCTACCTACAACACCCGCTAAGTTTAAAAGCGCGCCAGAGTGACGGCGTTTACCATTGATAAGCACTAAAGTGTGATCGGGCGCTAAACCTCGTAACACAGCAGGTTTTGCATGATCGGTCCCATCACCTAAAGTGGCACTTGGAAAGTTAAAGCTAGGCACTTGGTTGGCAAGAACTTGGCTGATTTCAAGTTGGCCTGTGCTTGCCATATCGCTGCTAGTAATAATATCTACCGGCACTGAGCTTTCAGCAATACTTCGCAAACTACGGCGAGTACCTGTTACTGAGATTACTTCGATATTCTCTTGTGCCTGAGTATCTTGCTCTGCTGCATTAGCTGTAACAAAAGAGCCGCCAAGTGCAGAGGTTACGGCCAGGCTAAGTGCTAATTTATTGGCTGATAAACGCTTAAAAGTCATTTATGTTCCTTAAGAACGTCGTTGTTTTGGTGAGTTTGAAAAAGGAGCGAATCATATAGAAGCGCTCAACTACGTGCAAAGATAAAAACCATCTATGTTATTCACGTTTTTAATAAGTAAGGCCACTGTTTACGTACGTTACAGACGGTTAGATCGTTACTGTTGTAATCTTGTGGCGAATGGTTGCGAAATCAAGAAAAAGTAAAAGAGAGATTGAAAAAAAGTGATAAGCATAAAAAAGCCAAGTTAAAAACTTGGCTTAGAAAATACGTTTAAATAAATGCCTAAAAAATTACTCAGGCGCAACTTCAAGTGTTGTAAATAATGCATAACGACCTGAGTCTACGCCTTCTTCCTTTACATCAACTTCAGTGGCGGTTTCAATTAAATAGATACCCGGTGCGTTCCATGTTGTTGTAAAGAAGCCGTTTTTATCGGTGGTTACTTTTACTTCGCCACGTTCGTTACGGTAGCGAGTGTCGCCTCTTAAAATATTTACTTCGATACCTTCGGCTGCAGGCTTCCCGTCTTGTAGTAATTGAAAACGCGCTTGCTCGCCTACAAATAAATCGTTTGGATGGGTTGGGCCGCTTAGTTCAAGGCCTAAACCTAATAATGCAGGCTTAGATGTACCGTTACGGCTTACAAACGTGTCTACCGTTGAAATCACTTTAGTGGTGCGTACGCCTTGAGCGTTGCTAGGTAATTTAGCGTCTGTTTTTTTGCCAAATACACGTTTGCGTTTACCTTCTTCATCTTTATAAAAGGTCATGTACATTGGCTTTTGTGTCATTGCAATGTGGTAGGTGCCCTGTTCAGTTAAACTAACTGCGGCTGAGCTTTTGCGTTTTAAGTAATAAGCACGAATAGTGTCGCTAACCGGCTCGCCGTTTGGCATAAGCGCCATGAGTAATGTGTCGTCCCATTGAGCGTCTTTTTCTTTTGGCTTAAAGGCTTTATCGGGGGCAAACATTTCGTTAGAAATACTCGCATCAATCATTACATAATGCGCTTTATCGCCAGAAAGTGAGGTGTGTGATGGTAATAACCAACGGCCATGTGCGCTGGCTGATGTAGATACCAGCGCTGATAAGCTAAGTGCGCCAATTAATGCTGTTTTTAATAAATTAATTTTCATTTTTCTGTCCTTTAAATTCGAATTATAAATAGCTACTACTTAGCGTTTACGGTAACAAAACTGGTTGAAAACTCTTTTTTACCATCGATGGTAATTTTACCTGGCTTTGTTAAATCGAGTTCGAGGCGTTTGTAATCACGGCCTCCTTCTTCACGAACAACTTCAATATTTAAAAGGTATTTACCAGGTGCTACGGCGTTGCCGTCTAAATCTTTACCTTGCCAATCAATTGTATAAGTACCAGCGCGCTTAGTGGCGCCACTTATACCGTCAAAGTTAATATTGGTTTTACCTGCTTTACGCCACCATTGGCGTAAGTCTTTAAACCACTCGGCTTTTTGAACCCAAAGTGCAAGCGTTGTTACGTGTTTGCGCTCTGGTGTTTCTAGCCACACAGCAACGTACGGTCGATGATAAGGTTGTACGTCAAGGTCGGGTAGGGTGAGTTCAATCTCTAGCTGTGGCGTTTGTGCCTGAACCGTTGTTTGAAATAGTGCGGCAACCATTAATAATGCTGCGCTAAATACAGTACTAACTTTTAACATTAAGACACTCCTTTAATTTGTGGTACCCAGCATAAGTAAATAACCAATGGCGTTGCGATGCCTAAAACGGTTATCCATATACCTGCTAAGCGTTTTTTTCTGTTTTGAAATAAAATAATCATGCCGGTGATGGCAAAAATAATCATCAACACCGCTGAGATATCAATTACCCAGCTCCACACTGCACCGCTATGTCGGCCTTTATGCAAATCGCCAATAAGGCTTAAAAAGCCGCCTGTTTGGTAATCGAGGTTTAGCTCGCCAGTTGTAAAGTCAAGCTCAGCGTAAGCAAAACCGGCCGGAAGGGGATAGTCGAGCATGACAAGTGCGTCTTCTTTTTCCCATTCAATACTTTTTACCTTGGTGAGTGAGTATTGTGTAGCTAGATAAGCTTCTATTTCTGGGTAAAGCGAAGGCAGTGTATTTAGCTGTGCGTTGGCTTTAGTTACAAGCTCAGCTGGAATAGTTGCGGTGACTTGCCCGTTACTTTTATCGTTTTTAAGCCAGTCAACATGGTTAAGTACAATGCCGCTTACGCAAAATAGAATGAGTAAAAAAAACAAAGCGGTAGAAATATAAATATGTAGGGCACGGCTTGTACTGTACAAAGCTCGCTTATTAATAAACGACATAAATAATTTAATGTAATAAAATTTATTACATGATAATGATTTGCATTACTTATTACAAATTTACTTACGTAACTTTACATTAATATTTTAAATACCCTGAATTCAGGCTAAAAAATTTTTATGCTAGTTAGTGCGTTTAAACGAGGTTTAGTGCTGAGGGGGTTGTGAGGGTCTTAAAATAAGGTAAATCATAACCGCAATTTCTATTGCTGCTACAAGGTATACAACCCAATTAGGTGCTGTTGAGTTAAGTAAAAGTATAAAGCCAACAAGCATACCAATAGCGGCAAAGTACTTAGCTTTAGTTGGTACCACTTTGTGAGCTTGCCATTGTTGCAAGGTAACACCATAGCGAGGATGATTAAGTAACCAATTTGCAAGTGCAGGAGATGAACGAGTAAAACAAGTGAGCGCCAAAATAAAAAATATAGTCGTGGGCATGACCGGAAGCACAATGCCTAAAATGCCTAGCGCCACTAAGGTTAAGCCTAGCATTTTTAACCCTACATTTTTATAACAGATAAGTGACGATTTTATATTCATTGACGGCGCTATAGTGAGTGGCGACTAATTTAAAGTGTAGGCCTATTTTACATTTATTATAAAGCTAAAACGCTATTCCAATAAAAAAAGACATACCCAGTATGCCCTTTTTTGTAGACTAAACAGTAGTTATTAAAAATAATAACCAATGTTTATATTAAAGCGTTTTTCTGTTTCGCTGCTGTCACCGGCAATCGATCCACCAACGAAAGGTTGGTTTTTAGCGTGTACAAAATCAAAGTAGGTAAACAAGCCGCCAGCGGCTACAGAAACACCCGTCACGTTCATCCACGTATCTGCGCTGCTGTCAGATTTATCGTAGATAATCCCGTAATCGTTATAAAATTGTAGGCCTGTCACTGGGCCCCACTCAACTGGCATACTGTAAGCGATGTTTGCATTGGTCATGGTTGCTTCTGCGGCAATACTGTCGTAAAACGAGTAAGCACCTACGGCCATACGATCAATATTATCTATGTCGTAGTTGTATTCACCATGTTGAAGCTGAAAGTTCCATGCATCAATATTGCTATTTAGGTGCATAGCCCATGCATAATAGTCGCCTGCGCGGTCATTACCGTCATGTAACCCGCCAGATAACGCAGAAAAACCTAACTCGGTTGTGCCGCCGTCATGTTCAAAATGGTAACCGTAACGGCCCGAAAACGTATTGTATTCGCCTATTTGGGTTGCAGGTTCTGCGTAAATGCCGTCTTCTGGGGCTCTTACGCCAACTACATCGTATGAATAGCGATCGCTGCGGTTGTCAACGTAGCCATCTACGCCACCAAGCTCATCGTTTTTGAAAAAGCCGAGATCTAATTGCCAGTTATCTGCAATTTTACGTTTAAACATGATGCCTAAATCGTGATCATCTTCTAAACCGATGTAATAGGTGGTGTTAAAAAACCAGTTGTGCGAATTATAAGGCCAGTTACCAAAGGGGACTTTGGTGATACCTGCTTGTACTTGCCAATCGTCTGCAAAATCGTACGCTGCATAAGCATATTTTACTGCGGTCATGTAATCAAAAAAGCGAATTTCTGCGTTAAGAATAACGTCGCCTACATCACCAGAAAAATTAAGTCTAAAAACGTCAAAATCGAAGTCGCCGCCGCGGTCTTCGTTATCGTCATCATACGATGCATAACTAAAGTTTGTACGAATAGCACCGCCTACCTTTATGCCGCTGCTTTTTTCTTTCGGCGCTTCTGCCACCACAACGTTTTGGTCAGCTTTTTTCTCGATAAGTGCAACTTGCTCTTGGTGTTTTTCGTTAATTTTTTGCTGTTTAGATTTTTCTTCAACTAGTTTTTGTTCAAGCAGCTTCATTTGCTGCTGTAGTTGTTTTAATTGACTTTGAAGCGTGTCGATATCGGTGGCGTAAGAAGTACTCGAAACACTACCTAAAATAAATGCGAGCGATAATTTTGAGAGTTTGGTCATATTAGCTGCTTCTTTTCGTTTGGTTAAAAATAAAAACCCAAGATATTAATAACACCTTGGGTTAAGAGCTTAGTACAAAACCATTATATTTTTTATTGTTCGTTTTTTATTCTTTAGGCGCTTGTGTAAGTGCGCCCACTTCAAGTAAGGGAGATGCATCTAATTTATCTGCATCCATCATGGCTGCAATACGCTGCATAGATGAAAGTAATAAAGACTGCTCCCATTCAGCCAGACCAGAAAACTTTTCTATGAAGTGTTCTTGTAATGGTTGAGGGGCTTTAAGTAGTAATTCTTTCCCTTTTTCGGTGAGGTGTAAGCTCACTCGACGTTTATCCATTTGGCTTCGAACGCGTGTGACCAGATCTCTGCTTTCAATTCTGTCGAGAATATTAGTTACGGTCGCTGGGCTTAAATTTACATTTTGCGCAATGCGGCTAGCAGTGATGCCATCAGTTTGAGACACCTCGTGCATTATAAGCAGTTGTGGGCCAGTTAAGCCGGCTGTTTTATTAAGTTGCTTTGAGTGTAAATCAATCGCTCGGATCACTTTACGTAAAGATACCAATAACTCGTCATATTTTTGCATGTGTTTATCTCGTCGAAAAGCGATGCTTTGCCATAATCGCGAAATGTTACACATCAAATAAATTGAATTCAAATTAAAAATTTAATTTTTTTACTGCTGTTACTCGTTTTTATTAATTAGAGTAGAAACTAATTTGCCTTAAAGCAATACCCCTTTAATTAAGGGTTTTTTAATAGGTGGGAGTGCTTAGTTAAGCATTTTAGCTACGTTTGAACTATTAAATACACGGCTCAAATAGCTTTTTTACGATTCATTTTGTGCGTTTAGTGTGTAATTAATTAAAGTGTAAACTAAGTAAGTGCATGATATACAACTATCAATATGCTCACAATGATTGTCTGAATAAGCAAAAACTTATTTGCTTGGTTTATACTTTACGTTATATGTAAGAGTATTGAACGTTGTGATTATTAATATTAAAGGGAAAGGCATGAAATTATCGCCATCAGTGAGCATTGAACACACCGAAACCGGTCTTGAATTTATTAATATTGAAAGTGATTTGTGCGATGCAAAAATATTTTTGCAAGGTGGTCAAATTACGCAATTTACACCTAAGGGTAAGCAACCTCTTATTTGGGTGTCGGGTAATGAAACGTTCTCAGAAGGCATGAGTATTCGCGGTGGTATTCCTATTTGTTGGCCTTGGTTTGGGACACACGCTAACGCTGGTTGGCCAGCACATGGTTTTGCCCGAACCAGCTTGTGGCAAGCTGATGAGGTTAATGAAACTGAGGAATGTATTACGGTGAGTTTAAAGCTACCTATGAAGTTGGTGAACACTGAATATTGGCCGCATCAGTCGGCATTGAAGGTGGAATTTGTTTTAAGTGATTCGCTTGAGGTGAGACTAACCACAACAAACTTAGGCAATACGGCGTTTAGCTATACACAAGCATTGCATACATATTTTCCAACGTCAGATATTACTAATACACACGTTGACGGCTTGCAAGGCGCGCAATATGTTGAATTTGCTAAAGGGCCTTTTACACAGCAAACGGTTGTTGGGTTTGAGCGTGAAACCGACATGGTTTACACCCAAGCCGCACCTATTCAATACATAAATACCCCCGAGGGCGTTATTAAAGTTGGGCGAGCAAATTCTAGTTCGTGTGTGCTTTGGAATCCATGGATTGAAAAATCTAAGCGCTTGTCTAATTTTGCTGACGATGAATACAAAACCATGTTATGCCTTGAAGCCGCCAATGTATTAGATGATGCTGTTACTCTTGCACCACAGCAAAGCCACACGTTGGTAACATCTATAGAATGGGCATAATAAGATATGCCTAATTAGGCTTTGTGTACGAATAAAATAATAAAAACAGTATAGGAAATAGTGTGTTTAACAATCAGCAAATAACGGATTTACCACAGCATAAAAACATTGAATTTAAAGCGCTTGCCGATAAAGCGCTGCTGCATGCACAACTTAACTGGTTAGTGTTTTATATTCCCTTTAGCGCAATATTAGCCGCAATTTGTTACTTCAACGAAAATTTTGCGAATAACGCGCAAACGTATTTATTAATTGGTATGCCTATTTTAATTCTCGCTTCTATGCTTTACAGCGTTGCGAGCATTAAATTGCAAGGTGTGGCTATGCGTCAGCACGACATTGCGTTTAAAAAAGGAATTATTTGGCAGCGGGTTACTATTTTACCGCTAGCGCGCGTGCAGCACATTGAAATACACCGCGGCCCTATTGAGCGAAAGCTGGGTTTAGCCAGTTTAAAATTGTATAGCGCCGGTGGTATGAGTGCCGATTTGCAGGTAAGCGGGCTTACACACACGGATTGTAAAAATATGCGCCAGTTTGTTCAAGATTACCGCCAAGAACAAACGTCTACTCAGGCTGTACCAGCCGATGAGTGATTTTACACCTCATACCACACAAACGGATGTTGGCCAGGTGCAATTGTGGCAAAAAGTATCGCCTTGGGCACTTTTGTATTTTGTTGTCCATTTTGGTGTGCGTTTTGTGCGCGACGGTATATTTAACCTATTACCGCTTGGTTTTGTATTTGTTACACAAGTAGAAAACAAACTCTTCTGGGGGCAAATTGCAGCAGCAGTAGCTGTAAGTGCTTTGCTTTTATACTCGGTTTTATATTACAGAAACTTTAGATTTTGTATTTCAAGCGATAACGAAATACTACTCAATAAAGGCGTTTTTAAAAAAGAACGTTTAACGCTTAAATTTGAGAGAGTACAAAATGTAAATATTGCTGAGCCTTTTTACTTTAAACCAGTAACGCTGGTTAATTGTATTTTTGATGCGGCAGGTAGCGCGGCTCAAGAAGCTGTATTGCCGGGCGTAACCCAAGGTTACGCAGAGCAAATGCGAAAGCAAATATTTGCTTACAAGGCCCAACAGCAACTTGAGCCAGACAGTGAAGTAGAAACAGACGAGACTACTGAGCAAAGTAGTTTGTTTATTTCAAACAAAGAAATAGCCAAGTTTGGTTTAATGTCAAACATGGCTATTTTAGCGCTAGCAGCCATTGCACCACTCATAAATGTGGTAGCCGATGTGCTTGAAAAGCAATTAATCACAAAAGTAGAAGGCTTTTACGAGCAAGAGCTTGGCCTTGTAGCCAGTGCAGCGTTATTTGCTATATTCACAATTTTTGTACTTGTGGTACTTATTGCTGTTTTGCTTTCGGTGGGAATGTCGCTTATTCGTTTTTATAACTATCAGCTTTATTTTAAAGGTAAAAAGTTTAAACGCATTACCGGTTTATTAGAGCGCCACCAGTTATCTATGAGCTTAGACAAAGTGCAGTCGATAGTCATTAAGCAAAATATTATTGCCCGGTTACTTAAGCGCTTTACCGTTGAATTTTTGCAAGCGAGTAGCGGTGGTGCAATGGCGGGTATGGCCGCTAAAAAAAATAAACAAACTTTAGTCTTACCTGTATTAAATAACGAGCAAGTAAACAGCGTATGCCAGTGGATTTACCCGTGGTTTAACAACAGCGCACTGGCATTTAAGCAGGCAGAGCGAGCACTTTGGTATAAAAACTTAGTTTTGTATGCATTGTTACCTAGTCTACTTGTTGCTGTGTTTTGTTATTTTAATGAGCTTAATTACCTTATCAGCTTGGGTGTGCTTGCTGTATTTGCAGGCTTAGTTACCTTGTCGTATCAACGTTATGGTTACTATTTACATGAAGATGATGGCCGATTTTATATGGTTGTGCGTAAAGGCATGATTGGCGTACATTACCGTGTGTTTGAACTTTATAAAGTACAAAGTGCTAGTAGCGAAAGTACCTATTTAATGCGAAGATCAGGATTGAAAAGCCTGTATATACAACTTGCTCATGGCTTTGCGTTTATGCCATACATAAAAGAGCAAGACGCTGATTTTGTGATTGATTTTACGCTTAAACAGGCTGAGTCAGACACTCGTAGTTGGATGTAATTTCTGCAAACAATAAAGTATGTGCGAAAACACATTTGCACATGCTTTATTACATTTTTTTACTGCAAACTCAGTGAGTTTAATAATACTCTAAGCATTGTTGAAAATGCTACTTAAGGGATTATTGTGAAAAAGTCACTCATTGCCTCAGCTTTGTTGCTCGCTGCCCCCGCGTTCGCTGCGGATTGGCAAACCATTCATACCGAGCATTTTAATGTGCACTACAGCATTGAGCATATTGATTTTGCTAAATCGACCGCGGTTGAACTTGAAATTGTTCGCACGAAAGTGCTTGAACAACAAAATCGTGCACTCGATGAAATAGTCGATGTTGTCGTGTTTGACCCCTTAAATGCGGCGAACGGGTTTGCCTTGCCTACATCAAGCAACCCAGTAATGGCACTTTTTACTACCCCACCGCAGTCTGATACGGTGATTTCAAACAGTTCTGGTTGGCAGCAGTTACTGGTGTTGCACGAATACATTCATTTAGTGCATTTGGCCCAGCCTACACGCAACCACTGGCAGCAAAAAGTGCGCGGTTTGTGGGATATTTACGATTTAACCTACAGTGATACGCCGCGCTGGGTTGCTGAAGGGTATGCAACGTTAATTGAATCTAAAATGACCGGACGAGGGCGCTTATTTGATAATTACTCTGAGTCGATATTACGTGAATTTGCTCAACAAGGTGCGCTACCAACCTATGGGCAATTGAATAGTGATAATGGCTTTATGGGTGGCTCTATGGCCTATTTGATGGGCAGTCGGTTTTTATATTGGCTAGAGCAAACATTTTCTGAGCAAATACTTGATAGTGTATGGACCCGAATGCAGGCAGTTAAGTCGCGTGATTTTGATGAAGCATTTGAAGGTGTGTTTGGCCAAAGCGCAGCGAAGCTATATCGCCGTTTTATTGCTGAATATACGTATAAGGCCATGCAGCAAGAGCAAGGAGAGCAACCACTTGATAGTGAGCTATGGCTAGAGCTTGATTTATACGCAAGCAATCCAGCACTTTCACATGATGGCAGCAAGCTTGCAATAGTAGAGCGTGATGCCAAGCGTAATACTAAGCTCGTTATTTATAGCACCGAAGATAACACCAAAGCGATGGAGAGCTTTGAAAAGGCACAAAATGAGTTAATTAAGCAAGACCCACTCGATATACCAGATTCGCCACCGAGCGTGTTTAAGCGTAAACAAAAACAAATACTTAATCAAATAAACCGGGCAGGTATAGCCAACCCGCAATGGGTAAATAGCACGACACTGTATTTTAATGCTTATAGTACTGAAGAGTCGGGCATTTATAATCGGGTGTCTGATATATTTAGCTATAACATTGAAACCGGCAACGTAGAAAAGCTAACCGAGTTTGCAGGGCTAAGACGCTTTAATGCAACAAGTGACGGTAAAGCAGTGTATGCAGAGCAAATACGTGATGGTTATTCTGAATTAGTAAAAGTAGATATTAATACCGGCACCATAACGCCGTTGTTCAAAAAAAGCTTAAATACTGCATACGATTACCCCACGCTTAGCCCCGATAATAAAAAATTAGTTTATTTATCAGCTTCTTTAAACGAAAACTGGCAAATGTATATACAAGATGTTGATGGTGGTATTAGCCAGCCTGTACCTATGCCAAACGGGTATCAATATTTAACCCAACCTAGTTTTAGTGACAATGGCGAATCAATCTATTTTGTTGCGGGATTAAATAAAACGACTGATATTTATAATTACCATATAGCCAGTAATACCCTAAAGCGTTTAACACATGGGCAAGAAGCGGTTGCTCACCCCATTGAAATGCAAGATGAAACGCTGCTTTATTTATCGATTAATGCCGACGGCCCTGATGTAAAAAGCCTAGCGAATACCAGTATTAAAACTACGGTGACAGATTTAGCTGCTAATAGCAAAGCCCCGCTATTAATGGTTAATGAGCACACATTGCCAGAGGCTAAAGTATACGCGCAAGAGGCTGGCGAACAGCGCGATTATGCAATATTCGATCAGCACGCAACGTTTGCGTTGGGCTCTCAGTATTTTTCAGCATCGACCAGCTTATTAAGTATGGGTATTAAAAGCAGTGATTTATTAAAGCAGCTAGACCTGCAAGCTGGTTATAGCATTGACTTAAACGATAACGCATTACATGGTGGCTTTGCAAACGCTAAATACAATGCGCTTGATGTTAAGTTTAAACTCGCTTTGTATGACTACAACTTAGATACCTCACGCCAATATCAAGCTTTAAGCCCAAGCAATTTAAATAACGAAATAGATGCTCTTGGTGGGTTTGTAGCAATGAGCTATCCACTTAAGTTTGGCCAATTAAGCTTAACCCCTGAGCTTGCTTATAACTATACTGATTACAAACAAAGCCATACTCGTTGGACGCGTGTTGGTTTTGCTCAACGTTGGCAATATGACCGCCAAACGTTTGCTATAGGACAACGTGTTAATGCTCGTTGGTACGAAGGTAAAGGTGAAAACAATTGGCAAGGTTATGATCTCGATGCGAGCATATTTGGTAAGGTGTATAACGCTCCTTTGTACATTAATTTCACACAAAAGCAGCGAGACGATGCACGCCTTGCGCTAGGCGGGTTTAGTTCAAACCTTATTAATCAACACTACAGTAGTGAATTTGTGCTGGCAGCTGATCTGCCTTTTTATAGTGCAACTGCCGAGCGTTACCAAGGATATGGCGGCGGAGTTACTTATAAAGAAGGTATGCCATGGCTTTATTACACTCAGCATCAATTAGATGACAGCGTTTATGCACAAAGTTACGGTTTAAAATACCAAGGTGACTTTAGCTTTGGCATGGGGCCTGCGGGTGTTAACGATTTAACATTTAATGTGGGGGTGTCACGTGTTGAGGGCAGCAGCTTTGATGATGAAATGCGTGCATGGCTGAGCTTTTATTATTCGCTTTAAATAAATTTAATGAGCTTAGTTGAACTGTGGGTAGTAAATCGATTAACCACAGTTCAATTTAGCCTGCTATTTATATTGTAGCGACAACAATTTGGCTTGATATACGTCTAACTTTTTATCGTCTCGTTCGTATTCAATTGCTTTTTTGAGAAGTCGCTTTGAACGCTCAGTTTTACCTTGCTGGTAGCGAACTTTAGCAAGCTCGAGGTACAACTCGGAGATATAGGGGGCTTTAAATAAAGCGAGCTCTAAGTGGTCTTTTGCTCGATTAATATAACCGGTTTGTAATTCGTTTTTTGCTAGAGCAAGCAGTTCATAAGGATCTCTTTCTTTGTAATTTAATTGGCTGGTTAGTTGCTCTACAAGTACAGTTTTACCAAGTTGTTTAGCTAATAGTTGATAGTTATTAACTAAATTGACGCTCGATAAATTATTGTTTATTGCTGTTTCGTAAATTACTTCTGCGTTTTTTAAATCTCCCGCACGGCGATGTAACATACCCGCCATGTTAAAAAGCTCAGGATCATTAGGGGTAAATTTATTGGCTTGTAAAATAAAAGAATAAGCAGCGTTAAGATTTTCTTCAGCAAATGCTTTAGCTGCTAAGTTGCCATAAAACTTCGCAACTAAGTCGTTGTAGCTGGCGCTGCCAGAATAAAAACTACCGCGTGTAGGAAAATAATCAATCAGGGTACCTGGGCGAAAAACTTGAATAACGTTCTCTTTTTTCTCAACTTTTGGTGCATATACCATGGTTCTGAAATGATTAGCTACATAGACCATTCCACTTTCTTTTGCGTACACAGGTTCACTAGTAACTTCTTGAAAGCTGGTTTCTAGCCCCAGCGCATTTGCATAACTTTGTGTAAGAACCGCTAAACTAATACAGTTGCCGTGTGCGCGAGTAAGAGTTTGCGAAGAAGTTAATGTGTCACCATGGTAACTAAAATCGCTAAGTTGGTTTTCTAAATAGTTGTAAATAATACGATCGGTTCTAACACCATTTAGTTGCTGCTGGTCGGCATAAGCTAAAAAGCGTTTTTTTTCGGCGTTTGGCAATTCAAAAATATTCAACTCGCTGGGAGTGTCTATTTGTTTAAAGCGGGTGTGATTAATAAGCGCAGTAAGCTGGGGTTGCTCAACTGTAGGCGTTGTTGGAGTGCTTTTACATGCACTTAAAAATACCAAAAATAATGTAACTAATACTATAGATTTCATAAGCCACCTCAATGTGATTTTTAACATTACATTGAGGTGACTTTTTAATCAAGCGGTTATTGTTCGTTGTTTATTATGACGATTTTTTTGCGATTGTTTTTTACGTTTGCGGCGTGTTAACCATAAGTAAAAGCCAGTAGCACTTAGCCATAGTGGACTTAGCCCTATAAAACTCCACAGTATTTTACTTATTAGGCCAGCAAAATAACCAAAATGAAGCTTACGAAAGCTGTCTAGCACTTTCCAGCCAAGACCTACTTGGCGTATATCCCAATTGGCAATGTGCTCACCAGTGATTTTGTTATACGAAACGGTATTAGCGTATTCACTTGCCAGTGGGTTATTAGAATTTACTTCACCAAATACAGTAATGTTGTCGTCAGGTTCTAATGGCATAACCAAGTAAGTGCTGTTGAACGTGGCTATTTGTTGCTTGCTGTCATCTAAAATATCTTGGAAGGAAACATTTTTGCTATACAGGTTTTTGGTTAGGGCATGATGTTCTTCTTCAGCGTGTTCGAGTACTTCGTGATACCAAACGGCACCATTAAAATAACCACCGGTTATAGCTAAAACAATTAAAATAGGCGAGCCAATAACACCAGTCATTTTATGAATATCACTTAATACGATTTGTAATGTTGCGCGCCAACGCACGGTAAATAGGCGTTGCCAAAACTTTCGGTAAATAATGAGGCCGGTTATTCCAAGCACCAATAAAAATAAAGCAAAAAAGAACCCCAAAACGGTGCCTGTTTGGCCTGGTAAGCTTTTTAAATCATTGAGTAAAAAGGTGTAATGGAGTTCTAAAAACCAATCTGTAAAATAATGGCTCGTTCCCACGGGAGTTGACAAAATATCACCAGCATATTGATTTAAATGAAATTTATACCAAACTTGCGACTCGCGCTCGATTAAGTAAACCCGATCAGCAGTATCGTCGTTAAAAATTTCCCAGCTACCAATGACATACTCAGGATAAGCGTTCTGAGTGATGGAAATTAACTCATCCATATTCAAACGTTCAGGTTGAGTGCTAATCACAAAATGACTTTCGGGCATAAGTAAGCCATCTATCTCGCTTTTAAATACAAGCACACTGCCAGTAATACTTATTACAATTAATGGAATAATTGCAATGAGAGCAATCCAGCTATGAATTTTGAAAAGTGTTTTTCTCATGGGTTATCGTTATCTAATTCACTTATATGCAAATGATATCGATTGTTATTTGTATTTAATAGTGATTGAGCAAGTATTCGGGAAATTAATAAACTGTGCACATTACATAACATATTTTGTAAATATAAGTTTCCAGTTCCTTGAAAGGGTTTTTTCTGTTTAGTTGAGTTAAATTAACTTCACTCTACAATGCCGCGCTCACAGTAAAAGCCTTTTAAAACATATGTTTAATAAATGTTTTTATTAAGTAATTAAAGTAACCGTTATGTAACAGCGAGGTTGTTTTGGCGCACTATTTGCCTATTTTGTCTTCATTTATTTTACTTTTTAGTTTTTTACCATTGCTAAATAAAATTAGAAAAAACAGAAGTGTTTCTGGTTTATCTTTGCTAATGATGACATTTGGAGTCGCACAGAGTCTCTATTTCATAACGTATAACATTTATTTTGAGCGATACTTTATTGCTTTACCTTTTTTTGTAACAGGCGTATTAAGCGGCTTGATCTTGTACTTTTTTGCCCGTTACAACGCCGCAAAGCAAGAACGGCTTCAGTTAGTGCTTATGCTTGGCTTTTCGCTTATGCCGTTTTCGCTGTTATTAAGTCCAAACTTTGATACCGCATGGGTGCTCAACGCACTTACCTATGTAGGATTGGTGATGAGCTCAGTGCGCGTAATGCCACAAACCTACAAAACGCTGCGCACAGGAGATGTAAGTAACTTAAGTGCGCGTTACTTTAGTTTGCAGTTCATAGCGGGCATTTGTGGCTTAGTTGTTGAGTTAACTAATACCACACCAAGTACTTCACACTTGCTTATGTTTATCATGTTGTTGCTGACTAATGCCGTGCAATTTGGTTGCATGCAATATTATAAAATGCGACCAGTAATGGCTTAATTATAAAAAAGTGTAGTGTTTAATTAAGTTAATTGTGGCATTTTTAAGTTATTAAAAATAACCCAGTGCAAACTAATGCAATTAACTATTCACCAAATTGATGCGTTTACACACGCTTTATTTAAAGGCAATTATGCAGCTGTTATCCCACTTGAGTCGTGGTTGGATGATGACCTAATGCTAAACATAGGCGCTGAAAACAACGTATCTGAAACTGCGTTTACCTGTAGGCAAACCGATGGCTGTTTTGCTATTCGTTGGTTTTCACCTTTAATGGAAATAGACTTTTGTGGCCATGCCACTTTGGCTGCTGCGTATGTATTATGTGAAGAACATAATGTATCGCAGATTCGCTTTATCGCTGATGCAGTGGGTGAGCTTATTGTTATTAAAAACAATGATGGCAGCTTTGCTATGACATTCCCTAAACAAGCACCTGTAGAGGTTAAAAACCCGCCACAGGCACTGTTAAATGGCTTGTCTATACAACCTATTAAGGTACTTAAAAATCGTCAAGCTTACTTTGCTGTTTATGAATCGGCTAAGCAAGTAAAGAGCTTAAATACCGACTCGGAACTCTTAAAAACGCTAGCGCCACACGATGTAGTTGCCACTGCGTCTAGTGATGAATACGATTTTGTTTCTCGTTATTTTTGGCCTGCCAGCGGTGGCGATGAAGATTATGTCACGGGCTCTATTCATACAGGGCTTGCTCCATACTGGGCACAGTTGTTAGGTAAAACACAGTTAACTGCCTATCAGGCATCTAGCCGAGGTGGGCATATACAGTGCGAGGTAGGGGAGTCAACGGTAACTTTAACAGGCCATGCTGTTAGGTATTTAAAAGGCACAATTTACCTTTAATGGTGATAGGAATTAAGTTTATAAAAAAGGCCACAATCAATGTGGCCTTTTTTTGTTACAACTATTTACGCTTCGAGTGCTTTTGCAATTAAGCGATCAATATACTTTTTATGGGCTTTGGCTGCAGTATCTGCACCCCATGACAGGCTTGTATCCGCTATTTCGGTTAACTGATAAAGCGCGGCTGTTTTAGCGAGGTTATCGAACTTGCTTGGTTTGCCTAAACCCGCAATAGCGATCAGTTGGTTTACATATTCAATTTGTAAATTGTGACTGATTGAGCTGGCCTCTGCGTCTTTTACAAAAATACTCGCCGTTAAATCCCCCATAAATTGATTTAAGCTATATTCGTTTCCGTATAAAGCGGTATCTGAAATACGCAGTAAAACCGCTGGGTGCAACAGCTGTGCAAGCACAGACTTTTGCATGCCTAAAATCATTTTGTGAGGTTTAGGGTCTTCATTTTTACCATAGTGATTAAACCCGCGGCGCTGTTGCTGCATGAAGTTATAAAGCGGTTGCATGCTTTGTAACACATCAGGTGCAAACACGTACTCGGCTAGAATTTCCATAGCTTGAGTTTGTTTTTCAAGTGGCACTGGGGTGAAAGGTTTGTCGGCGTTTGCATCACCTACAACTGCACGCTCTACATAAACCCCACCAATTTGACGAGATACAATACCTGCCTGCGATCTGTACTGACCAAATAAGCTATTAGCTGAGGTAACAAGTTGCTGGTAAGAGTCGCCTTCAACAGTGGCTTTATCTTTAAGCTCAGTAAACAGTTTATTAATAAGTGCCATGCGGTCTGCACCATACGCTGCTGGGTTTGATGATAAATCGCCAATCATTACGCGGGGATCGATATGACGGCCCGGCGCGCGCATATCGTCTGCATCGTTACCAAACGCTAAAGCATGCTCACTAGAACGCGCAAGAATTTTACTAAGGCGAGCTTGCTCGGCAGATGCATCAGCCAGCGCTACGCTGTATCCGTAGTTAATAGCCCAGTCGTCGTATGGGCCTGGTTTAGTTTGAAAAATATCCCCTTGCTGCATGCCAATTGGTGCAATGTTAGCCGGTGCATAGTCCATTACTGAGCCTGTTACGATCCCTTGGGTTTTACTCTTATCGTGCACTTCTTTCTCATTCCACAAAATAGATGATTTCATGTTGTGGTTAAGGCCCAGTGTATGACCTACTTCATGCAGAATAAGCTGTGTTAACCCTTGGCGTATCATTTCGTTTTCTTTAATGCTATCGCCAGCAGCTAAGCCTTTTGCAAGCATAAGGTTTTGTTGAATTTCATGACCTAATGAGCAGTTTAATTCACCAGTATGTGTACTATTGCTGTGGCTCATAGCGCCTTGTGTATAAAGGGTGTCGTAAATCCAGCGATTTTTCATAAATACAAACTCAAGCATAATGTCTGAGCCCAGTATTTCACCTGTTAGCGGGTTGGCAAGTGCAGGCCCGTAGCCACCAAATGGTGGTTTTGGCGATGAGGTCCAACGCAGTACATTGTAATTAATGTCGCCTGCATCCCAGTCGGCATCATCAGGTTGTATTTTTACTTCTAAGGCATTTTTAAAGCCTGCTTTTTCAAAAGAGCTGTTCCATGCAAGTACAGCGTCTTTAATTGTGTCGCGCCACTCTATTGGTGTGGTGTTTTCTATCCACCATGTAATTGGTTTTACAGGCTCTGAAAGTGCAGCGCTTGGGTTTTTCTTTTGTAAATCCCAGCGCTTAATTACATCTTCGTAAGGCGTCCAATCAGTTGACGTCATTTGATCAAACTGGTTTGTGAAATAACCAATGCGCGCATCGTCTAAACGAGGCTGGTAGTTGTTTTGTGGGAGTGCTACAAATGAATGCTGAACCTTCACAGAAACACTACGCGGGTCACTTACTGCGCCAGAGCCACGAACGGTTGGACTTGCATTGGTAAATACGTAATCTACGACAACGTCTAAATTATTAGGGTAAGGACGCTGTTTAATAATGCGCGATTTTTTGCTGTCTAGCTTGCCTACTTTAAAACGTTTTTTCGCATTTTTATCTGCGGGATTTATAGTAGGAGATACTTTATGAAGTGCTTCACTTAAAAATAACTTATTGACGTTAAATGCAATTTTACCGTCTTCTTCTTTTTCTATTTTAATACTCGCAAGCACAGCTTCACTAATGTTTGCATTGCTGGCTTTTGAAATGGCACTGTTTTCGTCAAATTTATAACGAGGTGTTTTACTTATAATATCGATACGGTCGAAGTACTTTCTAAACTCAATGAGTTTGGTTTCACGGTAAGATCCACGAAAGTGTCCTGCATCAGTCACCCCATCAACTGTATGAGCAAAATAAACGAAAGGAGTATCAAGCTGCGATTCGTTAATGACCATTAAGTGCTTACCCGTTTTTTCGTCCTGATACAGGTTAAATATACCGGCAAATTCGGTTTGTCCTTTGATCATTTCACTTAATGTTTTTGGTTTTTTTTCGTCTTTTTTGTCATCGGCAAAAGCATGGCCGCTTAGCGCAATACTGAGCGCAAGAGTTAGGGTGGTTAGTTTCATAATGTCATCTTTTCGTTTGTTAATTTATTTTTACTGTACGTAATTTCAATTTGTTTCGTACAACAAATCGATGAAATAATACCTTTTTTATTTAATATATTGATTTTAAATAGTAAAAGTTTGTAACAAAATATAATTTTATGGCTATATAATCTAACTTATAATTAAACAATTCATTATGAGAAGTATAATTAATGCACATTTGTAACAGTTGCTTACAAATGTCACGTAATTGTTTAATTAAGCTCTGTTATTATGGCGTTAATAGAAATTTGGGGTAATTAGGATATGCAAACAAATTCACTTAGATGGGTTTTTCCATTTGTTGCGCTTGCGATAGGGGTTGTTGGTTTTAAAGCAATAAACGCGCTTGCCAGTGAGCAAGAAAAAAAGGCGTTAGTTGATACGCGACCAACCGTTCAAGTTGAGCCGGTTTCGGCTAACGACCATCAGGTTATAATTAACAGCTATGGTGAAGTAAAGCCGCTGGAAAATACACAACTGTCTGCACAGGTATCGGGAGAGGTACTGAGTTGGCATCCGAGCTTTGTTGCCGGTGGGGTTGTAGCACGTGGTGAAACCTTATTTTCGATTGAAAAAGATAACTATGAAGCTGCAGTGCTCGTGGCTGAAGCTGAACTTGCTCGTGCCCAAGCGGGTTTAATTGAAGAACAAGCGCAAGCAAAAGTAGCTGAAGACGAAGCAAAACGCTTTCCAAGTAAAGCGCGTACTGATTTATTTTTACGCAAGCCTCAAGTACTTAGTGCGCAAGCAAATGTTAAATCAGCGCAAGCAGCATTAAAACGTGCGCAGCGAGATTTAGAAAACTGTGATGTTAAAGCACCTTACGATGCACTTATTGTGAGCCGTAATGTAGGTGTGGGTCAATACGTGACAATGGGCTCGCAAGTCGCTGAGCTAAACAATATAGAAACTGCTGAAGTAATTATTCCTATTGCAGGCTTTGATAGTGTGTTTTTGCCTGAGCGTATTAAAGGGATTACCGCAACAGTTATTCAAAAAGGCCTTAATAGCTTTACTCGTGAAGGCGTTATTGACCGCGATTTAGGTATTGTAGATAACGCAACACGTATGAGCAGTTTAGTGGTGCGAATTGAAGACCCGTATGGCCTTAAAAATAAACAACCAGCAATTAAATTTGGCAGTTACGTACAGGTTAATTTTGCGGGTACAACATTAAATAATATCTACCGTTTACCTCAAGCGCTTGTTAACAACCAAACCGTTTGGGTGGTTGGTGAAAACCAAACCCTTGAACCAAGAAAAGTAACGGTAATACGAGAAGAAGGCGAGTACTTCTATATTAGTAGTGGCCTAAAAGCTGACGATAAACTAGTGGTTACGTTACCAGAATACCCTCAAAAGGGAATGGAAGTTAAAATAGCAGGTGCGCAACCGGTACCTGAAAGCTCTGATGTGAGCACCTCAAATACGCAACAGCTTTAAGGTGTAATAACAATGAGTGAATCAACACAAACAAAACAAACAGGGTTAATAGCTTATTTTGCTAATAACTCGGTTGCTGCAAACTTAATGATGTTGTTTATTATCGTTATGGGCTTTTTAAGCTACAAAACGATTCAGCGACAAATGTTTCCTAATATAGAAATTAACTATATTAACGTAAACGCTAATTACCCAGGTGCCTCTCCTCAGGAAATTGAAGAAAGTATTCTTATAAAAATTGAAGAATCACTTAAAGATATTACCGAAATAAAAAAAGGTGTGTATCGCGCATTTAGAAACGGCGGCTCTGCAAGTCTTGAAATTCATACAGACGCAGAGCTCACCGATGTGCTTGATAAAGTAAAACTGCGTGTTGACGGTATTGCTACTTTTCCAGCTGGGATGGAACCGGTCACCATAAGCCAGATTGAATTTAGACAAGATGTAATAGGCATGACACTGGTTGCTGACTTGCCTTTATTTGAGCTTAAGCCGATAGCAAACAATATCGAAGATGAATTGCTGCAATTATCTAATGTATCGCTTGTGGTCAATGATGTACCGCTTGATGAAATAGCGATTGAAATCGACCCTGATACATTACGCCAGTACAACTTAACAATTTCAGATGTTATGAATGCTGTGCGTCGTTACTCTGCTAACTTTTCGGCAGGTCAGTTAAAAACTGATGCGGGCGTTATATCAGTTCGTGTTGAAAACCAATTTTATTCAGGCGAAGAATTTAGACAAATTCCGGTAAAAATTGGCGAGTATGGTGCCAAAGTTTTACTGCAAGATATTGCCACAATTAAAGATCAATTTACTGAAGGTGAACGTTATTTTAAGTTTAATGGTGAAAATGCCGTTTATTTATCAGTAAAAGCAACGCAATCACAAAATATTATTCCGGTAGCTGAATCGGTTAAAGCGTATATTGATAAAAAGAATAAAGAGCTCCCACCGGGTGTGCGTATAGAGCCTTTAATGGATATGACGTACTACCTAAATGCTCGCTTAGATATGATGAAATTAAACCTTCTTCAAGGTGCGATTTTAGTCGCAATTATGTTGTCGTTATTCTTACGCTTTAAGTTGGCATTGTGGGTAATGATAGGTTTACCAGTGTGCTTTTTAGGCGCGATGATGGTGATGCCACTATTTGGTATTAGCATAAATATCGTTTCGTTATTTGCGTTTATCATGGTGCTAGGGATTGTGGTGGATGACGCCATTGTCATAGGCGAAGCCGCATACAGTGAAGTTGAAAAAAGTGGCGACGGTGTTGATAACGTAGTACGAGGTGCAAAGCGTGTAGCGACCCCAGCGACATTTGGTGTACTTACTACCATTGCTGTATTTGCGCCGTTTACGCTTTCGAGCGGCCCTGAAAGTGCCTTTTTTTACGGTATTGCTGTTGTTGTTATGTTGTGTTTGGTATTTAGCTTAATTGAATCGAAGCTCATATTACCTGCGCATATTGCACATACACATTTTACTCCTATTAAAAAAGGTGGCTGGCGAGATAGATTTAATACCCGCTTTTTTGGTTTTGTAAACGGCCCATATAAACGTTTTGTTTCTAAGTGTGTTGAATGGCGTTGGACTGTTTTATTTAGTTTTATTGCTTTATTAGTCGTGACTTTTGCATTAATTGCTTCAAATCAGGTGCGCACTATTCCTTCACCTAAAGTACCGCATGATTTCCCACAAATTAATATTGAAATGAATGACAACGTATCCGACATTCAAACTATTAATGCTATTCGTGAAATAGAAGCGATGGTGCTTGAGGTAGATAAAGAAACAGAGCGTCAAACAGGTCAAAAAATTATCCGCGATTTACTCGTGTTTAACCAAGGCCGCACAGAGGCGCAATTATTAGCCCCATTAGTTGATGAAGACTTACGTCCTTACGATGCATTTGAATTATCGCGCCGTTGGCGTGAAGCCATGCCTAATATTGCAGGTGTTAAATCGTTAACTATTCAAGACGACGTAGGCGGCGGTGGCGGCAACGGTGGTGGCGAGTTTGGTTACCTTCTATTTGGGTCTGATATCGATACATTAAACGAAGCTGGGCGCCGTTTTATTCAATTGCTCCAACAGCAAGAAGGCTTGTTTGATATAAGTTCAACCATAGATCCAGCCAGTAAAGAAGTGCAAATGAGTTTAAAACCCGTTGCATTTGATTTGGGGTTAGATCTTGCCAGCATTGCCAATCAAGTTGGCGCTAGCTTTTATGGTGGCGAAGCACAGCGCGTAATTAGAAATGGTGAAGAAGTCCGTGTAATGGTTCGTTACCCTAAACTCACACGCGAAGCATTTTCATCACTTAAACATACAGTGGTGACTACACCAACAGGGCGCGAAGTGTTATTGGGTGATGTGGTTGAGCTAACCGAAACTCCAGGTATTAGCTACATTCGCCGTGAAGGTGGCTATCGAACTGTTTATGTGTACGGCAGTATTGATGAAGAGCAAATTGAGCCGGGCGAAGTGGTTAAACAGGTAAAAGAAAACCTATTACCACAGCTTAAAGAAGAATACCCAAGCGTTAAATCAGAACTTGGTGGTGCTATTGAGGAGCAACAGGCGCAAGCCAATGAGCAAAAGTTGTTTTTTATTGGAGGCATGATTCTAGTTTACATACTGCTTGCTGTACCACTAAAAAGCTATTCACAACCGCTTATTGTAATGTCGGTTATTCCGTTTAGCTTAACGGGGGCTATTTGGGGGCACTACTGGTTTGATTTGGATATGAGCTTAATGTCTGGCTTTGGTCTTATTGCTGCAGCGGGCGTTGTAATTAATGACTCCTTGGTTATGACCGACTATGTAAACCAGGTACGTAAGCAAGGTGTTAGTGTTAAAAATGCCGTAATTGAAGCCGGCTGTGCGCGTTTTAGAGCAATATTACTCACCTCAATCACTACGTTTGCTGGTGTGTTGCCTATTATGTTTGAAACCAGCCTACAGGCTAAGTTTGTAATACCTATGGCAGTTGCGCTGGGATTTGCAGTTATGTTTGCAACCTTAATTACGCTTATTCTTGTACCTTGTTTGTACATTATATTAGGTGATATTGGGGCATTATTTAAAAACACTTACCGACGTATTTTTAAACGAAGAAGTGTAGAAGTGTCTGTTGATAGCTAATTTTTGCTAAACAATAAAAAAGGACTGAGTGTTAACACTCAGTCCTTTTTTTATTTTTATTATGTTTTTAATTAGTCTTTAAATTGCTTGTGGCAATCTTTACAACCTTTCGCCCAAGCACCAAAGGCTTTACCAATAACCGCTTTGTCGCCAGATTGGGCAGCTAGAGCAAGTTTGTCTGCGTTTGCAGCAAACGCATTGGCTTTTTCAACAAATACCGTATTTTCAGACCAAACAGTAGCCAGTGCCGATGTATCGCCTTTGTCTGTTCCTGCGTAAAACGCTTCCCAAGGCATTTTTGAAAGCGCTGCTGCGTTATTTGCACGCATTTTGAATTGTCCTGCATCAAATGGAACCTTGCCCTTAAGCATTGCGCCCATATCGCCAATTTGAACTGATAGCATAGAAAAAGCACTTTGACGGTATTTAATCGCGTCGCTTGGCTCTTTAAACGCAGAGTTTGCAGATACACTCAGCGCGCATGTTGTTAATAACACACCCGCTAGAATCTTTTTAAATTTCATATTATTGCCCCTGTTAACTTAATATCTATCCAGTTTACATACTAGCGCTTATAAGTAGTAAAGTTAATATTAAGTCGTTAATTTTTAAGTAAGCTAAACAAATGCTCATTACCAGCTTGTTACAAGTGCCATATTTATTGTTAACGAGTGTAAATGATGCGTTGTTATTTGCTGAACGGTTGTGTACTTTGATTACATCATAAAAACAACTAACGAAGAGAATTTATGAAAAACAATATTTTCAAAATGTCAGCATTATCTGCTGCAATAGTGGTATCACTAGCTGGATGTGGCAGTGATAGCGATAATAAAAACTCAGTACCACAAGTATTGGATGTAGCACCTAAAGCGAGCGATGTTGCTGTTAGTGATCAAAAACAATGGATCCCTGTAACAGCCGAGTTTAATGCAAGTGACCTTGATGGTGATACATTATCATTCAGCTTCACTGAAAACGGTGAAGCAGTAGTAGCTGAAGACGGTGTGTTCATGTTTAGTCATGGTGCATTAACAGTTGATGGTACGTCATTTACTTATGTGCCAGCCACAACTGAAGACGCAGTAATCGATTACACAGTGACTGCAAATGGTAAAACAGCGTCTGCACAAATTATGGTTTCAGGCACTATTGGTGACCCACTAGCAAACCAACAATGGCACTTGAACAATACAGGCCAAAAAGCTTACGCATTAAGCGATGAGATGAAGCAAGGCCTTATTGATTTATATGTTAATCTACTTGGTTTTACTGAAGAAGATGCACAAGCACGTTTTGATGAAGACTTTGCTGTAGCTGAAGCTGAAGAGCTAGTTGTTGGCGAAGATATGAATGTAGCAGCTGCTTATGCGCAAGGTGTTACAGGTGCGGGCGTAACTGCTGTTGTTGTTGACTCGGGTATGGAAATTCGCCACGAAGATTTAATCGATAACGTATTACCTAACCGTTCTTTAAACCTAGACGCAGAAACGTTAGACCGTACTGACCCTACAAGCACATCTAACAGCGGTGACCATGGGACTAGTGTTGCAGGCTTAATTGCTGCAAAAGGTTGGAATGGTAAAGGCGGCCGTGGTGTTGCACCAGATACTGGCCTAATTGGTATGAACTACCTTGGTGGTGAAAAAGTAGCGCAAACTGATTTACTTGCACACGGTTTCCCTGGCAGTGGTATTAGCACGTCTGAGAGCATTTCGGCGTTTAACCGTAGCTACGGTATTACATTCCCGACATTTATTGCTTATTCAGAGCTTGATGAAACAATAGAGTCTTACCCAAATCTTTACCTTCGTGATGGTAAAGGTGCACTAAACATGAAATCGAGTGGTAACTCTTTTGTTGACGGTGGTAACGAAGGTTCATTGTGTGAAGATAACGGCGCTAATGCATTAGGGTTAACTTGTTATAACGGTGCGTTTGAGCCAAGCCAAGGCCACCCTTATTACTTAAGTATTGCAGCTGTAAATGCAAACGGTAAGCATACTAGCTACTCAACCGCAGGTGCTAACTTAATGGTTTCAGCGCCAGCAGGTGAATACGGTCGTTGGGCACCAGCGATGGTTACAACAGACCAGATGACTTGTATTAATGGTTATTCAGGCTTTAATGGTAGGTCTATCACTAATTTTTCAGAGTTATATGGTGAAGAGTTTGCTGCAAGCCAATATCCATTTAACTACCCAGGCCATGAAGACAATGCAAGTTGTAACTACACATCGACATTTAATGGTACATCGTCTGCTGCGCCAAATGCATCAGGTGTAGTATCGTTAATTCTTTCTGCTAACCCTGAACTAACTTGGCGTGATGTGCGTCACGTTTTAGCATCAACCAGTACATTAATTGATGCAGATAACGAAGCTGTTAATTTAACTGTAGGTGAAGGTGAGTTTGTTGCTCATGACGGTTGGGTAGAAAATGCTGCTGGTTACAACTTCAATAACTTGTACGGTTTTGGTCGTGCTGATGCAGGTGCTGCAGTTGCAATGGCAAAAGCATACGATGCTAACTTAGGTGAGCAAGTAATCACCGAGTGGAATGGTGTGGGTTCAGTAGTTGCTGAAGATGCACTTACACTTGAAATCCCAGATAACAATGCAACGGGTTTAACACAAGAAATTGAAGTAACTGAAGAGCTTAATATTGAAGCAATGCAGTTTAAGTTTGATGTAAGCAACCCTGAAATGGGCTTTGGTTTTAGCGATGGTACACAAACATCTGCTGGTAATGATTTAGCAATTGAAGTTACATCACCAGCGGGTACGCGTAGTGTGTTATTGTCATCTAAACAAGCACTGTTTTACCCGGCATATAGCTTTACTAATGGCTGGAGCGTAGGCTATGTATTGAAAGACGCAGTTATGCTTTCAAATGCTTTCTACGGCGAGTCTACTAAAGGTACTTGGAAAATCCGCTTACTAGATACAAGTGCAGATAGCTTTGCATTGAGTGACGGTGGCAATAACGGTTTACGTGCAATTGGTATAAGCAATAATAGCTCAGCGAGTGTTCTTGAAGGTGTATCTCTTCGTGCATTCGGTCACGCAGGTCAAGAGTAAGGATTATAAAAATGAAAGTTAATAAATTAATCGTATTAAGTGCTGCCGCGTGTATCTCATTAAGCGCAACAGCAAACACTAGCTTTGATAAAGAGCTTGAATTACCTAAAAAGCAGGTTGCCAGCTTAAAATTTGATAAAGCTGACTTTGGTTCTTATAAAGTAGAGAAAAGCTTACGTTTAGTGCCATCAAGTGTTGCTGCAGAAGAACATGTAGTAATGAAGAAAGGTGAAATGTCAGTTGTTAATGTTGCTACTGAGTCAGAATTAGTTACTAAAGGCTCTTTAGTTCGCAATATTCTGACTAATAACTTAAGCACACTATCAGGAAACATTACTGTTCTATTAAAAGACGGTAAAACTGCAAGTGATATTGCATCAGCAACGGGCTTAAAAGTAGTATCTGTTTTCCCAGGCACTAAGATTGCGGTTATGGCTGTAAATGATGGACAAGATATTTTAGTGGCTTCAGAGCAACTTAAAGCATCTGGTTTTTCAAAAGAAGCTAGAATTGAAGTGTTAGAAACTATCTACACTGCGCAATAATTTATTTTAAATAAATTATTTAAAGCCCCGCGTAATTAAAGGTACGCGGGGCTTTTTATTAATCGTTCATATCAATATCGGCAAATATCATCCCGCGGCGCATACTCCGAGTCGCTAAGAATACCTCACCAAGTAATGACATAAATGCACATATTAATAATGCCATAGCAGCTACAAAACAGCTGGCGATGGTAACCCCTAAATTTATGGATTGAATGTGCGACAAAAATAACAGCATAACCACTGCGCATACAAGCAAAGCGCTCAAAACACTTAAACTAAAGGCTATGTGTATACAACGGGAGCGTTTTAATAACGCACGAAGCTCAGTTGCAAGCGACTTATTAAAATCTTCATCTGTACTTACTTTTAATTTTCGTTCTAATTGACGAGCGCGGTCTGTAATACGAGCCAAGCGGTTTGATAAAACGCCGAGTGTTGCAGCAATGCCCGTTATTAAAAATACAGGTGCTACGGCTGTTTGTATGACTTTAGCCATCGTTAATATATTGATTACGTCGTTATTCATTAAAAACCTTAATTAATAAAGCCCAAGGAAACTGTGTAATAACAGAGTAACTTATGAACACTATCTTAGTAAAAATTTATACTAACGTTTTTACATAGCTTCACAAACTAAATCACAAAAGGTATTAATTTTAGGTATATTTAGGTAACAAAAATAATAAGGACTTTGCCTCATGACACGTACTCCCTTTGCACTTGCTGCACTCTCGCTTGCTATTTTAAGCGGGTGTAATAAAGCCCCCGAAGAAACTCAAAAAAATACGGTTCAAGTTGAGTCAGCTCAAGCTGTAACAGCAGTAGCACCAATTGCTAAAAAAGTACCCCATGAAATGACCATTCATGGCGATACACGTATCGATAATTACTACTGGCTCAGAGATGACGAGCGAAAAGCACCTGAGATCATTAACTATTTAGAAGCCGAAAATGCGTATTCTGACGCTATGCTTGCGCATACTAAAAAATTACAAAGTAGTTTATTTGAAGAGCTTAAAGGGCGAATCCAAAAAGATGATGACTCTGTTCCGGTAAAAGACGGCCAGTACTATTACTCGTCGCAAACTCGCGGCGATAATGAGTACACTACTTACTTGCGCAGTAGTGATTTTACAGGCACCGATCAGGAAGTTATTTTAGACGTAAATGAATTGGCTAAAGGTCATGACTATTTTGCGGTGAGTGGCCTAAATGTCAGCCCAAATGACAACTTAATGGCGTATGGTGAAGATACGGTGAGTCGCCGTGTTTACGACATAAAAATTAAGGATTTAAGCACTGGTAAATTATTAGACGACACGCTTGAAGGCACCAGTGGTTATGTTGTGTGGGCGAACGACAATAAAACAGTCTATTACATCAAAAAAGACGCGCAAACCTTACTCGGGTATCAGGTTTATCGTCATACGCTTGGTACACCACAAAGCGATGACGAGCTTGTTTACGAAGAAACAGACACAAGCTATTACACAGGTATGAGCAAGAGCAAAGACGGCTCAGAAATTTATATTTGGCATAGCAGTACTGATGCATCGGGTTTGTCAGTACTTAATGCAAATGATGTAAACGCTAAGCCTAAGCGCTTAATTGAACGTGAAGCCAACCTTGAATACAGCATTTCCAAATTAGGCAATACTTATTACATTGTTACTAATTTAAATGCCGTTAACTTTCAGCTTATGAAAGTAGATATTGATAAAGCCGGTGATAAAGCAAATTGGCAAAGCGTGATCCCTGCGCGCGAGGGTATTAAACTCGAAGGTGTTGAGTTGTTTGATGACTACTTAGTATACCAACAACGCGAAATGGGCCAATCAACACTGATTGCGCGTAATTTAACATCGGGCAAAGAGTTACCACTTAGCTTTAACGACAGTGCATATACAATTAATGCGTACGGTAATAATGAATTAGACAGCGATACGCTGCGTGTTTACTACACCAGTATGACGACGCCGGGTTCATCTTATGATGTTAATTTGGCCACTGGCGAAAAAACATTATTAAAACAACAAACAGTATTAGGTGACTTTAACGCAGACAACTATGCCTCAGAACGTATTTTTGTAACAGCACGCGATGGCGTAGAAGTACCGGTGAGTTTGGTGTATCGAAAAGAGTTATTTAAAAAAGATGGCACTAACCCATTATTGCAATACGGTTATGGTTCGTATGGCGCAACAATGGATCCGAGCTTTTCTTCTGCACGATTAACGTTGCTTGACCGCGGTTTTGTATTTGCAATTGCCCATGTACGTGGTTCGCAAATGTTAGGTCGCCCGTGGTACGAAGCGGGTAAGCTACTTACCAAAAAGAACACGTTTAACGACTTTGTAGATGTAACTAAGTCATTAGTTGAGCAAAAGTATGGTGCAAAAGACAACATATTTGCACAAGGCGGCAGTGCGGGTGGACTATTAATGGGTGCAGTGGCAAACCAAGCGCCTGAGCTTTATAAAGGCATGGTTGCACAGGTTGCGTTTGTTGATGTGGTTACTACTATGCTAGATGAAACGATTCCGCTTACAACTAACGAGTATGGCGAGTGGGGTAACCCTAACGAGAAAGAATATTACGATTATATGTTGTCTTATTCACCGTACGATCAGGTCAGTAAGCAAGACTACCCTAATATGTTAGTTACTACAGGCTTACACGATTCACAAGTTCAATATTTTGAGCCAGCAAAATGGGTTGCTAAGCTGCGTGACTACAAAACAGATGATAATAAACTATTATTTAAAATAGATATGGAAGCCGGACATGGCGGGGCATCAGGGCGATTTAAGCGCCTAGAAGATGCCGCGTTAAATTATGCATTTATGCTTGATTTAGCGGGTATAAAAAAATAACAAACCCTAGGGGCTGTTTATTTAATTTGCAAAGGTCAGCGGTCCCACAATTCAACTAAGTAATGAGCTAAGGCGTAACGTTAAGTTACGCTTTTTTTTGTGGCAAATTAAAGCTAAACATAGTGCCTTTGCCTAGTTCACTTTGTACATTTATTTCACTGTCCATGAGTTTTAATAGCCCGCGGCAAATAGCAAGGCCCAAACCACCTTGTTGTCGGCCGGCTTTGTTAGAATTACTAGCTTGGTAATGAGGATCAAAAATGGCATTTAACTCTTCGTGTTTAATACCCACGCCGGTATCAGAAACCTGCACAAATAATTGATTGTCATCACCGCGTTTTACACGCACAGCAATACTGCCGTCACGCGGGGTATGCCTAATGGCGTTATCGATTAAGTTACTTAAAACACGCTCAAGTTTGGCTATGTCGGCAATGACAGGAAAGTCACAAATTTCTGGCTCAACCGATAAATTAATGCCTTTTTTCTCTACGGCCAAACTAAACTTAGCAATACAATCGTAAATAAGTTCACCTAGGTTAAATGTTTCTTTGTTGATGCTTATTTCGCCATTTTCGAGGTGTGCGAGTTCAAAAATTTGCTCTATTAGTTGCTTAAGTTGACCACAGTTATTTAGTGATACTTGCAAGTACTCTTGCTGCTCTTGCGCACTTAGTTTGTCACCTGACTGATTTAACACCTCTAAAAAACCTTGTAACGAAGCCAGTGGCGTACGTAAGTCATGAGATAAGTGAGTAAGTAGCTCTTTGCGTTGTTTATCGCCTTGCTCTAGTGCTTTAAATTGCTCATTTATACGTGTGAGCATTGCTTGAATAGTTCGGCTTAAGCTATGGACTTCATTACTTTTTTGAGTTGAATAAATACTCAGTTTTGTGTCGTTTAGGCTGTAGTTTGCAGCCTCTATTTTGCTTACATCTTTTGCAAGGCGTTGAATAGGGTTTGTAAAAAATCGCAGTAGAATAAGCATCGCAATAAATAAAAAAACGAGTGCTGAGCCTAGCCATATGGCAGCCAATAATAACGAGTCGTTACTTTTTATATGATTAAGAGAGGTGTCGTATGCCTCACCACCAATAATCACATATAAATACCCTTGCAATGTGTTGTTATTAAAAACAGGCGCCACAGAAAATATTTTTTGTTGATCAGGGTTTCTTGGGTTGTCGCCATAAACTGGTGTAGCACTTGGGTTAGCTATAAGGTGCTTTAATGGCGTTAAATTAATATGTGTACGCTTCACTTTTCCGGGTTCTGCGGAGTAAGTTAATATTTTTCCGTTTTCGTCTACAAAGTAAAATTCAAAGGCGGGGCCGAGTAACATTAAGGTATGAAATAGGTTTTCAAGGGCTTCGTAATCGTATACGCCTTCTTTTATCAATGGGTTATCTTGTACTAAATGCTCAGCTAGCGCTAAATGTAAATTTTGTTCTCCATGGTGTTTAGAGTTGAGTTCTAGTTGTTTACTCCAGCTATAAACCAGCGCGCAAATAAAACAAAAAATGACGGCTAACGACACTGCTAATTTTTGGTACAAAGAAAGTCTCATAATAAAATCTTAATTAAGTTGGCTTGGATTGAGTTTGTATCCCACACCCCAAACGGTTTCTATAATAGGTGTCGATTGATGCAATTCAAGCTTTGCGCGCAACCGATTAATATGTGAATTAACAGTATGTTCGTAACCGCTATGTTGGTAGCCCCAGACTTTATCAAGTAGTTGTTGGCGACTAAATACATGGTTAGGGTGGCGTGCAAAATACACCAGCAAATCAAACTCGGTGGCAGTTAGGTTAATTGCCTGTTCGGCCAAGTACACTTGATGAGAGTCAAACTCAATGTTTAATGAGCCAACTTTAAGGGTTTGTTCACTTGCAACAGAGGGTTCATCGGTATTTTGGCTGGCGAGTAACTGTGCTCTGTGTCGAAGTTGGGTTTTTACTCTGGCTTGTAGTTCACGTGCAAAAAAGGGTTTACAAATATAGTCGTCTGCGCCCATTTCTAGGCCAATAACCCTATCCATGTCACTACTTAGTGCGGTGAGTAAAATAACGGAGGTCGTTGGATAGTGCTCTTTTATTTTACGACATAAACTTAATCCATCCATTTGCGGCAGGTTTATATCCAGTAAAATAAGCCCGTACGGATGCTTGGCAATTTTTTTTAGAGCCAGTTCAGCACTGATCACATGATCCACATGTAAATTTAGCGATGTAAGCTGTGTGGTAATTAATTTACCAATTTCTCTGTCGTCTTCAACTATGAGTAATTTTTCATGACGCATTGTTTATCCTCGTAAAAAAAGGGGGCTTCCATGCGCCCCTACTTCCCCATTACAAGCTGGTATATCAAGGTCAATACTGATAAACGAATTACTGAGTGCGGGTAATAACTACTTTTGCTAATGGGTTATCAAACTTATGTTCAGGGCTAAGTACTGAACTAGATAAGCCATCTTCATTTGTAACTACACCTGGGTGCCTTGCTACAAAATTAACATCATCACGGGCTTCATTAAAACCTTCTCCGCCATCAGCAGGACCGGGTATCGTACCAGCTGCTTCTGTATTTGCTTCAGTACCTGCATCGTAAGCAACTGTGGTGCGAGTTAAAGAGTCGCCCACGGCTAATGAAGATACGTCTAAAGCACTAAGACCGGTAAATCCATCATTCGTATTCACCATCATAGTGGCAAGCGACAGCTTAAGTGCTTCAAGTGAGTCCGTGGTTAATGTGATCGTGGTATTAGCACCAGGTCCAACAGGGCCTTCGCTTGATGCGTTGGCAATGGCGTTTTCTAATGCAAGTAGTTGGCTGTTGTCGCCTCCTTCAGCCATGGTTTCTAATGCAACCGATGCCGCACTGCCAATTTGCCAAAGTGTGCCTTCTGTATGTGCAATAACGGCAATAGGCGATAGTGGCTGCCCTGCGGTTAAATTACTGACGGTTACATCAAATGTATAGCTTACAGGCTCAGGAGTCGGTGGTGTGACAACTTGAACAGGATCGTTACTGTCGTTGTCGCCACAGGCTGCAAGTGAAGCTGCAAGTGCAACAACCACGATGCTTTTTTTAAAGTTATTTAAAGATACCATGATTACGCTCCTACTTAACCGTAACGGTTAGCTTAGCTACAGGGTTTAACCATCTGTGAACCGTGTTGCTTAAATCACTATTACCAGCGGTTAAGTCGTCGTCACCTAGTGTACCAGGATGAATATGCACATTAATGTTGCTATCGGTGCTTGTTAAGCCTGCGCCACCTGTACCCGCATCACCACCTGGTGCTGCAGGAATACCTGGTGTACCAGGTGCTCCAGAACCTTCAACCACTAGCTCATTATTTTGCTCAGTGCCCGCATCGTATGCATTTAAATAAACTGTGTAGGTACCGGCTTCGGTTGGTATTTTCCAGCTATCAAGGCCAACAAAGCCATCGTTTGTAGGTAGTAACATAGCGGTCACTGATAAGTAATCGTTACCGTCTGTCGTCATTAGTGTTGTCATGGTTGATGACGATGGTGCTAATAGACCTTCTGCTGGGTTTGCAGCCATATCGCTACCTGCTGCAGTGGCTTGTGCCATTAGCTCAGCAATGTTGCCGCCTTCAGCCATTGTTTGTAATGCGGTAGAAGCTTCAGTTGCAACTTCAAAAAGCTTATCTTCACTGTTGTGTGCTGTAACGAGTAGCGGAGTGAAGTGAATGCCTTGGGTTAGGTTGGTTATTGTTAAGTCTAACTCTGCAGCCATGGTTGACTGGCTAGCTACCGCTAAAAGAGTTGCAAGTGTAAAAGTTGAAGCTTTCATTTTTTATTTCCTGTAAGTGATGATTCGAGATAAGTATTGAACAATCGTCTCCAGAAACTCTCACAAACTTATCACTTTTTTATCACAGGAATGTAGGTTGTGATTTTTGTAAATAAATACGCCAGAAAATTTATAGACCTGTGTATAATTAAACCGCATTATAAAAATTAAAGGATTGTGTTATGGAAGAAAATCAACAGGTTAAAGTAGTAAATAAAGATGAGCGCACATGGGCAATGTTGTGCCATTTAAGCGCGTTTGCTGGATTTATTGTGCCGTTTGGTTCAATCATAGGACCATTAATTATTTGGTTAATTAAAAAAGATGAAATGCAAATGGTCAATGAGCACGGTAAAAAAGCGCTTAATTTTCAGATAACCATGGCAATTGCCTATATAATTTGTTTTGTATTGATGTTTGTTGTGATCGGTGTAATTTTATTACCTATTGTGGCTATCTTTTCTTTTATTATGGTGGTTTTAGCGAGTATTAAAGCCAATGAAGGTAAAGAGTTTAATTATCCACTGAGTTTAAATTTGATAAAATAAGCGCTCAATTATTTGTATAAACCGACCCTAGCCTTAGGCTGGGGTTTTACCTTTTCCCGCAAGGTTATTATGCTTTATCTAACGCTGTTTTTAAGCGCATTTATTTCAGCTACGCTATTGCCGAGTTCTTCAGAGGTGATCATGGTGGGAATGATCACACAAAGCCAAGTTAACCTTTGGCTTTTATGGTTGGTAGCAACACTAGGTAATGTATTGGGAAGCTGTGTTAACTATTGGTTAGGCACGCAAGTTTTACGTTTTAAACATAAAAAGTGGTTTCCGGTATCAGAACAAGGGCTTGAAAAGGCACAAAATCAGTTTAATAAATATGGCGTATATAGCCTATTGTTTGCATGGCTGCCTGTTGTTGGCGACCCATTAACAGTTATTGGCGGTATTTTTAAAGTGAGGTTTAGCGTGTTTTTACTTTTAGTAACACTTGGCAAAGGCGCACGCTATTTAGCGGTTATTGCCCTTGCCGTGGGAGTCGAAGCTCTTATTTAAGCTATACGCACACTACTTTGTCCAATCAAGTGTTAACGATACAGAGTCAGCAAAGCGAAGCGCATGCGGTTTATCTACACGGGCTTTGGCATAATTTACACTCGGGTGTGAATGACAAACAGCAAGAATTTCAGCGACTAGCTTTTCTAGTAATAAAAAGTGTCCTTGCTCAACTAAACTAATCACCTCTTTGGTGATCACTTTATAGTTAAGTGCTTGGTCTACTTCATCGGTTTTACATGCGTTGTCGGCAGGGTAGTGAATCTCAAGGTTGATCACTACGTCTTGCTTTTTTTCACGCTCTTCAGGATTAAAACCAATAAATGTACGTAAGCGTAAGTTAGTAACATTAATAATTGCGTTGGCCATAGATTACCCTTTAATAAGCTGCAAAAATTCGTTGCGTGTTTTAGGGTCGCTTCTAAAGTTACCCAGCATTACTGATGTACGCATGCTTGAGTTTTGCTTTTCTACACCGCGCATCATCATACACATGTGCTTAGCTTCAACAATAACGCCTACACCTTTTGCGCCAGTCACTTCTTCAACGGCTTTGGCAATTTGATGCGTTAACTGTTCTTGTATTTGAAAACGACGCGAAAACATATCAACAATACGCGCAAATTTAGATAACCCCAGCACCTTGCCGTTTGGAATATAAGCAATATGGCAGCGGCCAATAAATGGTAGCAAATGATGCTCACACATAGAGTAAAGTTCTATATTTTGCACAAGTACCATGTCGTCTGCATCAGAGGTAAATACGGCATTATTAGTAATTTCATCAAGCGTTTGGCGATACCCTTGTGTCAGGTATTCCATTGCTTTTGCAGCACGTTTTGGTGTGTCTAATAAACCTTCGCGTTCAGCGTCTTCGCCTACGGCGGTTATAATTTTTTGGTAGCTGTCTTTTAATTCGTTATGCATAGGTGTCTCAGTGTTTTTTACTTTAAATGACGTCCGCCATCAACAGGGATAGAGCGCCCTGTTATGTACTGACTTTGTAATAGTAAATCAATGCTGTTTATAATTTCTTGGCACCCAGGTTCGATGCCCATCAATGATTTTTTGAGTGTTTTAGCGCGGTATTGTTCGTCGTCGTGCTCGTTAAAAATAATAAGCGAAGGCGCAACCGCATTTACTTTTATATTTGGTGCGTATTTAGCACTAAACGATTTTGTTAGATTATCAAGTGCGCCCTTGCTTGCCGCATATGCCAAATGCTTAGGGCTTCCTGTTTCAACTATATAGTCAGTAAGGTGTACAATATCTGCCGCAGTACCGCTAGCTTGCTGGTACGCTAAAAGTAAGTCAGCGCACTGCATATTAATTAAGTAGGGTGTTTTGGCATGAATGCGCATCATGTTATCAAAAAGCTTGGCGTGGTCTGGGTTATTTGCTTCACAATCCCAGCTAGACGCATTGTGTATAATAGCCTTTAAAGATTGGGTATGAGCCTTCAACGTATTAATAAACTCATTAATTCCCGCATCAGTACTGAAATCGGCATGGATACAAGTCACTCCCTGCTGCGCTAGTTTTTCTACGGCATCATGGCGAGTACGATAAGTAATAATCACTTTTTGCCCTTGGGTTAAGTAATGCTGAGCAAGGGCTAGGCCGATTCGTTGGCCTGCGCCAGTAATTAAAATAGGCGATGTCATATAATGCAGTGTTCTCTTTGGCAAGTTTTTAATAAATATTAGTACGTTAAGTGCAATGTGTACGTAATATTTGAATAGGGCGATCAAAAAAGCAATTAAACTAGATGCTGTTAATTGCTTTTTATATCACTTATATCAATCGTAAATTGTTGGTATTGGCTGGCGTTTATGTTGCGTGCGCAGATATATACCGATTAACTTTTTCTCCACCTCTTCAGAGACAGGTTTGCCCTCTAAAAAATCATCAATTTGATTGTAACTTAAACCGAGCGCTTCTTCATCGGTGAGGCCCGGTCGGTCGCTTTCTAAATCGGCTGTAGGGGCTTTTTCAACAAGCACTGCTGGCGCACCTAGGGCAGTCGCTAGTGCGCGAACTTGGCGCTTAGATAAACCAAAAAGAGGCGCTAAATCACATGCACCATCGCCAAATTTAGTGTAAAAGCCTGTAATGTTTTCTGCGCTATGATCGGTACCTACAACTAAGCCTTGGCTAAAACCAGCAATTTCGTATTGAGAAACCATACGTTGGCGTGCTTTAACGTTACCTTTAATAAAATCTATTTGAGCTTGCTCTGGTAATACGTCACCGCTGCTAGTCATTGCGATTAACACTTGCTCATGTAACGCATCAGCAGCAGGCTGAATATTAACGGTCATACGCTTACTTGGCTGAATAAAATCTACCGCCATTTGTGCTTCGTCTTCATCAGCTTGCACGCCGTAAGGTAGGCGCACAGCAATAAATTGATATTTGTTGGTGCTGTGTTCTTTATTTAATTCGTTAACAGCTAATTGGCATAAACGGCCGCAAGTTGAAGAATCAACCCCGCCACTAATACCAAGCACAAGCGAGCGTGAGTGGGCTGCAGCTAAACGTGCTTTTATAAAGTTAACTCGACGAGAGATCTCAGCGTTTACATCAATGGTTGGCTGAACTTTCATTTCAGCCATTATTTCGGCGCGCATTGCCGGCTCCTTGTAAGATTTTAAATGTGATACGCAATAAACTTATTATGTGATTTAGTTTTACTTATTTAAAGCCCTAAATGTGCTTTTATCTGGTTAAGTTCTGCTTTTAGCTCTTCTACTTCGCGTAATAAATCGTTTAGCTCTTTATCTTTAATGGCTTCGCTGGGTAAATTAATGGTATCGCTATCAGGCGTAATTGGTTGTTCACCAAATAAATGAATATATCGGCTTTCACGTTTACCGGCTTCGCGCGGTAACTTTGCAACTTGCTCATTTTCAATTAATTTATTTAGCGCATTTTCAACTTCATCTACATTATTAAAATCAGCGAGACGAGCGCTGCGTGTTCTTAATTCACCGGGTGTTTGGGCGCCGCGTAACAGCAATAGGCAAATAATGGCACGTTGTTGTGCTGAAAACTGTAAGCTACTAAATTCGGTATTACAAAAGCGGTGGTCGTATTTATTTACTCGCCCCGAAAGTGCTTCATCAACAGTAACTAGGCGCATGTCACTAAGTTCATCTAGCGCAACTTGCACATCACTTTCGGTTAAATTAAGAACAGGATCGCGATTCGATTTTTGATTACATGCATTGGTTAACCCATTCAGTGACAAAGGATAATGCTCTGGTGTAGTGCTTTGTTTTTCTAGGAGACAACCAATAACACGTTGTTGGTGTGGTGATAACTGCATAAGTACCCTTAAAAATATTAATTGTTAATGCTAATTAGTGGTAAGCCTTATTTAACTGCCAAGCCAGTGCTGCAACTTGGGTTTTAAGGCGGCCATATCAAGCGGCTTAGTTAAGTAATCGTCCATGCCCGCAGCAATACATTTTTCTCTATCGCCTTGCATGGCATTAGCCGTTAAAGCAATAATTGATACAGCATTATATTTTTCACCTGCTCCGCCTTGTCTGATTGCCTGCGTGGCTTGATAACCATCCATTATTGGCATTTGGCAATCCATTAAAATAAGTTTATACGGGTTATTTTGTTTGGCGTTTAGTTTGCTAATTGCTTGCTCACCATTTTCAGCAATATCAAAGATCACCCCGGCCTCTTTTAACAATGCAGAGGCCACAACTTGATTTATTTTATTGTCTTCTACTAACAATAAAACGGGCTCTGATGAATCTTTAATAGGTGCTTTTGTAAGTGTATTAGTGAGTTGCGCCTGATTTAATTGCTGCTCTAAAAATTTTTCATTAGTGAGTGAATCAAACAGATCTGATGGCGTAAGAGGTTTAAAAATCATGCAGTCGACATTCATTTTAAGCGTTGATTCTTTTTGTGAATAACTCATTGGCGCCATAATTACTGATTTACATTTAAACTTTTTAATAAAGTTTTGTAAGGCGGTTGTTTGCGTTTTTGCAGCAACAGAAAAAAAGTGATAATCAACTAAAATTGCATCGTATGAACGAGCCATCTCTTCTAAGTGTATCAGCACCTCATTATAGTCATTAATAAACTCCACATGGCCCCCCCAAATTGTCAGCTGTTTAGTGGCTATACTGGTATTTAAGTGGCACTCATCAATAATTAAAATACGTTTGTTGTTTATTAGATGGCTTGGTAAATCTTGCTCTTTACTTAATCTAGGCTGTATTTTTACACTAAATGAAAACGTACTGCCTTCGCCTTCAACACTGTTGACACTGACGCTTCCGCCCATTAATTCACATAGTTGTTTTACTATCGTTAGCCCAAGGCCTGTACCGCCAAACTGGCGCGTAGTTGAAGTGTCGGCCTGTGTAAATGAATTAAATAATGATGTATGCTGGTTTTTATTAATTCCAATACCAGTATCAATTACTGAGCACTCTAAAAAGGAGCCATCGGTGGAGTCGTCCACTCTGGCTATAATAATAACGTCACCGTTTTTAGTAAATTTAACAGCATTGCCAATCAGGTTATTAAGAATTTGCCTAAGCCTATTCGGATCACTAATTATTTCACTTACTGTAATTTGGGTTGCGTCTAAAATTAGTTTTGTATTGTTTTGCTCTACTTTTAGTGCAAACGATTCAACCACTTCACCTAATAATTTTGGGAGATTAAATTGAATACTATCAATATTAAGTTTACCCGCTTCCATTTTAGAGAAGTCTAATATGTCATTAATAATATTAAGCAATGATTCGGCAGATGATTGCGCAAGCTCTATATGATGTGCTTGTTGTTGATCTAACTTTGTTTGCTTAATTATATTTAGCATGCCTAGCACCCCATTCATAGGAGTGCGAATTTCGTGGCTCATAGTTGCTAAAAATTCACTTTTTGCTGCCACCGCTTGTTCGGCTAATTCCTTAGCTTCTACTAATTCTTGTTCTGCTTCTATGCGTTGCTGGCTTGAATGTAAACTGCCTATAAGCGTAGCCACTGTGATTAAAAAACTTTCTTCGTTTTTTGTCCACAAGCGTGTGGTTTTGCATTGCTCAGCACATATTATTCCTAATACTCCGTTGCCGGCAGGGATTGTTACGCACAGCATCGATTTTATTCCCAATGGCAATAAGTAATATGACGACAAAGGAGATAGCGCTGAATTATGAATAACGTCGGGAATATTAAAAACAGCTTGGTGATCAAGCATATTAAAAAAGTCAGGAAGGTGTTTTCTAAGCCAAGTTAGTTCAACGCTCTCGGCCTGTGTTAATTCGCTATGGAGTGCAAACGGTATTAACTGTGTTTGGTCTTCGTTATAAAAACGAATGCTGGCACGCTCAATTTTTAAAGCATGGCAAATAGCCTCAGTGAGTATGTCTTTTGATTGGCTAAGTTTACCGTTTAAAATGAGCTTATTAACTGTTAATGAGGCTAACGTTTCATTGTGCAGCGCTGTAAAGCTGTTTTCTAATTCAATTTTTTTACGGGTATCAATATTTTGTAGCGAACCAAAAATACGCACACATCGACCATTTTTATGTTCAGCTTCTGCGTTAACAAGTACCCATACCGCTTCCCCTTCACCGTTTATTACCTCTAGTTCAACTTCATAACTATGGCCATATTTAATAGCACGTTCGAGTAGAGGTTTGATCGTTTCTCTGCTTTCGCCCTCTTTAAAGTAGCTTAAATCTTCAGGCCATTGTGGCTGGGTATTGAGTGGGTATTTAAACAGTTTTTTAGTCATATCTGACCAATAAACTTGCTTAGTTTCTAAATTAAACGACCACGCACCTATTTGCGCCAAATCGCTCATGGTTTCTAGCATTCTTTCGTTTTTTTGCTGGCGGTCAAGCATTTTTAAAAAGAACAAAAATGCCCATGTAAGTAACGCACAAATAATAATTATTGCTAAACGTAATGGCCAAACTGCTGAGTTGGGTGGGCTCCAGCCCTGCTTGGGTGCAACGTATAACTGCCAGCTTCCGCCTTGAAAGTTTAACGAAAATGCGAGGGGATCTTGATTTAATATTGCGGCGTCACCAAAAAAAAACTCGCCTTTATCGCCCAGCCCATTTCTGCCTTGGAGTGCAACGTTATATTTTTCTTTAAGATCTAAAATTCCGGCGTTTTTATAAATTTTATTAATATCTAGAACAACAGAGAGTAATCCCCAAAAATTTTTATCAGGCGGGGTATAGACTGGCACACGCGCTATGAGTGCCTCACCTCCTTGCACTAGCGTTAACGGGCCAGCCATTATAATTGTGTTGGTGTCTCGCGCTTTAATAGCGTCAGCGCGTTGATTTTTATTCGCCAGCAAGTTGAGGCCCAGAGCCGCTTCATTTCCTTCAAGCGGGTAAGTCATTTTAATAATCATATTGGGTGCACCGCCAATATTTCTAAGCTCTTTTGATGTATTAAAAAGGGGGGCTGCAATTTGTGCAAAGCGTTCTTGATTTAAGTTAGGCTCTGCAGAAACAGCCACGCCTAAGCCGCGTACTAACTGAATGTTAGAAATTAAAATGGCTTCTAGTTGTGCTCTATAGGTGCTTACATCGGAGAGGATTTGAAGGCGATGAGCGTCTTTCACGCGAGTGTAATTAATGCGCTCTAGTACAACACTAATAAGCAGTAGTAGTGTCATCGATAACCAAAAAGTTCGGTTATAGTTGTGCGCACTTGCTTTTTTATTGTTAGTTGGTGGCATTAGCTACTATTGGCTTGAATTTAGGCTATTCCACTATAGCTATTTATTGTACAAATTAAAATGACGCTTATGCATAAGCGCCATTTTATTTCTATAGATAGCATTTTAAAACTATGAGTCGCTTACTTCACGCGCCCAATGATTTTGCTTAGCTACATGTAACTTGCGGTAGCCATCAAGTAGCGCTGCATGCTTTTTAAAGCCTTCAAGCGATAAACCTGGGAAGGTTAAACCATTAAATAATGTACGGCCTTCAGCAATTTCAATTGCAAGCGCTACGTTGTCGCTACCAAACATTAAACCCAGTGCATCTTGGTAGTCGGCGTATTCACGCTCGTCATCGTATTTAATTTCAAGAATGGCTTTTAAGCAGCGGAAATGGCGCATTGCCTCTTCGTTTACTTGGCCTGTATGCAGTATCCAATCAACCCAATCAATGGCTTCTTCGCTGCCTGCGGCTAAACATAGGTGCGCTTTAAGCTCACCAATACGTAGCGTATGCCAAGGTGTATCGGCATCGGTTGCAAGGCCAATAAACTCTGCTGCGCGAATAATATCGCTGTGGCCGGCTTCTTCTAAGCTATCGTAAATGTCCATCCATTGCTCAGCATCGTACTGATCAAGCGATAGGAATGCTTCACGGAATTTAGCGCCTTCGTTGTTGTTACGCCAAATCAGCTCATCTACTGGGTAAATGTCTGACATGCCCGGTACTAAAATTCGACATGCATACACGTTTAAGTGCGTGTAATCCATAATGTAAATGTCGTGGTTCATGCTATGAATTAAATCTGTACAGAAGTTATATTCTTGCTCTGTTGTACCGCTGAAGTCCCAGTGTACAAAGTCAAAATCAGGCGTTGCACGGAAAAAGTCATGCGATATTAAACCGCTAGAATCAATAAAGTGCAGTTCAATGTTTTCAGGCGTTGCTACTTCGTCGTTATCAAATGTAGCTGGTTGGAACACATCAAGCTGATCAAGGCGGCGACCTTGTAAAAGTTCGGTAACCGTACGCTCAAGGGCTACTTCAAATGAAGGGTGAGCACCAAACGAGGCAAATACAGAGCCATCTGTTGGGTTAATCAGCGTTACGCTCATTACTGGGTATTTACCGCCTAGTGATGCATCGGCAATACGTAAATGAAAACCATGGCTACGCAGTTCTTCACATGCTTCGTGAATTTGTGGGTACTGCTTAACAACCTCTTCAGGCACGATTGGTAAACAAATGCCTTCAGCAATAATACGGTTTTTTATTGCGCGTTCAAATACTTCAGACAAGCCCTGAACTCGCGCTTCAAACTTGGTGTTACCTGCGCTCATACCGTTAGATACAAAAATATTACCAATCACGTTTACTGGAATGTACACGTCTTGGTTATCGCGTTGGCGCGTGTATGGCAATGTACAAATGCCGCGCTCGTTATTACCAGAGTTAAAATCAAAAAGGTGTGATGCATTAAGTTCGCGCTCTGGATCAAAGTAATCCCACAGGCTTTCATCCATTATGCCCTCAGGCACTTCTTCACCTTCAACTTTAAACCATTTTTCGTTTGGGTAATGAGTAAACTCGCCGTTGGCAAATTCTTCACCTAGGTAAAAGTCAGCAAAAAAGTAGTTACAGCTTAAACGCTCAAAATATTCACCAAGTGCAGAAGCAATAGATGCTTTATCAGTTGCACCTTTACCATTAGTAAACATAACACCGCAGTCGCTATCTTTTATATGAACCGAATAACAGTTAGCTACAGGTTTAAGCCAAAGCGCCTCTTCAACATTAATATTTAGGGCTTTAAGCTTGTTTTGCATGGTAGAGATTGACGATTCTAAATCGCGGTCTTTACCTTTGATAAACGTTTTTTCAGTCATATTGATCTCAACTAGTTCTGCACGATGTGTGGAAGTGACATTATCGTGGATTTTGATGTTTATTTCATCCTTTGCGAGCAAGATCATGATTATTTAATAAATCTGTGGTTATTATATAAGCAACGCAAAGGGTGGAAGGGCAACTCAATGTATAAACTAATCAAACGCTTGTTGTTATTAATTGTAATTTTAGGGCTGAGTGGCACCGCTGTTGTGTATGGGGTACTTAGCTTAAGTTTACCTGCACTTGATGGCAACGGGCGCAGTATGGCAGTGAATGACCCCGTTAAAATTTCCCGTGATACATTGGGCCAAGCTGTTATCAACGCTAAAAGTCGTAACGATGCCGCTTATGGCTTAGGGTATGCGCACGGACAGGACCGATTTTTTCAAATGGACCTACTTAGGCGTAATGCTGCAGGAGAGCTAAGTGAATTATTTGGTAAAGCCGCTGTTGAGCTTGATAAAAAAATGCGTTTTCATCAACTACGAAAACGTAGCCTCGCTATTTTAAATACCTTACCAGAGCGCGATAAACAGCTGTTAAAAAGTTATGCTCAAGGCGTAAACGAAGGTTTAGCCCAAGTAGGGTATGCAAGCTTTGAATATATACTTACCGGCGCAACTCAAAAACCGTGGCAAAGCGAAGACAGCTTATTAGTGATTTTTAGCATGTACTTAGATTTACAAAGTATGACATTTAATCGCGATCAAACTTTGATTCAATTAGAGCAAATATACAGTAAAAATATGGTTGATTTTTTAACGCAACCTAGCCGATACCAAGCTGCGCTTGATGGTAGTAAATTAGCCCCATTTGCAGGTGAATTACCCATTCTTACATCGCAAACGACTCATGTTGCAAGCCACATTGAAGCCCCTCCAGAGCTTGGTAGTAACAATTGGGCCGTTACCGGAGAGCTTACAAAAACAGGTGCTGGTATGGTGTCTGACGATATGCACTTATCAATGGCGGTGCCAGTTATTTGGTACAGAGCGCAACTTAATTACACACAAAATGGTAAACAATCTCAAATAACAGGCGTATCACTTCCTGGCACTCCTGCCATTGTAGTGGGAACTAATAATAAAATTGCATGGGGTTTCACTAACGGTTATTTAGATACTGCCGATTGGATTGAGCTAAATAGCGATAGCAAAACATGGCTTGTTGATGAGCCTATTTTATTACCTGAAGGAGGCGTTGAAACTTACTCGCTAATAATGAGCGAATACGGCCCAGTAAAATACATTAACGAAAAGCCTTATGCACTTAGTTGGGCGGCGCATCAACCTTATGCGGTCAACATGCAGCTATTAAAGCTTGAGCAAGCAGATACTGTGGACGATGCGCTCGCCCTTGCAAGTAATGTGGGTATACCTGTACAGAATTTAATGGTTGTTGATAGCCTAGGTAATGCGGCATGGAAAAATATAGGCGGTATTCCGGCGCGTACAAATGCCAGTGAGTTAAGTGTAAATGCACAGCACTACTCTGCACTTTTTGAGCAAAACGAAATTAATCGTCCATTTGTTAAAAACCCACCCAGCGGGCGATTATGGACAGGAAACTCTCGGGTTGTATCTGCCAGCGACAATGCACGTTTTGGTAATGGCGGCTACGCATTAGGTGCACGTTCAAGCCAAATTCGTGACCGTTTATTTGAAAAACAAACCTTTGCCGAGAGCGACTTTTACGCACTACAGCTTGATAACCAAGCCCGCTTTTTAATGCCATGGCATGAGTTGTTACTCAAGCAGTTAAAAACCAATGAGGTTAAAAATGCGCAGTACATCACAGAGCTTGAAAACTGGCAGCAATGCGCATGCGCTTCTTCGGTAGGCTATACCCTGGTTAAACGCTATCGAGACGAAGTTATTAACCTTGTGTTTAACCATATTGAAGTCACTCTTAATGAGTATGAGGGCACACTTAAGCCTATCAAGCGTGGGTTGGAGCCTGCGCTGTGGCAACTTATTAATAATAAACCTGCATCTTGGATTAACCCTCAATTTAATAGTTGGGACGAACAATTAGCGGGCGCTTTTGATCACACTGTAAATAAATTGAGTGAGCAATTTGGCACTAATATAAAACAGTGGCAGTGGGGTAAAGTAAATGAGCTGGTAATCGAGCATCCTTTTGCAAAACAAATCCCTTTATTGGCAAAATTACTTAATATGCCAACCGCTGCAGGATTTGGTGACTCCTATATGCCTGCGGTACAGGGGCGGAGTTTTGGTGCATCACAACGTTTTATTGCTCAACCAGGGCATTTAGAACAGGCTATTTTAAGCGTGCCGGGTGGCCAATCGGGTCACCCGCTATCAGAGTTTTATAGAGCTGGTTTTAGCGACTATATTGAAGGGAAGCAAACTGCGCTATTACCACAAACGCTAATGCATCAAATCGTTATCTCACCAAAGTAGTGTGAGCCAAAATGTAAGTAATCACGTTCTATATAACTCTAACAATGGAGAACTAAAATGAAAAAATTACTACCCGCGTTAATAACAGGTTTACTACTGAGCGCATCGGCTCATGCAGACGATAACCCCGTTACCGCAGAAAAATTAAGTGAAAGTGTCTATGTACTATTTGGACAAGGTGGCAACATTGCTGCAAGTGTGGGTGATGACGGCATTTATATTATTGACGATCAGTTTGCTAAGCTCTCAGATGATATAAAAAAAACCATCAGCGACTTAAAGCCTGGTAGCGCCGAATTTGTAATTAATACCCATCACCATGGCGACCATACCGGCGGCAATGAAAATTTTGCTAAAGCAGGTGCACATGTCATTGCGCACGACAATGTTCATAAGCGTTTGAAAGAAAAGCATGGTGAGGGTTCTAAATTTTTACCTCGTATTAGTTTTGGTCACGATTTAAAACTTCATTTTAATAACGAACACGCACATGTTGTGCATTACAAACATGCCCATACCGATGGTGACTCAGTTATCTTTTTTAGTAACGACAACATAGTTCACATGGGTGATATTTATTTTAATTTTGGTAGCTTACCGTTTGTTGATGTAGATAGTGGCGGCAGTGTTGATGGAGTATTAGCTGCGGTTGACGATGTTATTAACCAAATTGACGATAATACACAAGTTATTCCGGGGCATGGTCCAGTAAGTGACCGTTCAGGGCTGATAACGTATCGTAAGCTGGTGCAAAAAGCCAAAGATGTTATGCTTAAGGCAATGCAAAACGATGCAAGTTTGCAGCAAGTACTTGACGCCGACCCACTATCAGAGCTGGGTCTTAAATATGCAAAATGGCTACCAAAAGAGCGAGTAACCACATTGTTTTATCGTAGCTTAAAGTAACTTGCAAAGTGAGTTAGCACGCATAATATAGTTTATTAAGCTGAGCATTTGTTCAGCTTTTTTGTTCCCATGCCCCAAGGAGTTGTGTATGTCGGCAGAAAAAACCCACCTAGAAATTTGTAACTTGACCAAAGAGCAGTACCCACAAATAAAAACGCTAATGGATCAAGCTTACCCAGACTTAGGTGGCGCATGGCCAAGCCATACCATTTTTAGATTAATCGATCAGTTTCCAGAAGGGCAAATAGGCATAGTAGATGACGGCGTGCTGGTGGGGTTAGCACTCAGTGTGCAAGTAGACTACGCCCGCTTTTCAAATCCGCATACCTACGAAGACATTGCTGACGGCCATGACCGTGTATTTAGCGATACCGATGGCGATGCGCTATACGGTTTGGATGTTGCTATTAGCGAAACTCACCGAGGTATGCGTTTAGGGCGTCGCCTTTATGATGCCCGTAAAGAATTGTGCCGCCAATATAACTTACGCGCTATTTTAGCGGGTGGCCGTATTCCGCGTTATTACAATCACAGCAGTGAAATGACGCCAATGGAATACATTGAAAAGGTTGACCAAAAAGAGCTTTATGACCCAATTTTAAGCTTTCAGCTTTCTAATGACTTTCAGGTAAAGCGATTATTAAAAAAGTACCTACCAGAGGATCAAGAGTCTGTAGGTTACGCCACCTTACTTGAGTGGAATAACATAATGTACGAGCCAACCGACACCGTACTCGAATCGACTAAATCGATAGTACGAGTAGGGGCAGTGCAGTGGCAAATGCGTTGTGTTGAGTCGGTTGAAGAAATGCTCAAGCAGGTAGAGTACTTTGTAGATACGGTATCTGATTACAAAAGTGACTTTATTTTATTCCCTGAATTTTTTAACGCGCCGCTGATGGGATTAACCGAGCAAAGCAATCAAACTGAAGCAATCCGCTATTTAGCCGAATACACCGAAACATTTAAAAACGCCATGTCGCGTATGGCAATAGAATATAACGCCAATATTATTACTGGCTCTATGCCACTTGCCGAAGACGACAAAATTTATAACGTAAGTTATTTATGCCACCGTAGCGGTAAAATAGACGAGCAGCGCAAAATACATATAACCCCGCATGAACAAAATGATTGGGTTATTCAAGGCGGCGATAAAATTGCCGTGTTTGATACCGACGCTGGGCGCGTAGGTATTCAAATTTGTTACGATGTAGAGTTCCCAGAGCTTTCACGCATATTAGCTAAGCAAGGGCTTGATATACTGTTTGTGCCGTTTTGGACCGATACTAAAAATAGTTATTTACGGGTTCGCCATTGTGCACAAGCGCGGGCAATCGAAAACGAATGTTATGTGGTTATTGCAGGTTCAGTGGGTAACTTACCGCAAGTAGAAAGCCTAGACGTACAGTACTCGCAATCGGCAGTACTAACGCCATCTGACTTTTCGTTCCCGCACGATGCAACATTAAATGAAGCCACACCTAATACCGAAATGTTATTATTTAGCGACCTTGATATGGATAAGCTAAAAATTCTTCATAGCGAAGGGACAGTGCGTAATTTAAAAGATCGCCGCGAAGATTTATACGACGTAATTTTGAAAAAGAGAGATGTTTAATGGCGTGGGTTTATTTAGTGATTGCCGGTTTGCTTGAAATAGGCTGGCCAATTGGTTTAAAAATTTCACAAAATCCCGACACACGCTGGCAGGGTATAGTAATGGCCATTGCATTTTTAACAGCCAGTGGTTTTATGTTGTGGCTTGCACAAAAACAAATATCAATGGGGACTTCCTACGCCGTATGGACCGGAATAGGTGCTGCAGGTACGTTTTTAGTGGGTATATTACTTTACGGTGATGCAGCCACGTTTGGCCGTATTGCGGGTGTGCTTATGATCATTTGCGGTGTGATAACGCTAAAAATCAGCTCTTAATTTATATTTTATGGCGGCGCCTGATTTCACTAGCGCCGTTTTATTTAAATTAAAAATATTGAGTCATTTATTCTCATATATCTCTTTTTTTATAATGTCAGCACATTTAATAGGGTTTGTCTGAGCAATAAAATGCCCACCGGATATTGTGATTACCTTTGTATTATTAAATACGCTTTTAACCTCATCAACAGCACGGTTATTAACTAATATGTCGTTTGTAGGCTTAATATACACCACAGGTGTAGCGTGTGGGTTTTGAGGTTTACGTAATCGAGATATGTTCTGTAATCTATTTTTTAGTTTAGCTTTATTTGCGAAGCTAATTGATTTAAATACATCTAGAATTTGACTGTCACTTCCCGCACCTGCAAATCCTATTTTATTTAATAACCACATATTTAATTCTGATGCCTGCAAAGCAAATGTAGGGATTAGATGGGCACACCGAGATAATGAACTAGGCGCCGAAATAAAGCTTGCCAGAAATACAATCTGCTTTACATTACTACCCAATATATTACATAGCTCATATGCTATTGGCCCAGAGTATGACTCCGCTACGATAAATAATTCAGTACTTTGCAAATGTTCAGCTAGGTATTGTGCTTTTTTAGCATAGCTATCGCCTTCGAGTTCATCTAAACAAAACACTTGAATATTTAAAGCCTTAGGAAGTACTTCGAGTATTCCTTTAAAAAGCATTCCTGTTCCATCAAGCCCCGGTAGTAGTATTATTTTCAATTAAAACCCTTTTTTATTTATAGTGGTAACATCACCAAAATAGCGGCGATGGCTATAAGTATTAAGCCCGCGGTATCTTGCTTTTTAAGCGGTTGTTTTAACCAAAGAACGGCAATTAGCATGGTAAAAAATACCTCTACCTGACCAAGCGTTTTAACATACGCCACATGCTGTAAACTCATTGCACTAAACCAGCCAATAGAGCCTACACAACTAAAAACACTAATTGCGGCAGTAATGCCTTTATATTGCCAAAGTTTGCCAACTGTGTGTGGCTCTTTTAGTAATAAATAGCCAAGTAATATAAGTGTTTGTAGGCTTATTACAAATAGTAAAACCCATGCAGCCGAGTGCGGAAATAATAACCCTGAATTTAAACTCGCTTCACGCACCCACAGCGATGTAAGGGCAAAGCTGGTACCACAGGCAAGGCCAAGTAACGCTGTTTTAGCATCAAACTGTTTTACGCTGGTTATACCGCTAAGTAAAAGCACCGCAATAGCACCTAAAAATACACCCAGCCAGCCAAGAAGGCTAAGCGCAGAGCCAAAAAACAATACCCCTAAAATAGCCGCTACTAAGGCTTCACTTTTGGCAAGGCCTGCACCTATGGCGTAATTATTCATTTTAAATAGCTTTACCATTAAACCCGTGGCAAGTATTTGCATAACACTTGCGCCAATAACAAACCCCCAAAAGGCATTATTAAAGGTAGGCATGGCGGTATCTTGATATTGATACAAGCCGTACAAATACACTGCAGCAATGGGGCCGGCTAAAATAAAGCGTGAAAGCGTTACGCCAGCCACACTTGCATGTGCGCTTAATTTACTTTGCAGGGCATTTCGCCATGCTTGCATAAAAGCGGCTAAAAAAGTGAAAAAGATCCAGATCATGGGGGTCGTCTGTAAAAAAATAAGGTCTATAAGTTAGCAATCTTTGATTATTAAAGCGACGAATTAAGGGTGATAGTGAATATTCATCACCTGCGACATTATGCCGCACTGCTTTATGAGTAAACTTAGCTATAGTAAGTGTGATGTTATTGTTTAGCCGCCAGCGTTTGTCATAAAACGTATTGGCGGCTTTTTTTGTGCGTGTATGGTATATGTATTGCTCAAATTATCAGATTTTATAATAAGAGAATAAACTATGACGACATTAGTAGTATGCGCATTATTGGCCGTATTAATGCCTTACTTTGCAAAAGTGCCTGTGGCAGTTGCGATGGCAAAGCTTGGCCAATACGACAATAAACACCCACGTTCCCAACAAGCAAAACTAACTGGCTTTGGTGCTCGGACGCTCGCTGCTCATCAAAATTGTTTTGAATCACTCGCTGTTTTTGCTGTTGCTATTGCAGTGGTATTTGGTACTAACTCGGTAAACGCAGTAACCGAAACCTTGGCGGTTACTCATATAGTCTCGCGCATTTTGTATTGTATTTTTTATTGGTTGAACTTAGATATTATACGTTCGCTTGTATGGTTTATTGGCTTAGGTACTGCCATTGCCATGATTGTAGTGAGTATTTAACTTTATTGTTAAAACCATAAAGCAAGCGGCCTAAAAGGGCGCTTGCTTTATGCTCTTGTATTACCCAACAGCATTAATGTGATACTTTAATTCGCTCTATTAAATCGGTATGTGCAACCTCGCTGTTTATGGCAAAATCGAGCTGTACAAGTACATCATTAAAGCCTGCCTTAGAGGTTTTATACTCCCACTTTGCCAAGGCTTCCTTGGCTGCTTTATCAAAAACGTCTGACGGCTTAGATTGAATGACACTAATGTTTTTTGTTCTGCCATTAGCTGCAATATCGTATTTTAACACCACAGATCCGCTAATGCCTTGCTTAGCTGCTTAGCTGCTTGGGCTGGGTAGTGGGGCTCAATGCGAATTATTGGTGAAATATGATCGTGTTTAGCGCCCTCTGTTTGCGGTTGCTTTGCAATAGCGAGCGTGCTTAACATACTTGCTGCAACTAGCAGTAAGCCACCTTTGGCAAAGCGAGAATGATTGCCACTGTGCTTTATATTGGTAAGTCGTTGTAACATGGTTTTTTTATCTCCGTAGTGTGAATAAGCCATTAGGCCTGCGGGCGTTGCTGCCGCGCAGTTCACTAAGGCTTTGCTGTATAAAATGTGTTGGTGTGTGGTTTTATTGGCAAGTACCCGTTCATCACAAGTCAGCTCTTGTAGACGGCGCATGCTTGCGTAACAAAACCAAGCGAGTGGGTTAAACCAAAGTAAAATAGTGGGTAACAGCATGAATGCGTTTGTTAGGTTGTCTTTGCGTTGAATGTGTACGTTTTCGTGCTCTAAAATAAGCGCCAATGTGGCTTTATCAAACTGGGTATTATAATCACTTGGCAGTACTAGCTTGCTTTGAAAAATACCCACCACCATTGGTGTGGCTACATGTTGGCTGATATAAGTTTTAGCACTTGTAGTAAGTGTATGGTTAAAGTGTGTTAGCTCAGTTAGCTGCAGGCTTTTAACAAAACGAGTATGTGTAATAAAACTAGCTATTAATAACCCCGCAGTAATAAGTACATACATAAGTGCCCAGCTAATACCCATTTCATGTGTAAAAGGCTGGTTAGGGGTAATTAAGTAATGGCTAATATTGCTATTTTGCAGTGGTTTAATCGCATTGGGTAAATTAGCAATAACTATTGCCGCAGGCATTAACCACGCTAACTTGTATACAAACCGCGCGCCAAGGGTTTTTAAACCAAATCGCTCGAGTAAAATAAATCCACAAAACAAAATACTCAATAGTAGTTGTTGCTCAATTAACCAATTAAACCCAGTTTGAATATCCATAGCTAATCCTTACTTTTGTTTTTTTCCCAGTCATCAATGACTTTTTTAAGCTCATTTATATCTTGCTGCGAAAGCTGCTCTGATTTAGCAAACCCGCTTACCAGCGGCGCTATACGGCCACTAAAAAAGCGCTCAATAAAATTTTTGCTTTCTTTTAATGTGTAGTCGGCGCGCTCCATACAGGGAGTATAAATATATTGGCGGCCGTCTTTTTCAAAGGTCAGTGCGCCTTTTTTAACTAATCGACCCAGTAGGGTTTTAATGGTTTTTTCGTGCCATTGCTTATCATCGCTTAAGCGCTCAATAATTTGGCTCGCGGTTGCTGGGTAATTAATCCAAAGCGCATCAAGCACGTCGAACTCTGCTTTTGATAACTCAATCATTTTATTGCCTACAAATGTAATCTTTAAGTTAAGACTACACCTGTAATCTATTTTTGCAAGGTTATTTTTTAACTTTTTGCGGTGTAATTAAGCGATTTGGTATTAGATTTTCGAAATATCAGCTTTATTAATTTGTATAGAGTGGTTTTCAGGTAGGTTTAGGTTTGAGAGGGCGAGTTCGCTAAATTGCACTCTAAATAAATCAATTACTTTAAAGCCGCAGTAATGCGCCATTTTACGTATTTGTCTGTTAAGCCCTTGTTTTAAAATAATACTAAATTGGTTGTCAGCTATTTTAGTTACTTCACACGGTAAGGTTATTTGTTTATTAATGGGGATACCTGCAGCCATTTTTTCACAAAACGCGTTATTAATCGGTTTATCTACCGTGACTAAATAACGTTTAGGCTGGTGGAAGTCAGGGTGAATAAGTTGATTACAAAAGTCACCGTCGTTGGTCAAAATAAGCAAGCCGCGTGAGTCTTTATCTAATCGGCCAATGGGGTAAACCCGGGTGAGGGTAGGTAAATGGTGAATAAGGCTGGCGGGGTCATTTTCATTTAATTTGCAGTCAATACCTACAGGCTTGTGGTACGCAAAATAAACTAAATCGGCTGCCCCTTTAACTACTTGGCCATTAACTATTATGTCGTCTTGCTCATCAACGTGATCAATATGATTAGCAGGGCGATTATTTACCGTTACTACCCCTTCATCTATTAAACGCGATGCCTGTTTACGCGAGCACACGCCTGCATGAGCAATGTATTTAGCAAGGCGAATTTTGGGGCTCATAAAGTGTTCTCGTTAGTTGGCAATAAAAAACTGATCGCGATTATAGCAAAGCTGCGTATCGATAAAGCGATATTTAATTAAGGTGAACAAAAATGGGTATGAAATTTTCTGAACTAAAAAATCATGAGCCGCTACAAAAAGTAGTTGTTCACTCACTTGAAATGGCGCTGTATCAGGTTTCTGTGATCATTAATAATGTTGAATATTATGTAACAGAGGAAGATGGCGAATTTGTAAGAGCTGTAAGCCCGCTGCATGTACAAAAGCGGTTTGAAAAAATAGCGTACGCACAAATGATGCTTCGCCACACAAGCGCTTACGACGAAATGTGCGGGCAGCCCGAAAAAACTTCTAGCAACTTACTTGAAGTGCCTTTTGGTAAAAATAATCTTTTTTAATTAAGTGTGTTTGCTAATATCGCTTTTTTAGGAGCGGTATATGTATCAATTAAAATCTGATAACAGTGATGCGTTAAACTCAACTTTACGTAATAAAATAGCTGATTTTAATGCCAAGCATTTTGATGCGCAAAGAGTGCCACTCGGCTATAAATTTGTTGATAATAATAACGAACTAATGGCTGGTATTAGTGGTTGCGTATTTGGCAATTGGCTAATTATAAATTGGCTTTGGTGCAGTGAAATCGCTCGTAATGAAGGCCTTGCAGGGCAGTTGCTCACAGAATTAGAGCAAGCTGCGATATTGCTTGGCGCTAAAAAAGCCCAGCTAGACACTCTCGACTTTCAAGCAAAACCTTTTTATGAAAAACGCGGATACAGCGTAAAGTATCAACTTGATAACTACCCACTTTGCGGCACCCGCTATTTTATGGAAAAACCACTTTAATTTATAGCATAACTCAATTTTTTAACGGGAGCTCAGTTACTTAGCTGTTAAAGGCTCGCCCTCAAACGTAACGCCTAAAAATGGTGTCGTCTCTGGCGCTAACATAAACGTGCGAATGTTCATATGATCGTCGCCGTTAGGGTTTTTAAGCACCTCATCGCGGTAAAACTTACCAAAGCAATTAAGAGTGTTTTGCTTGCTAAGCCCATTGAGTTTTGCAAACGCAAAAATTTTACATGAACCGTTATTTTCACTCGCTGAACTCAGTAACCCGTGGTTATTAAAGGCACAAGCAGTAAAATCGTAATTGGCTTCAATCACCGCCATTGTATCGGTAAATTGAATGTTTTTTGGGTTCTCAGCAAGTGATTTAAGGTATTCGTTTAAAGTCATAATTGTTCCCTAAATTTAATTTATAAGGCTAATTTACTCGTAGCAATTTATGAACGAATAAAATGCGTTAATGCGTGAATATTGGTGATTTCCACGTCGGCTAGGCCTTTGTAGTCATACTTAGCGTTTTGATCGTTTAACCACACTGATTGGCAACCTGTGTTATTGGCGCCTTGTACGTCGGTATCTAGGCTATCACCAATATGAAGTATGTCGCTTTTGGTGACTTTTAAGTGCGCAGCTGCTTTGTCAAATAAGGTGCTATGAGGTTTAGCTTTACCGTGCATGCCCGCTTGTAGCACTAGCTCAAACTTATTGTGTAAATTAAAGCGTTCTATTTCAACATTGCCATTGGTTATGGCGATTAAGGTAAAATGTTGCGCTAAGTTATCAAGTAGCACTAATACGTCGTCGCTGACTACAATGTTACTGCGTGCATCGGCAAATGCGTTATAGGCGTTACTAGCGTGCAGTGCTACTTCTTGTTCAGTAAATCCTAACTTTGATAGTGCTAAACGCAATGTGTGCTTGCGCCACTGCGTTACATTGTCTTTTAGCTCTGGCTGTTGCAGGGCGGCAAGTTGCCGGCATTGTTGCCAGTATTGAGGGCCTTGTTCTTGGTAGCGTGGTAATGCATTTAAGTAATTTTGTTGGGCGCTAACGGCTGCTTTTATAATTGGGTGGTTGTTGTATAGCGTGTCGTCTAAATCAAAGCTCATGACAGAAAAAGGGCGTATTGCACGATTAAATCGGATCATTATAATTTCCTAATCAGTTTGTTTTTTAGCGCGCGGGTGGGTGTTGTCGTACACTTTGGCTAAATGCTGAAAATCTAAATGGGTATACACTTGTGTGGCCGACAAGCTACTGTGGCCAAGCAATTCCTGTACAGCACGTAAATCACCCGACGATTCTAAAATATGTGATGCAAATGAATGGCGTAATTTATGCGGATGCACCTGTGAGCTAATACCTTGCTTTATTCCCCACTCTTGCATACGCAAACGCACTTGGCGAATTGAAATACGATTTTTTTGGCTACTTAAAAATACACCTGGCTCGTCTGGCTTTGCAAACTGAGGGCGCACGGTTAACCATTTTTTTAATGCGTCTAATGCCTTTGTTCCCACGGGAATAAGGCGTTCTTTATTACCTTTACCGCGAACTAATATTTCGCCACTTTTGGCATTAATATCTTGCATGTTAGCGCCAACTAACTCGCTAATACGTAAACCTGATGAGTACATAAGTTCCATCATAGCTTTGTCTCTTATTGCTAAAGGGTCGTCGTCAGGAATTTCGAGCAAGCGAGCCATTTGATCAACGTCGAGGTTTTTAGGTAAAGGCTTGGCAAATTTGGGGCCTTTAATGCCGGTAGCAGGATTGTGATAATGCGATTGCTGTGCAATATTTTTAGCTTTTAAAAACTTATATAAACTTCTGATACAGCTCAATTTTAAGCTAATGGTTCGGCCACTTAATTGTTTGGCGCGTAAAGCCATACTGTAACGGCGAATATGCTCTGCCTGTACGCCAAACCAGTCATCGCATAATTTATTAAAATAAAGGGCTGCAAAACCAAGTTGGCTAACATACTGATTTACAGTGTGCGCTGAATATTGTTTTTCAAATTTTAGGTAGTCGCTAAATAGCGTAATGGGTGTTCGCCAGTTGTCACTTAATTCGCTTATATTAGGCGCATCATCACTCATGCGAGTTTTTGTAACCTTAACTGCAGGGCACTAATAAAATCCAGAACGAACAGGTTGTCTTGTGCGGGTTCAAAATGGTTCACGTTGTTGCTGCCAAACGCGAGTATGGCAATAGGTTGCTTTTCATCACCAATTAAATAAATAGCCGCAGATTGCGTGTCATCACTAAATAATAGAGCCCGTTCTTGTGCTGTAATACGGCCTAAGTAATGTCCAGAGTTTGTGAGGCGGTGTTCAATAAGCTCATCGTAGTCAGTGCTGTATTTTATTAATTTAAAGTCACTTATGTCGTTATTTGAACACACAATGGCGTGTAAATTTTTAGCGATGGTATCAAAGTCGTCATGGCTCCAAAGCTGGCGATGGCATTGGCTGAGGAGACGGTATACGAGCTCATTTTGAACTGCGTGCTGACTCATTGTATCGATTTGATTTTTTAAACGCGTATTGTGTTCACGCAATTGGCGCTGTTGAATATGAACTAATGACGTTGCCCCTTGCGCTTGCTGCTGAAGGTCTAGCTGAGCAAGCACGTTTGGGTGTTTAACTAAAAAGTCAGGATTTGCGAGTAAGTAGCTAGTAATTTGCTTTTCATTTAGCTCGCTCATAACGCGACTTGTCCATCGAATACGTGTTCAGCAGGGCCTGTCATTCGTACTGGATGACCTTCTCCACTCCAACGTATTTGAAGTGTCCCACCAGGTAGGTCGACTTGTACCGCGCTTGAAAGCTTGCTTTGCATATGGCCAATGACCATAGCAGCACACGCGCCAGTGCCGCATGCGAGCGTCTCGTTTACGCCGCGCTCCCATACTCTTAGCTTTATGTGCTCTTGCGATATAACTTGCATAAAGCCAATGTTAGCGCGCTGTGGAAAACGTTCGTGGTTTTCAAGCAGTGGACCCAATACATCAACCTGCGCTGTCGTAATATCGTCAACTTCAAGCACACAGTGTGGGTTCCCCATAGATACTGCGCCACTAAATACGGTGTGTTCTTCAGCCCTTATAATGTAGGTGAGTTCACGTTTGCTGGCTTTAAGTGGTATTTTGCTTGGCTCGAAATTAGGGTGCCCCATGTTAACCGTAACTTGGCCATCTTTTTCTATATAGAGCGTTAAGTTACCCGATTTGGTTGATACACTAATTTTATGTTTGTTAGTCAGGCCTTTCATACGCACAAAACGTGCAAAGCAACGTGCACCATTACCGCACTGTTCTACTTCGGTACCATCGGCATTAAAAATACGATAATGAAAATCAAGATCGGGAGAGTATGGTGCTTCAACCATGAGTAATTGGTCAAAGCCAATGCCAAAGTGGCGATCAGCCAGTTTTTTTATTTGATCTCGTGATAAAAATACATTTTGTGTAATGTTATCAATAACAACAAAGTCGTTGCCTAAGCCGTGCATTTTGGAAAAATTAACTAACATAGCGCTCTAATTCGTGTTTGCTCTGTGGTAATCATGCCACAGAGCAGCTAGTTGGCAAAAACGTTTATGGTAAAATTTTCTCACCTTGATAAAGACTCTCAATGGTTTCACGTTCGCGAATAAGATGGTGCTGTTCACCGTCTACCATTATTTCAGCTACGCGTGGGCGAGAGTTATAGTTTGAACTCATAGTAAAGCCATATGCCCCAGCACTTCGCTGCGCGAGTAAATCGCCTTGTTTCAGCGCCAGTTCTCGGTCTTTTCCTAAAAAGTCACCGGTTTCGCACACGGGGCCAACAATATCAAATTTGTGAGTTGGTGTATCGTCATCACGAACCGACACAGGTATAATTTTTTGCCACGCTTGATAAAGAGAAGGGCGAAGCATATCGTTCATGCCAGCATCAACAATGGCAAAAAATTTACTTTGGTTTTGTTTAATAAACTCAACTTGCGTAATTAATACCCCTGCGTTTGCAGCAATGGCACGACCTGGTTCAAAAATAAGTTCTAAATGGCGGTAGTTTTCTAGGCGAGCTGTTACTTGCTCTGCGTATTCACTAGGATGAGGTGGTTGTTCGTTGTCGTAAGGAACACCTAACCCACCACCTATGTCTAAATGGCTTAATTCTATCCCGACACTTTTTAGCTCATCTATTAGCGCAAGGAGTTTGTCAAGCGCTTCTAAAAACGGCTTTACTTCGGTTAACTGCGAACCAATATGGCAATCTACGCCTATTACGTTTAGGCCAGGTAAAGCCGCGGCTTGTTGATAAACACTTACAGCGGTTTGAATATCAATGCCAAATTTGTTTTCTTTAAGGCCAGTAGAAATATAAGGGTGCGTTTTTGCATCTATATCGGGGTTAACGCGAATAGAAATTGGCGCTACTAAGTTAAGCTCACATGCAACCTCTGAAATACGCTCTAATTCAGATGCCGACTCGACGTTAAAACATTTAATCCCTAACTTTAATGCATACGCTATTTCGTCAGCGGTTTTAGCAACGCCTGAAAATACTACTTTACCGGCGTCTCCTCCTGCTTTAATTACACGCGCCAGCTCACCTTTAGATACAATGTCAAAACCCGAACCAAGGCGGGCTAGAATATTTAATACAGCAATATTAGAGTTTGCTTTTACGGCATAACATACCAAGCTTTTATGGTTTTTAGTCGCATTGGCAAACGCAAGATAGTGGCGCTCAAACGTTGCACGAGAATAAACATAGCAAGGCGTGCCATATTGCTGAGCAATAGCGGCAATACCCACATCTTCAGCAAACAATTGATTGTTTTTATAGTTAAAAAAATCCATTTATTGCTCCTGTTTTACTGGTGTTGTAGGTTGCTTGGCCTCTGCGGCAGGCACCATAGTGTTTTCTGGTTGGTTTTGCTCGGCCTGTTGTTCAGGCAAATATAATGGGCCGCTTTGTCCGCAGCCAGCTAATGCGCCAAATAGGGCCGTGCAAATTAATAGTTTTTTTAATTGTAAGGTATGTGTCGCTTTCATTAGATTAATATTGTTGCTGGCTTTATAATCGCAGAGTAACAGAATATCTAAAAAATGCAGCTATTCGCGGATGATTTTATTCCTGTTACACTAGCTGCATATTTTTAACGCAATTACGTACCCAATATTAGGCGGCCCGCCTGCAAAGGAATCAACAATGACTGAACACGAATATCACCAATTAGCCGAAGCTCTTATGTTCACAATTGAAGAGCAAATTGATGATTGTGAAGCCGATTTAGATTACGAATCAGCGCAAGGTATTTTAGAAATTATTTTTCCTGATAAGAGTAAAATTGTCATCAATAAGCAAGCGCCTCTTCATCAAGTGTGGGTAGCAACTAAATTCAATGGTCACCATTTTGAAATGCGTGACGGTCAATGGATTGATAACCGCTCTGGTGCAGAGTTTTGGGAATTCATTAACGAAGCGTCAACTCGCCAAGCTGGCCAAGAAATTAAGTGGCAATCATCATTATGAGTTTAGAGTTTGTTCAATACCCCGCACAGAGCGCGCATAAAGCAACAGTTATTTGGTTACATGGCTTAGGTGATTCGGGTGATGGGTTTGCCCCTGTAGCGCCGCAATTAAATTTACCAGCCGAGCTGGGCGTGCGTTTTGTTTTCCCACATGCGCCTGTGCAACCGGTCACCATAAATGGTGGTATGGAAATGCGTTCTTGGTACGACATTAAGTCAATAGAGCTTGATAAACGTGCCGATGAAGAAGGAGTGAGGGAGTCTGCCGAAAAAGTAGAGGCGTTAATAAATACAGAAATAGCCAACGGAATACCTGCTAACAAAATTATTTTGGCTGGTTTTTCACAAGGTGGTGTTGTGTCGCTTCACTTAGCTCCGCGCTTTGAACAAAAGTTGGCGGGTGTTATGGCACTGTCTACGTATATGTGCGCGCCGCATAAATTTACAGATGAAGCAAAGCATATCGATTTAAATGTATTTATGGCACATGGTAGTCACGATAACGTGGTACCAATGAGTGCAGGTAAAAGTGCATTTGATGTATTAACAGCACATAACATGGATGTAAGCTGGCAGGAATACCCAATGGCACACCAAGTGTGTGCAGAAGAGTTACACGCTATTCGCCAATGGTTAATTGCCCGTTTAAGCTAATTTTGGAGCCGCTGAGGTCAATATGAGTCAAAAAATAGTTATTAAAGCAAATGTAAAACGCGAACCACAAAACAGCCTACCTACGGTAAGCTATGAATGGCATTGGCGTCGAATTGTGAGTTTGGCTATGTTGATAGTAATGACATCTGCGGCTGTGATATATGGTTTAACCAGCTCAGTAAATGCAGATCAGGGCGCACATCCCAATGAACAAACAGAGCTTTTAATTACTGATAGCACACAAGGTGATGAAGTAACTGAAAGCGAAACACATAATCCACCCAGCAACCAATTGCATATAGAGACTGAGCATGCTGAAACACTGCCTGCTGAGCAACTACCAACAACTCAAGAGGCAGACATTACCAATGCCTTACTTGAAAACGCTGAGTCAGTAACCGTTGCGCCAATCTCAGATGAGCCGACAGTAACCCAATCAACAGTTGACTCAATAACTGAAAAAACGAATACAGTTGATAACAGTAAAAACGATGCGTTGGTCACTAATGCAATAAGCGCTGATACAACAAGTGAAACTGTATCTGTACCTGCGTCAGAGCAAACTTCTGAGCTTGGCACAATCGCATTAGAGCCAGAGAGTAATATTGATGCACAACCTGTTACAGAGCAATTTGCTGAAGATGCCCATATTGCTAGCGTAGCACTCGGTGCTCAGATTGATACCAGTAAAATAAGCCGCGCAGTGCTTACACGCAGTGTAGCAAAGCGCGAACCTACTAATGTGTTTGCAGCCGACGTGCGTTTAAGTCAGTTTGAAGGTTCGTTATCATTTTTTAGTGAGCTTAAAGGACTGCAAGGCCAGCGCGTAAAACATGTTTGGTCTTTTGAAAGTGAAACAATGGCCGAAATTTCACTTAATGTTACTTCGCCACGCTACAGAACTTATTCAACAAAAAATATTATGAACACGCAAACAGGCCATTGGCGTGTAGCTGTTGTTGATGAGCAAGGTAATTTAATAGCTCAGAAAGAATTTAGAGTGTTAGCTAACTAATGCTAACCGCAGTAATTAATTGGATACCCCTATGACAGAAAAAACAAAATTAGTACGTATAGCAACCCGTAAAAGCGCTTTGGCGCTATGGCAAGCCGAATTTGTAAAAGCGCAGCTAGAGCATTTTCATGATGACGTGCGTGTTGAGTTAGTCCCTATGTCGACACAAGGGGATATTATTTTAGATACACCACTTGCTAAAATTGGCGGTAAAGGCTTATTTGTTAAAGAGCTTGAGCAAGCTATGCTAGATGGTCGAGCTGATATTGCCGTACACTCAATGAAAGATGTGCCGGTGGAGTTTCCAGAAGGATTAGCCCTTCATACCATTTGTGAGCGTGAAGATCCGCGCGATGCGTTTGTATCAAATCACTTTGCTAACTTGAATGAGTTACCAGAAGGAGCGGTAGTAGGTACATCAAGCTTGCGCCGCCAATGCCAAATTAGAGCACTGAGACCTGACTTAGAAATCCGTGATCTACGCGGAAACGTAAATACGCGTTTGGCTAAATTAGATGCTGGGCAATACGATGCGATTATTTTAGCAGCGGCAGGGCTTATTCGTTTAGAAATGGGCGAGCGTATTGCTGACTACATTGAACCAGAAGTATCGTTGCCTGCAAACGGCCAAGGTGCTGTAGGTATTGAGTGTCGGATTGAAGATGAAGTGACTAAAGCGTTATTAGCACCGCTTGAGCACACACATACACGTATTCGTGTTAATGCAGAGCGTGCAATGAACCGCCGTTTAGAAGGTGGTTGTCAGGTGCCAATAGGTGCCTATGCGTTAGTTGATGGCGAACAGGTCCATTTACGAGGGCTTGTAGGCGCAGTCGATGGCAGCGAAATTTTACGTGACGAAGTTGCGGGTCATATTAACGATGCCGAAAAACTCGGAATAGAGCTGGCTGAAAAATTACTTGCTCAAGGCGCAGATAAAATTTTAGCTGACGTATACAGAGATGCATAAATGACACATATTCTGATAACTCGGCCCGAAGGAAAAGGCGCAGCCCTTGCAGAGCAACTTGAGCAAGCGGGTTATCAGGCGTCATTGTTTCCTGTTTTAAATATTAACTATTTAACGCCCTCTAGTACTCAACTAAGCCCACTTATTAATGCAGATAAAATTATTTTTATCTCTCAGGACGCTGTTAAAGCACTGGCACAATTAAAGCCCGATATAAACATTAAAGCGCAGTTTTATGCTGTAGGGCAGCAAACTGCCGATACAATATATGAATTATTTGGTGTGCGTGCAGCCACGCCTAAGCAGTTCGATTCAGAAGGGATATTGGCTCTTAAGTCGTTGGCTCAGGTTGATGGTAGCAATATTGTATTGGTTAAAGGGCACGGTGGTCGCCCAGACATCGCCAAGGTACTTAAAGAGCGTGGCGCGTTTTTAAATAATTGTGTTGTTTATGAACGTGAGCCTGTGCCCGATTTAACCAGTAACTGGACTGACCACTGGAAAAGCAGCAATGTACACGGTATAGTCATAACAAGTAATGCAGCAGTTGATGCCATGTTTACCCCCCTTGCTGCACAACAATTACAATGGTTACAACAGTGCCACTTTTATGTTGCCAGCGAGCGCATAGCCGCATATTTACAGCAACAACATGTTAGTTTGGCAAATATCCATATTGCAGCAGGGGCTAGCGATAACGCTATGTTTACCTGTATTAATCAGCAAGGTAGCAGCATGAGTGAACAACCTAAGTCAATAACAACAGAAAACACAACATCAACAGCTTCGAGTTCAACATCAGTTAAAAATGAGCCGGCAAGCGTAAAAAACAAACCCGCAAATGACAAACAAAAAGTAAGTAAAGTGGCTTCACTTGCATTGTTAATATCGTTGGTTGTGGCCTCTGGAGTTGGCTACGAGTTTTATCAAAAGCTAAATGCAGGTAAAGCGCAAAACACAATTGTTAACGAGCTTAGCGAGCAAAACAAGCTGCTCCAGCAAGAGCTTGCTGCACTTAAATCTTCTCAAATGAGCTTACAACAAGCGTTATTTAATAGCGAAGAAAAAGTATCTGAGGCATTAACGCAAAGCACTCTTGAAAATCAGCAAGCATTAAAAGCTGCGCTGCAAAAAGCGCAGCAGCAAGGTTCATCTTTAAACCCACAAGAGGTCACCAGCTTACAACGAATGGCTGAGTTTAAACTGTGGGCCGAAAAAGATTACCAAGGCGCAAGCGCTGTACTAAAGCGTTTAGACGGACTGTTAAGTGAGTACCCTGGCACAATTGAAGTTCGCCAAGCCATTATGCAAGACATACAAACGCTTGATAGTTTAAAACCGGTTGCTACCGAGGCCATTTATTTACAGTTAAATAGTGTTATTAACCGAATTGACGAATTGGTGTTTAACGCGGTCAACTTACCAGAGGAAACATTGGTAATTGATGAACATGCACTCAGCGAAGATATTAACGACTGGCAGCAAAATATCAGTAATAGTTGGAATAAAATTGTTGATAGTTTTATTACTATTAGGCGCCATGAAGGGATTGCTATTGAACCTTTACTAACTGATCAAGAGCGTAATTTAATTAATCAACGAATTAAATTAAATATAGCACAGGCGCAGGACGCATTATTAAGTAAGCAAGCGAGTATATACTTTAGTGCGTTAAGCGAAGCTAAGCGCTTAACTGGCGAGTACTTTAAGCAAGATGATGACGCCACAAAATCAGTACTAAATACGCTATCTAAATTAGAAAAAGAGCAGCTCAATTTTAGCCAAGAGGTCACTCTGCAAAGTACACAAACGGTTAAGGAGTGGGTGCAATGATAGGCCTAATAATCTTAATTGTAGCTATTGTTGTTGTACTTGCGGTTACCCCCTTTGTACTGGACGAAAAAGGCTACGTGCTTATCTCGTTTAATAACACAACAATTGAAGGCACCATTGTTTCGTTTTGTATTATGGCTGCAATGACTGCAGCAACTTTATACTTTACGTATAAACTAATACGCTATTTATTATCAATTTATAGAAATACCAAACATGGCTTTTTTGCCCGCAGTGAAGAGCGTAAATTTGCCGCAATTGAACAAGCCCTTTTCAGTGCTATAAACGACGATTACGAACAAGTAGAGCGCGCACTTTCTGGTAACAGTGTACCAGATAAATTTGATGATATTCGTTTAGCACTATTGGCTAAAGCGGCACTTGCTAACAATGAGGCAGATAAAGCACTAGAACGATTATTTGAAATAAGCCCTGAGCAGCAATTGAAAGTAGCAAAACTATGGTTGGCAAGTGGCGATAGCAGTGCAATTGAATCGCAGTTGCGCGTTAATGCAGAAGCTAAAAAAGCCACTGCACTTGAGCTTAAACTGTACACTGAGGTATTGGTACAACAGCAGCACTTTAGCGTGCTAGAAGAGTTTTTACCCAAGCTACTGCGTAAAAAAGTGTTTTCTAGTGATCAGTGGACGCGTGTATTTACTGCCTATTTTTCGGCTCAATCAGCTGATGAACTAACAAATAAATACAAACAATTACCACGAAAACTTCAAACTTATGCGCATACTGCGTATTTAACTCAAATGGCTGCAACAGGTCAGCTTGCTGTTATTGAGGGCGATTTAACTAAAATGGTTAAGCACGCCAGCCAACATAATGAGCTTGCTACTATTTTAAATAATGCAAACCATGGCGAAGCGCACAAATTACAAGCCACTATTCAAGATCGCCTTAAAAAAGACGACACTAATACAGCACTGCTGTTGTCGCTTGCGTGCCTTGCTAATGCACAAAGTGACTATGACTTAGCAGCACGTGTGTTTGATAAAGCACTTAATGGTGATAATAAACATCAATTTGCAGATCAAGCAGCTTTGAGTTACAAAAATACGGCACAGGCTGAAAAGGCGCTCGTTTTATATAACAAATAAGTTTACTAGCTGATTAGTTATATATTTAGGCACAGGTTATAGGCGTTGTATAAATGCTTTGCCTGTGCTTTTTTATAGGTATTTTTTAAATTTAGCGAAATAATAAAAAGTAAGGCGATACTATTTTATACATATTATTGTTAAGTGCGCGAATATTTGCACAAAAAGCAGACATATGACCGCTTAATAATATTACAAAGCGTATAGACTTGAAAAATAACTCTATCTGCGTATTATGCGCAAAAATTTAATTAAACTGGGTGCTACTATGATCAATAGAAAACTACCTTTGCTAGATATTCACCGTCATTTAGATGGTAATGTTCGCGCGCAAACCATACTAGAACTTGGTCGTCAGTTTAATATTGATTTACCCGCAGATAACGTTGAACAATTAATCCCTCATGTTCAAGTGATAGATCCAGAGCCAAACCTTGTCGCTTTCTTACAAAAGCTAGACTGGGGTGTTACGGTACTTGGCGATTACGATGCATGCCGCCGTATAGCTATTGAAAATATTGAAGATGCACAAGCACAAGGTCTTGATTACGTTGAGCTTCGTTTCAGCCCTTACTACATGGCTCAAAGCCAAGGCTTACATCCACAAGGTGTTGTCGAAGCAGTGGTTGATGGTATTAAATCAGCAACAAAAAATGCCAATATTAAAGCTAATTTAATTGGTATCTTATCGCGTACTTATGGTGTTAAAACCTGCCAACATGAGCTTGATGCATTACTTGCGTTTAAAAATGATTTAGTGGCTGTTGATTTAGCGGGCGATGAAATTGGCTTTCCAGGAGAGTTATTTATTGAGCACTTTAAGCAAGTTCGTGATGCGTATTTAGCGTCAACCATTCATGCCGGTGAAGCACTTGGCGCTCCCAGTATTTGGCAAGCGATTAACGAGCTAGGTGCAAGTAGAATTGGCCATGGTGTAAAAGCAATTGAAGACCCAACGTTAATGGATTACCTGCGTGATAACCGTATTGGTATTGAGTCATGTTTAACCAGTAATATTCAAACTAGCACAGTCACCGACCTAGCTACGCACCCGCTTAAACAGTTTTTAGATCATGGCATTCTTGCTTGCCTTAATACAGATGATCCAGCTGTTGAAGGTATAGAAATAGAGCATGAATATACTATTGCAGCCCCCAAGGCTGGTTTATCTCAGGCTGATATAGAAAAAGCCCAAGCGAATGCGTTGGAAATTGCATTTTTAAGCGACGGCGATAAAAAAGCTCTACTAGCACAAGTGAGTGCACGTTAAGCAATGAAAATAAATATGCCGCTTTAAAGCCGCATATTTATAGACTTAACTTGAGCGCTAGTTAAGAGATTTACTGTCTAACGCTCAGGTTTAAATTAGTGCTCTTGACAGCTAAGGTAGTTATCGTAGAGCGCTTTGAGTACATCGGCACGATTTATCATTCCGACCACTTTTACGCCTTCTACCACAGGGTAGTTTTTAGGCTTACCCGGCTGCATTTGTTCAGCCAGTTCAATAATGTTTAAATCGCTACTTACTGTGACTACATTGGTTTGCATAAGCTGCGACACTTTTACAACCCCTTCGCAAAAATAACTGCTCTGCATTAAAGGCTTTAATAATTCTTGCTCTGAAATAAATCCGACAAGGCACTTTTCGTTGTCGAATACAGGCGCACCAAGTAATTTAAATTTTTGTAACTCGGCTATGGCTGTCGTCATTTCGGTGTCTGGTGTTATGTTTGGCAACTTACGTTGCATAAAATCTTTTACTTTTGTATTTAGCATTTGGGTCTCTCCCGCTGATGTTCTGTACAAAGTATGGTTTATAGATTGGATTTTAGGAAATTGTTTATATTGATGAATATGATAGGTTTAAACTATTAAAAATTTAAAGTCATAAAAAAAGCACCCGTAGGTGCTTATTATTAAACTATGCGATGAGTTTACTTTATAAATGCAAATGCATCGGCGTACATGTTTTCACGAATAGCGCCATGAGCTATAAAGTCGTCACGTACAATCCCTATCATGTCAAAACGACCCGCCATGTAAATGTCGTAAGGTTCAAGTGATACAATATCTTGCATTACTGCTTTGTGCACAAAACCAGTGTGACCTTGCCAATTAGCAGATGGGTTTTCGACAACAGGAATAAATTCAAAATGTTCATGGCTCTCTGCCCATAATTTCATTTCTTCATGTGCGTACAATGCCGACTCTTCTTTAACACCCCAATAAAATAATACAGGGCGGTCACAGTTTATTTCAGCTAAGTGATCTGCCATTGATTTTACATACGAAAAACCAGTGCCACCGGCAAGTAAAATAATAGGTCGATTACATTGTAATCGAAGTTGAGACACACCTAACCCGGCCTCTATATCAACCATTGTCTTGTTTGCATGTGCATTGCGTAAGTGTTCAAGCGATTGCATTGCGTATGAGTCTGCACCCGAAGCACCAATGTGTAGTTCTATTTCGTCACATTGAGATGGGCGGCTAGCAATAGAAAAAGCGCGTTTGTCTTTTTCACTTAACACCAGTTGCATGTATTGGCCCGCTTCAAAGGTCACAGGTTGTTGTGGCTTTAAAATTACTTTGTTAACAAATTCTGTAAGTGGGCTGATAGCTACAACTTCAGCTTTTAATGTTTGCATTTTTTACCTTTTAGCAGCGCTTTTGACAGCAGATACGCAATTGAATGAGTCGATTCTAGCATATCTACAGGGGTATTTTATAGCCTGTTTATAGCTTGTCCGAACGGTGGCAAATAAATTATTGGCCACCGCTTGGTTTGTTGAGTTGTTAGAGAATTTTAAGGCTATCCCAAATATCATCAACACGTTCTTTGGTGGCTTTGTCCATCACTATTGGTTCACCCCATTCGCGGTCGGTTTCGCCTGCCCATTTGTTGGTTGCGTCCATCCCCATTTTAGAACCAAGTCCCGATACCGGAGAAGCAAAATCTAGATAATCTATTGGGGTGTTTTCAATTAACGTAGTATCACGCGCTGGGTCCATACGAGTTGTTATGGCCCAAATAACATCTTCCCAGTCGCGTGCATTTATATCGTCGTCGCACACAATTACAAACTTGGTATACATAAATTGTCGTAAAAACGACCATACTCCCATCATTACGCGCTTGGCGTGACCAGGGTATTGTTTTTTCATTGTGACTACTGCCATGCGGTACGAACACCCTTCAGGCGGTAAATAAAAATCGACAATTTCGGGAAACTGTTTTTGTAATATCGGAACAAACACTTCGTTTAGTGCAACACCCAGAATAGCCGGCTCATCAGGCGGACGGCCAGTAAATGTGCTGTGATAAATAGGATCTTTACGGTGTGTAATGTGAGTTACGGTCATAACAGGGAAGTCATCTACTTCGTTGTAGTAACCAGTGTGGTCGCCATAGGGGCCTTCAGGCGCCATTTCGCCTGGCATAATATGACCTTCTAGTACTATTTCGGCACTGGCAGGTACTTGCAAGTCATTTGAAATCGACTTTACTACTTCAGTTCGGCTTCCACGTAATAACCCAGCAAATGCATATTCGCTAAGCGTATCTGGAACAGGAGTTACCGCACCTAAAATGGTCGCTGGATCGGCGCCTAACGCCACCGACACAGGATAAGGCTGGCCAGGGTTTTCTTTACACCACTCTTGAAAGTCGAGCGCGCCGCCACGATGCGACAACCAGCGCATAATTATTTTATTTTTACCTAATAGCTGTTGGCGATAAATACCCAGATTTTGACGTTTTTTGTATGGCCCTTTTGTTACGGTTAAACCCCACGTAATTAAAGGGGCTGCATCGCCCGGCCAGCAGTGTTGAATAGGTAGCTTTGTTAAATCAACGTCATCGCCTTCTAAAACTACTTGCTGGCAAGGTGCTTTTTTAACTTCTTTAGCTGGCATATTCAGCACTTTTTTAAACACAGGAATAGATCCAAGTGCCTCTTTAATACCTTTAGGAGGCTCAGGCTCTTTTAAAAACGCGAGTAACTTACCTACTTCACGCAGTTCGTTAACGTCTGTTTGACCCATCCCCATGGCAACCCGCTTTGGTGTTCCAAATAAATTGGTAAGCACCGGCATGCTGTGCCCTTTTGGGTTTTCGAATAATAAGGCAGGACCTTTTGCACGCAGTGTGCGGTCGGAAATTTCGGTCATTTCAAGATACGGGTCAATTTCTTGGGTGATGCGTTTAAGCTCACCTTTTTTTTCAAGTAAATTGATAAAATCGCGCAGATCTTTATATTTCATTATGGGCCGCTATTAAGCAAAAGAGTTGAACTATTATACCCATTTCATGCAAAGCAAGTCATTACACCTGTACTTAAAACTTAAAGCGCTCTACGGCACTTGTTAAAGAGTGTGCAAGTTGATTTACGTCTTCACTTTCGCTTGCTAGGGTGGTTGCGTTATTGGCATTTAAAGTGGCTTGTTCGGTCACCTTAGCCATTATTTTTTGAATATCATCACTGTTTGTTAACTGTTCATGAGAAGCCGTAGCAATTTGCTCACTCATGTGGTTAATTGAAAGTAATGTTCCTTTTATACGCTCAACCGCTTTATTTAGTTCAGCACTGTTTTCAACACACTGTTTAGCTTGTTGTTGGCCATCGTTAATTTCTTTTTGCGTCGTTTTTGTGTGTTGTTGCAGCGTTTGAATCATAGTGTGAATTTCACTTGTGGAGCTTTGTGTGCGTGCCGCTAATGAGCGGACCTCGTCAGCAACCACCGCGAAACCTCGGCCATTTTCTCCGGCTCTTGCCGCTTCTATTGCTGCATTTAATGCAAGTAGATTAGTTTGCTCTGCAATGCTGCTAATAGTGTTTACAATTGCGCCTATTAAATCTGTAAACTCAGCCAGCTCTTCTGTGCTACTTACCGCTTTATCGAGTCGATTTAAGAGTGCTTCAATACTTAAACTGTTGTCGTTAGCTATTTGGTTGACGTCGTTTGCAAACTGAGAGGCGTTGGTGATCTCGTTAGATGCATTATCGGCCTGCTCATAAACCGCTTGCGAATTATTTAACATGCTATGTGCAAGGTCTGTGGCTTGTGCGCTTCGTTCTAATTGTTGCTGAGCAACAATGGTCATTTGTTGACCTTTTTCACTTGTTTGAATGGCCGATTTATCAAGCTCGTGGGCATCATTACTAATTGCTTTTATAAGGTGTGATAAATCGTCACTAAGCTTATTAATGTTGTTAAGTAAAGTGCCAAACTCATCTTTGCTACGCGGTTGGCTGCGTTTGGAAAAATCACCCGAGGCAATACGTGCTAAATCGCTATTTACTTTTTTAAGCGGTTTTAGCATAGCATTGGTTGTAAATATTGAAATAACAATAAGTAATCCAATAAGTACAATCGCAATTATAACAACAGAGCTAGAGCCCATATTAATTGCCGACTTGGCACTGTTTTGTAGTGTTTGAAAACGCTCGTCAGCCAGCTTATTAAGCTGTAATAATTGGCTTTCTGTATCTATAAACTCTTGTTGAAAGCGCTCAAAACTTTGCTGTGCCATTTGGGTGTTTTTAAGCGCTTTATTTTGCTGAGCGTAAATACCGTCGGGTCCATTCAATCGTGATCTTAAGTTATTAAATTGCTCGGTGAATTGAGCCGCGTTTAAACTGTCACCAAAGGGAGTGGCTTGCTGTTCTAAATACACAAAGTTTGGCTGGATGTTATCAAGTAAAAATTGGGTATCTTGTTGATGGGCATTTAAGTCGCTAACACTTGTAGTTTGCGTAATACTTTTAATATTGTTGCTTAAATTAAATAGTAAGTCGTCTATGCGTGTTGCAGTGCCAAATACAGAGCTGAGTAAAGATTGCTGCTTTGCACTGACCTCTATGAGTTCTATATCGAGTAAGCCATTACTGAGGTTACTTAGCTCAACACCAAACTCTGTAATTAATAGAGCGGCAGCCGACTGCGCACTAAAACGCTGTTCTTTGGCATTAAACATGTTTGCGCTTGTTTTGCTTAGTTGCTCAAAGTTTTTTGAAGCGTCAACTAGCAAAGTTTGCATGTTTTGCTGACCCGTTAATTGCGGCTTAAGTGCATTGAGCATATTACTGAATTCTTGTTGCTCGCTAAGAGCTTCTTTTTTATTGGTCAGTAATAAATCAGGTTTTGTTTGGCTATAAGCTAGAGCATTGAATTTAGTAATAGAAAGAAGCGATAGCCTTAAGTCTTTACTTACTTGTTGGGCTGGTACGGCAAGGTTTTCTATACGTGAAGTTGTGGTGCTTATTTTATTTAAGGACCAGTAAAAAAATAAGCTACTAATAAGCATTAGTAAGCCAATGGCAGAAAAGGCTAAAATTATTTTATGTTTAATGGCAATAGAACGCATAACTTCATCAACAAAATTAAGACTTTTGTTAGTGTAGCAAGTTTTTTAATATGTTGTTAGTGGGTTGTTATTTTGTGCTGCAAAGGTGTTTATTCCCTGAAATTATAAGCATAGCTTTAGTGCCTTTCCCCCAAAAAAGGACTTTGTTACTAATGTATTTATTACCAGAGGCGCTTCTTTCATGCGTAAGATGATAGATTTTATTTTTAAAAGTGAGTGCTGCTTTTTCGTTTGCTAAGACATTAAGCACGGCTTTATTATCATTGCATACATAGTGTGTGGTTGTTGTTTTGTCATTGCACCCTATTAAACACAGTAAATAAACTACTAAAACGATTGTTGCTTTCATTTCCCCTTCCTTTATTTTTCACCGGCTATTCTATTTCAGAATAACAGAGCAAAATTAACCGTTGGTGAAAGACGTGCTTTACGTTATGTTGATTAAATTATTTATAAGATAGGGTCTGTTGATCTTTTCGGCTTGAAATTTGTTCACACTAGGGGCTATTTAATCGCAGCGCGAGGTTTGTAACCTAGTGGACTAAGTAAAAGCCGAGCAACAAAGAGTAAGTAGCCCTTAGGAAGAACCAAACAGGCTACTGCAAATTAACCTTTAAAGAACAACAGACCTTAGGAAGTACAATGGCAGGCACTAATCTTTTAACATTATTAGATGATATAACGGCTTTACTCGATGACATTGCAACTATGAGTAAAATTGCGACAAAAAAAACGGCGGGTATTTTAGGTGACGACTTAGCACTCAATGCACAGCAAGTAACGGGTGTGTCAGCCGACAGAGAGCTACCTGTTGTATGGGCGGTAGCAAAAGGGTCATTTTTAAATAAAGCCATACTTGTCCCAGCAGCTTTAATGATCAGCGTTTGGCTGCCATGGCTAATTACACCACTTTTAATTTTAGGTGGTTTGTTTTTATGTTTTGAAGGGGCTGAAAAAGTATTTGCGCGATTTTTACCTCATCACGATGATATTGCCGATGGCGACGAAACGCCTGATTTAGTTGAATATGAAAAGCAAAAAATAAAAGGCGCGATACGAACGGACTTTATTCTATCGGCTGAAATTATTGTTATTACGCTCGGCACTGTTGCAGGTCAAACATTGCTTAATCAATCTTTAGTGCTTTGTGTAATAGCCATTGTTATGACTATAGGTGTTTACGGACTTGTGGCTGCCATTGTAAAACTTGATGATGCAGGCTTGTATTTGGTGAATCAATCTAAAGTCTCTGGCAGTACGGTTAAAGAGTTTATAGGTAAAGGCTTACTTGCAGCAGCACCGCGACTTATGCAATTTTTAGCGTTTGCAGGTACTGTTGCTATGTTTTTGGTGGGTGGGGGTATTTTATCTCATGGTATTGAGTTACTGCACCACACACAACTTAATATGATTGGCTATGCGCAATCAATACTAGGCAATATAGGTGAGGTATTAGCTCCGGTTATTTTTGATGGGTTGTTAGGTGTTGTTGCCGGGCTGGTTATTGTGCTTTTTCATGTAGCTTATACAAGGTTATTTAAGACAAACAAGTAGAGCAGCGTTTTCTGCCCTACATAACTTATTCGCACGTTATAAATTTACACAACTGCTCAAGCTCGTAAGCTGCTTTACTATTACCTTGAGCAATTGCTTTTTTATACCAGTAAATAGCTTGTTGTGTGTTTTTGCCTGCACCTTGCCCGTCTCGGTACATTTGCGCAAGGTTAAGCTGACCCCATTGAGAGCCTGACTCTGCAGCAAGTTTAAAGCTCTCTAAGGCTTCTTCAAATTGCCCATCTTTAAAGTACATAATGCCTTGCTGGTTATTTTTATCTAGTTTTAAACCTTTGTATAAAGGCTTAGGTTTAGGCGGAAACATCACAAACCCACCATACAAGCTATTAGCGTGTGGGCGTAGTACATCGTAAATCACGTCACTGTCATATAAGCGCTTTACCTCATCACGCGGTAAGGTAATTGTGTTTGTTGAAAAATAATCGCGTTGCACTAATAAGCTGGTGCGCATCGCCGTGGTTATGCCTCGGTTGCGTTTATAGCTATAGTTGCTTACTTGAAAAGTAATAAATTGCTCGTCAAAGCTTAGCACTTGGGCCACTTTTAAATTTGTTAGCGTCCATGGTTCGTGAGTAAATTTATCGGCGTGAACTAAGTACGTATCAAATGCCTGTGGGTTATTTAAGTAGCTGTATTTGAGTGCTTGGTTATCGGTGTATTGTTGAAAAAAATACACCATTACCCACAATAATAAAATTAAGCCAACCCCGTATTTTGGCAGGCTTAGTTTTTCAATTAAGGGGAGTTTTTTTATACTAATGACTTCGTTATATCCACATTGGTAGCATTCGCGCTTGTAGTTTAGCTTTAACGGTACGATAGGAATAATCGTAAAACGTAAGTAACGGCTATGGTTTACTAAGTGATAGCTATCGCTTTGGCAGTTTGGGCAGCACTGCGTTTGTGAAAAGTGAGGAAAGGACTGACTGGTGTTGAAAAGCAGCATGCAATAATGCCCCGAGTTTTAATTTCTACTAAAGTAAATCAAGGGGCATATTTTTTAAAGCAGCAAACTGTAAGTAAGTATGTCTGCTACTCTTTTGTTGTTACTTTTGGTTTAATTGTTGTTTTTGCGTCTGCTGCCATAAGTGCAAATACCGCATAGGTTGCTGTATTTTGACGAAGCTTTGCTGGCGTTACTTTATCAAGCGTGTCGTCAGCAGTGTGGTGATAATCAAAGTAGTCTGTACCATCTTGGGCTAGCTCAAAAATAGGTGCCGAGACTGCATTTTTAAATGGAATTAGATCAGGTCCGCCGTTAGCTTGGTTTTTACCAATGTACTCAACATTTAAAGGGGCAAGTTCTTTCGCGATAGCGCGCACTACAGGCAGTGACGCTGCATCTACATTTGATTCAAAACCGTAAACTACATCAGCGCCAAAATCAGACTCTGCGGCAGCAACAATATTGTGTAAATCATTTTTATGTTTCGCAAAGTAAGCTTTAGCACCCCATAAACCAAGCTCTTCAGCGGCAAAAAGGACAACGCGAATACTGCGTTTAGGGCGTTTTACATCGCTAATATGTTTAGCTGCCGCCATAGTTAATGCAACGCCGGCGCCGTCATCAAGTGCGCCTGTGCCTAAATCCCATGAGTCTAAATGTCCGCCAATTAATACATATTGTTCAGGGGTTTCAGTCCCGTTAAATTGGCCTATAACATTGTAACTAGTGCCTTCGCCAAGGTTTTCGGTTTGTACATTTATATTTACCGATACATTTTTACCTAAAGCGACTAAACGGGCAATTTGATCGGCATCGGGGTTGGCAATGGTTACATTAGGTATTTTTTTAACACCTTCTTTGTAATAACTACCGCCAGTGTGGGCAAAACGGTGATGACCTGTACTTACTGAGCGCATCATGTAGGCCACAGCCCCTTTTTTAGATGCTTCAATTGCTCCAGTGGCACGTGCTTTAACAGCGGGTCCATAACCATTACCGTCTATATCACGATTCATTCGGTAATTAATGTAAGCAATTTTACCCTTTAAGCTATTAGCCGGTGCTGCTTTTAGCTCATCAAGTGTTTCGAATAATACAATGGGTGCGCTAATACCTTCTTTCGGTGTGCTTATGCTATTACCTAGCGCGGTTAAGTGAAGGGGTTGCTCGCTAGGCGTTAATATTTTTCCACTTTCGCTGTAGCGGCGCCACTCTGGGAAAGTTGCCTCTTCAAGCCATACCTTGTCAAAACCGAGTTCTTTAAATTTAGCTTGTGCCCATGCAACGGCTTTTTTGTCGTTTTCAGTGCCAGGTAAGCGCGGGCCAACTTCTGTTGTTAGTGACTCTAATAGCTCATAGCTTAGGTGGCTATTAAGTGCAGTGGTACGCACTTCATCTACTTGTTGTAATTGCTTTGGTGTAAATTCGTTGCTGCTGGCAGTAGCTGCCATACTACTGGTAAGCAGCAGCGCGGTGATGAGGTTTTTCATGGTAATTAGCCTTGTTTGTAATTGCGGCTATTAAAACATGTAATAAAGACGTAAAAAAATAGAATGAGATGAATGAGCGGCTTTAAAGCGCAAAAAGCCCGCGTATTTTAAGCGCGGGCTGGTAATTAAAGCGCTGAATTAAAAGCTAAACTGTGCAGCCAGTCTTATGTTAGTACCTTCACCTATTGTTACGTTATTTGTTCCGCCACCGGCTAGATAATCTTCATCAAATAAGTTTTCTATGTTTAGGCGTAAGTTAACATCGGTTTTGCTTACTTTAAGTTTGTAAGTTGCACCTACATCTACGCGTGTGTAGGCATCTTTAGTAATAGTATTGGCACTATCTGCAAAGCGCTCACCTTCGTAAAATGCACCCGCATTAAATGCAATCGCGTCGTTTAATTCGTAACGTGTCCAAAGAGATGCAGACCATTTAGGGGCATCGGTAGGGCGCTTGCCTTCTAAATCTTCGTCACGCTCGTAATTTGCATCTAAATACATAGTCGATGCCATTACGAATAAACGGTCAGTTGCCGCACCTTGCGCTGTTAGTTCAATGCCTTTGTGGCGCTGTTCACCAATTTGGTTTGTTTCAGAGATTAAATCACCCACTGGTATATCAAGTGTTTCTGTAACTAGTGTGCCATTTTTACTAATGTCAAAAAGCGCACCACTTAGCATTAAGCGATCATCAAACAATTGCCACTTAACGCCAATTTCTTTTTGCTCAGAGGTAACGGCGTCAAGCTTCATACCATTATTTATATCGTCTTCGTTTACAAGAGTATCGCTTCCTTGAGGCTCAAAGCCTTCAGAGTAACTCGCGTATATGGTAGCTGATGCATTAGGGTGATACAGAACACCTACTTTTGGCACAAACGATTCATTATTTGCATCTTCACGTGTTTGCTTATCGTAGCGACCACCAAGCGATAGCTGCCATTGTGGCGAAAACGTGATTAAGTCTTGCACATAAATACCGTAATAGTCGTATTCTGTTTCGCTAATAGTGTCGTCTGTTTTGTAACTGACAGTTGGACGATTTGGTTCTGCTTGGCCTGCTATAAAATTAAATGAATCAGCTGAGGTGCGACGCTGGCCATAATAATAATCAAGCGAGTTAGCACCAATTAATAATTGATGATGAACACCGGCTGTTTCAAATTCACCAATGAAGTCGATAAATGCTGTTTTAAATTGCCAGTCGTCGAATCGGTCGTACGGGCGAGACTCATAGCTGTCGCCTTCAACAAAATTACCCGGCTTACGTGGCGCTGACTCAAAACGTTGGCGCTCAAATGTTTGTTCGTTATAACCAAGTTTTACTTGCCAGTTATCGTTTAAAAACACTTTAAAATCTATGCCCGCATTTTCTACCGTTATGTCGGTAAACGCCCAAGACATATCGCGAATAGTTTTATCGTCGCCAATAACGTTGGCGTTGTCGTCTATCCATGCACCGGTGTCTAAACCTGCTTCGTCGTCTGTGCGGTCGTAATGCACACGTACTAAGGCATTATCACTAATGTCGTAATCAACAATAAATGCACCTAAAAAGCGGTCACGCTCGCGGTTTTCACCATTTTGGTATTCGCGCCAGTAATCAACATCTTGCTTAACTAAAATACCGCGTGCACGTAAATCTTCTGCATCCGTTAATGCTCCGCTAGCATCAAGCATAAACCGCGTTGAACCGTGTTGATCTACATCTGCACTGGCATTGAACAAAGTTTGTGCTGTTGGCTTTTTAGTGACCATATTAATTAGTCCGCCAGGGCCTGATTGACCATATAAAATGCTCGATGGACCTTTAATAACTTCTACTTGCTGTAAAATTTCAATGGGTTGTTGATAGTGCGACCAGTGCTGATGACCATCGCGTAAGTAACCCGTTGATGAGCTAAGTTCAAAACCACGTAAGTTAAATACTTCACGGTTACGTTGTTTAGAACCAGCCGTTAAGCTTGCATCGTTTGAAAGTACTTCACCTAGTGTTGTCGCAAGTTGTTCGTTAATAATAATATCGCTAATTACAGTCACTGATTGAGCAGTGTCGAGTAATGAAGTTGATGTTCTCATTGCACCATTTGCGTTATCTACTTTGTAGTCATTAAAGAAACTTCCTTTGACTTCAATATGTTCAAGGTCGGTAGAGTTTGCATATGTGTTTGTTGTTATTGTTGCTAATAGTGCGATGTAAAGTGAACTCAGTTTCATTTGATGCTTCCAGCTCATTATTTAAATAAAAAGTGAAGCGCAATCTTAATGAAAATAAATATCATTTGCAATGTGTTTTTATTAACAATGTTTTATAATGTGTTTGCTAATGGTTGCCAATAACGAATTCTGCTATTATTAGCGGCATATTTAGTGGGACTTTATCCTGCGTTATTTTTACTGCTATGGAATTTACTGTGACTTCAACTGCTTTTTCATCTTTGGCTTTACCAGCTGGACTTGTTGATAATTTATCGACGCTTGGCTACGCCCACATGACACCTGTACAGGCGCAAAGTTTGCCACCTGTACTTGAAGGTAAAGACATCATTGCTCAGGCAAAAACCGGCTCAGGTAAAACGGCTGCGTTTAGTTTAGGTGTGCTTGCTAAATTAAACGTAAAACGTTTTAGAATTCAATCGCTAGTTTTATGTCCAACACGTGAGCTTGCTGAACAAGTGGCTGTTGAAATGCGTAAACTTGCGCGTGGTATCCATAATATTAAAATATTAACGCTATGTGGTGGTGTATCAATTGGGCCGCAAATTGGGTCACTTGAACACGGTGCACACATCATTGTTGGTACACCAGGGCGCGTAGATGACCATATTCGCAAAGGGACTTTACGGTTAGACGATGTAGAAACATTAGTATTAGACGAAGCCGATCAAATGCTTGATATGGGCTTTCAAGATACCCTTGATGCGATTATTGAATGTATTCCACAAAACCGCCAAACGCTTTTGTTTAGTGCTACTTTTCCACGCGCAATCGAAGCGATAGCAAAGCGTGTACTTAGTAACCCAGAAATGATTAAAGTAGAAGAAGAGCAAGAAAAAAGCACAATAAAACAATACTTCTACAAAATGGATAACAATAAACAACGCTATCCAACACTTAAGTTACTATTACTTAAATTTACACCACAAAGTTGTGTTGTGTTTTGTAACACCAAGGTAGAAACGCAGCAAGTGTGCGACGATTTAGCCGATGAAGGTTTCAGCGCCGTGGCATTGCATGGTGATTTAGAACAACGTGACCGTGAGCGCACTCTGATTCATTTTGCTAATAAAAGTGCGTCTATTTTAGTTGCGACAGATGTTGCCGCACGTGGTTTAGATATTGACGATATGGACATGGTAATCAACTACCATTTAGCGCATGACCCGCAAACGCACGTTCACCGAGTTGGGCGAACAGGTCGCGCGGGTAAAAAAGGGATTGCTTGCTCAATTTATGGTGATGCAGAGCAATTCAAAGTAGCGCAAATTGGTGATCACTATGAGCGCGACTTTGAGCCAGAGCCAATGCCTTCATATAATTTGTTGGACAAACCACCGTACAAACCAGACATGGTCACTCTGATGATAGATTCAGGTAAAAAGCAAAAAGTGCGTGCTGGTGATATTTTAGGTGCGTTAACGGGTAAAGACGGTATTGCTGGGCGTCAAGTAGGTAAAATTAATGTTCTTGATAACGTCGCATTTGTAGCTGTTGAACGTAATGCGTCTAAACCGGCACTTCGCAAATTAACCGAAGGTAATATAAAAGGGCGCAAAATTCGTGCTCGTCGCCTAACGCGTTAATCAATTTATGAGCGAGCAGCCGATTTAAGCTGCTCGTACTCTACTTTTATTTGCTTGAATGCATTCTCGCAGCCAGTAGGTTTGTCTGGGTGGTGCGCCAGTGCAAGCTGTCGCCAACGTTTTTGTAGTTCTTTAAGCGAAAAATCATTTGTTAGCTGCCACTTTGCCAACAGTGCGTCAAAGTGATCTTCTGCTAAAGCTGGCGCACTATTTACCTTCTTAAACTTTTGCCAAAAACTTGTGAGTAGCTCATTAATTTGCTCTTCGCTTGCTTCGTAATTCCCCCAGTCTAAATAATAATCTTTTAAATTTGATTTAACCGTTGCAGGATTTTCTATTTCCGTTTCAATAAGTTCTATATGAAGTGTTGATATTAAGAGACTTTTAGGGTGAAGTTGTTCCTGTAGTTGATACAATGCATTCATAATTAAAAAATTACGCTTAAATAAATCACGTTCGGGATTTTTATCAAGTGGCTTAATTGCACCACAATTAATAAGCTCAGCTGCTAGGATATGAACTTGCCACACTTTTTGGATTAATATTAAGTCAAATATTCGGTCAATCAGTGGGTTAAGCATTGTTTAGGTCCTAGTATTTAGTGTATCTTCAGTACAGATTACATTGTTACACGTAACAATTTGAAGGATTAAAATTATGCATGGCAAGCTCAAGTGCCTCTTATTCATTGTATGCAGTTTGTTCTATTTGCCAAGTTATGCTCAACAATCAGAGCCATTATTAGAAGAGTTTAAACAACAACAACAATGGGATGCAAAGCTTGAATTAGGTAACGCCTTACTTAATAACCAACGTATTACAGCTCAAAGTCGTGCTGTAATATATGCAGGCCTTGCCGATACTGCGCTGTCGAGCGGCCACTATAGTGATGCTTTTAATTACTTTAAATCATTAGAGGAAGAAACTTCTGGATCACTTCTTCCTAGCGAGCACTTTCGTGCGATTAAAATGCAAGGTGTTGCACTTTTTTATCAAGGCTTGTTTAAACAAGCAATTACTCAATATACCCGTGCACTTGATATTGCAAAAATTAATAACCAACCATTAGAGCAAGCAAATTTATTGAATAATATAGGTTTGGTTTATTTTAATATGCATAAATTGGTAGCAACGCTTGATTATTATTTAAAAGCAAAAGAAATTTACGAAAAAGTGGGTAGTGAACAAGATAAAAGCGATATTTTACTTAATATAGCAGGCGTTTATATACGCTTATCTCGTTATGAAAATGCCATGAGTATTTATCAAGATGTGTTAAAAATTTTTCGCAAGTTAGATGATAATTTGGGTATTGCTTTGGTGCATAACAATATGGGGGTGGTTTATTTTGAAAGTAATCAGCTAGATTTAGCGATGCATTACTACCAATTAGCAACCCGTTATTACCTATCTGTCAATAATGTCAATAAGTTAGCTACTCAGTACACTAACCTTGCAAACGTCAATATCATTCTTAATAAAGTAGAACTAGCGTATGAACAAGCGCAATTAGCGATAGAGTACTCACTTAAAATTGATAATAAAAACTTAGAGCTCACTGCACTGCAAACTCTCGCAAAAGTCCAGCTTGTAAGGGGAATGTTAGATGAGGCAAAAGCGAACATTGAACGCGTTTTTGAATTACTTGAAGAGCATAGTAATGATCGCATAATGCGAGATGGACTTGGCACCCACGCTTTGATTGAAGCGAGCAGGGGAAACTACGAAAATGCAATGCAGTTGCATGAAAAATACAATAACGAATTACGTAAATTAAGAAGTGACTCTATTGTTAAAGCTTTAGCAGTATTGGAAAGACAGTTTAAAGCCACACAATTGAATCAAGAAATTAAAGAGCTGAAACAAGACCGTAAATTACAAGAACTAAAAATGCATCAGCGTTCGCAGTTAACGGTGTTTATTTTTGTACTGTTATTTTTAGTCATAGTGACAGGGGTTGCTTTATACCGACGCGGCGCAGAAAAACGGGCAAAACAATATTTAGCTGAGCAAGTGGCGCAACGCACAGCAGAGCTTCAAGCTGTTGCCCAAGAGTTGAGAGCTGCTAATGATGTTAAAAGTCAATTTTTGGCTAATGTTAGCCATGAAATAAGAACACCATTAACGGCGATTCTCGGACAAACAGACGACTTAATGAATGGTTTATACGAGCCTGAACAGCTAAAAGATGAGTTAGCTATTATTCAGCGGCACAGTAACCATTTAAAAAGTTTGATCAACGATGTACTTGATTTAAGTAAAATAGAAGCGAATAGGTTAGAACTTAATGTTTCTTGTTTTGACATGGTCCAACTAGTTAACGATGTGCACGCAATGTTTAACCCTCAGGCAAAAGCAAAAAATCTCAGGCTTGTGCTTGAAAATAAGGTGGGCGATGAGTTTTACACCCGCCTTGATATAATGCGAGTAAAACAAATTCTCATTAATTTGTGTGCCAATGCTATTAAGTTTACCCAATCAGGGCAGGTATTAATTGCATTAAATAAAACAGAGCAGGGTATTGTACTGATTGTTAAAGATACCGGTATAGGTATGAACTCATCGCAATTAAAGCTCATTTTTGAATACTTTAGCCAAGCAGATAACAGTATTAGCCGACGTTTTGGTGGTACAGGTTTGGGGCTTAGTTTATCACAGCAGCTCGCTTCTATGATGGGCGGGTATATTAGCGTGCAAAGTGAATATAAAAAAGGAAGTCAATTTTCGTTCTTTTTACCTTGTGCGCAAGTTTCTAGTGATCAAAGCGATATTGGGCAAATAGAGCAAAATAAAGTGCAACTAAGCGGTACTGTCCTGTTTGCAGAGGATCATGCAGATAACCGTAGGTTTATTAGCCGTTACTTGCGTTCACTAGGGCTTGATGTAATTGCGGTAGAAAACGGTGAGCAAGCTGTAGAGCGTTGCTTACAAGACTACCCAGATCTTGTATTACTCGACATTCAAATGCCTATAATGGATGGACGAGCGGCCTTTGAGCTATTGAAAAAATGTGGTTTTCAACGGCCAATTTTTGCGCTCACTGCAAACGCAATGAGTCACGAAATTGACGACTATCTTACATTAGGGTTTAACGGTTACCTTGCAAAGCCATTGGATAAAGACTTATTTTATAAAACCTTGTCAGAAAATTTAGACCAAGTTCATTCGGACGAACCTAATGTACCAAGTGAGATAGATATCAGTGATTTAATAATAAGTTTTAAACAAAGTTTTGGTTTAGAAAGCGAAAATATTACACAGCATTTTCTAAGTGAAGACTTTGACGCTTTGCAAAAAGATAGCCACCGAATATTAGGTGCAGCACAAATGTTCGCCTTAGAGGAAATAGCTTCAGCTGCGAAAAATTTAGACAGCGCCTTATTGCAAAAAGGCGAAAAAGATATGAAATATATTAATCAGCTTGTGTCAGAGCTCCAGGCTGTATTACACAAATACAATGAAACGTAAGTACACATTATAACAAATATAAAAAAAGCGCCCAGGGCGCTTTTTTTGTATTACTTAAATGCGTTTATTGGCGTTTCATCGAATCAAAAAACTCATCATTGGTTTTACTCATTGATAGTTTATCGATTAAAAATTCCATGGCGTCAATCTCTGACATTTCATGAACGATTTTACGTAAAATCCATAGCTTTTGCAGCTCATCTGGCTTAGTAAGTAGTTCTTCACGGCGAGTACCAGAGCGGTTAAAGTCGATAGCTGGGAATACACGTCTTTCCGCAATTTTGCGGTTTAGATGTAATTCCATGTTACCAGTACCTTTAAATTCTTCGTAGATAACTTCATCCATTTTAGAGCCAGTATCGATAAGTGCAGTGGCTATAATTGTTAAGCTACCACCTTCTTCAACGTTACGTGCGGCACCGAAGAAACGCTTAGGCTTGTGTAGTGCGTTAGCGTCAACACCACCGGTAAGTACTTTACCTGATGAAGGAATAACGGTGTTGTAAGCACGTGCTAAACGCGTGATTGAATCAAGTAAAATAACAACGTCTTTTTTATGCTCAACTAAACGTTTTGCTTTTTCGATAACCATTTCGGCAACTTGTACGTGACGAGATGCAGGCTCATCAAACGTTGATGCAATAACTTCACCTTTAACAAGGCGTTGCATTTCAGTTACTTCCTCAGGGCGTTCGTCAATTAGTAAAACCATTAACGTTACATCAGGATGATTATGCGTAATTGATTGTGCAATGTTTTGCAGTAGCATTGTTTTACCCGCTTTTGGCGGTGCTACTAATAAACCACGTTGGCCACGGCCAATTGGTGATGCTAAATCAAGTACACGAGCAGTGATATCTTCTTTACTACCGTTACCACGTTCCATGCGGAAACGTTCGTTTGCATGTAATGGAGTTAAGTTTTCAAAAAGAATTTTGGTGCGAGAATTTTCAGGTTTATCAAAGTTAACTTCGTTTACTTTAAGTAATGCAAAGTAACGTTCACCATCTTTTGGTGGACGAATAAGGCCTGAAATTGAGTCGCCAGTACGCATACTGAAGCGGCGAATTTGGCTCGGTGATACATAAATGTCATCTGGGCCAGCTAAGTAAGAAGCTTCTGATGATCTTAAAAAGCCAAAACCATCTTGCAAAATCTCAAGCACACCACCGCCGAAGATATTTTCTCCGCCTTTGGCATGGGATTTTAATATGGTAAAAATGATATCTTGCTTTCTTAAGCGGGCTACGTTTTCGAGCCCCATGGACTCAGCTAAGTTTACAAGTTCTTTTATAGACTTGTCTTTTAATTCGCGTAAATGCATATTGGTGGGTTCTTTATTACAATTGTCATACTCAAAGTCGCTTTGATCGTTGAGTGAGGTTGGTTGAATATAACTAAGGATTAGTTGGCTTTATAAACTAGCAGTTCACTGGCATAGCGTCCAGTGTTTATACAAAATAAATTCAAAAAAAGGGCAAAAAGCCCTTTTTTAGTTCTAGTCTATTAGATGTTGTTATCTAAAAACTCGATAAGTTGTGTTTTTGAAAGTGCACCAACTTTAGTTGCAGCAACTTGGCCATCTTTAAAAAGAAGCAAAGTAGGGATGCCGCGAATACCAAATTTAGGCGGAGTGCCAGCATTTTGGTCAATATTAAGTTTAGCAACAGCAACACGACCGTCGTATTCATCAGCAACTTCATTAAGGATAGGGGCGATCATTTTACAAGGTCCGCACCATTCAGCCCAGAAGTCTACTAGTACAGGCTTGTCTGATTGTAATACGTCAGCTTCAAAGCTATCGTCAGTAATTTGGATTATTTTCTCGCTCATTGCGCTCTCCGATTTAGTTAGGCGAAATATTTAGTGCGTATTTAAACACTCTTGTTTCTTATTGCAAGTTTAAACGTTATGCTTAAACGCTATGACTAAGACACATTTAACCGATAAAAAGTTTTCAGACTTTGCTATCGCACCGGAAGTGGTTGCCGGTCTAACCGAGAATGGGTTTGAATATTGCACACCTATTCAAGCAAAATGCCTACCTTTTATTTGTGATGGACGCGATATTGCGGGCCAAGCACAAACAGGTACAGGCAAAACGTTGGCATTTTTAACTGCTACGTGCCATCGGTTATTACAATCTAGCAAAGCACCTAGTAAACATCCAAGAGCCCTGATCATGGCCCCTACTCGGGAGCTTGCGATTCAGATACACAAAGATGCAAAAATTTTAGCGCCACACTGTAATCTTAACTTAGGTTTAGTATATGGTGGCGAAGATTACGAAAAACAACGTGCACAATTAGAAAAAGGCGTAGATATTTTAATTGGCACGACAGGTCGTTTAATCGATTTGTACAAGCAAGGCTGTTACACCCTTAATGAAATTGAGGTTGTCGTGCTTGATGAAGCTGATCGTATGTTCGATTTGGGCTTCATAAAAGATATACGTTATATGTTTGATCGTATGCCAGATACGTCTAAGCGATTAAACTTATTATTTTCTGCGACTTTATCATACCGCGTGCAAGAACTTGCTTTTGAACACATGACCAACCCAGAGCATGTACAAATTGAGCCAGACGTAAAAACCGGTAAACGCATAAAAGAAGAGCTATTTCACCCTTCACAAGAAGATAAAATTAAGCTTTTATTAACGTTAATTGAAGAAGAATGGCCTGATAAAGCCATTGTGTTTGCAAACACTAAACACAGTTGTGAAACCGTGTATGCGTGGTTAAAAGCTGATGGTCATCGTGTTGGTATGCTAACGGGTGATGTAAATCAGAAAAAACGTCAAAGCATTTTAGCGCAATTTAGCAAAGGCGAATTAGACTTTTTAGTTGCAACTGATGTTGCAGCGCGTGGGTTGCATATACCAGAAGTAAGTCATGTATTTAACTTTGACTTACCAGACGACTGTGAGGATTATGTTCATCGTATTGGTCGAACAGGTCGTGCAGGTGCATCAGGACATGCAATAAGCTTTGCGTGTGAACAATATGCATACAACCTGCATGAAATTGAAGAATACATAGAGCACAGCATTCCTTTATCGCATTACGATAAAGCCGCTTTGTTAGATGATTTAACTAAGCCTATTATTCAAAGAAAGCGCAACTATTCAAATGGTCCTCGTAATCGTAGTAACAATAACGGACGTCGACCAAATAATAGTTACCAAAAAGGACGGTCGTAATAGACCGTTTTTATAAGTAGTAGTAACTAGAGGTTTTTGAACGGTGGGGCAACTTATACCGCAAAAAAATGTATACGCAGTTATTGATTTGGGATCAAATAGCTTTCATATGCTAATTGCCAAATCAGTGGCTGGCGGTTTACAAACTATTGGTCGCGTAAAACGCAAGGTCAGGTTAGCCGCAGGGCTTGATAAAGATAACATATTAAGCACCGAGGCTATGCAACGAGGATGGGAATGCCTCGCGCTTTTTGCTGAGCGTTTACAAGATATTCCAAATCAAAATATTACAATAGTAGCTACGGCTACATTACGCTTAGCAACCAATGCTGAAGTATTTAAAGCGCAGGCTGAAAAAATTCTTGGCCATAAAATCAATGTTATCAGTGGTGAATTAGAAGCGCGTACCATATACAAAGGTGTAGCGCATACTTCTGCATGTACTGGCAAACAGCTTGTTATTGACATTGGTGGTGCAAGCACTGAAGTAGTGATTGGTAAAGAGTTTGATGCACTTTTATACAAGAGCCTCAATATGGGTTGTGTTACTTACCTTGAGCGTTACTTTAAAGATTGCTTATTAACACATAGCAATTTCAATACCGCTATAAAGGCTGCTCGAACTGTTATTGATAATATAGCTCCAGAATACAAAGCCGCAGGATGGCAAATAGCATCAGGCGCATCAGGTACAGTACAAGCAATTCAAGAAATTATGGTGGCACAAAACCTTGATGATCTTCTTACTTTAGAAAAGCTTAATTCAATAAAAGAGCAATCAATTGCATTTAAATCCATTGCAGCGTTAGAGCTTCCAGGTTTAAGCGAAGATCGTCGATTGGTATTTGTATCGGGCCTTGCTATTTTAATTGCTTTGTTTGAATCGTTAGAAATTGAAAAAATGGGACTGGCAGGCGGCGCACTTCGTGAAGGTGTTTTATATAGCATGGTGCCAGAGTTTCATAATAGCGATATAAGAAAGCGAACAGTTGATGGGTTTATGAGTCGATATCATGTTGACCAAAACCAAGCATCACGAGTCTCTAGTTTGGCAATTGAGCTCGCACAAAGCATCAATGAAGATTGGCCAATTAATCACTTAAATGGCTTACCCCTATTAAAAGCCGTTGCGCAGTTACATGAAATCGGCTTACTGATAGAGTATAAGCAGTATCATAAGCATACAGCGTATATTCTAGAAAATACTGACATGCCTGGTTTTTCGCAATCAGAGCACAGGTTAATTGTGGCAGTAGCCGATGCACATCGTTCTGATATACCAAAAGACAGCTTTAACGCGTTAGGTGCAAACAACCTTCTTGCGCAGTACATTGTAAGGTTACTTCGAGTGTCCGTTATTTTGTCGATGAGACGACAGGACGATGTTCTGCCAAATTTTGAATTAACCGCTAAGAATGAACTTTTAACATTAACATTCGAAAGTAACTGGTTAAAAGAACATCCATTAATGGCAAGTGAACTACAACAAGAGTCTAAACAGCAAAGTAAACTTGGTTGGAAGCTTATCGTTCATTGAGTAAAAAGGCCCTTGTGGGCCTTTTTAGTGTTTAAAGTAACCGTTTCGATGAAAATATGCGCGAAAGACACGTTTTTTTAAGTTTTCTTCAAAAAAGGGTTGATCTGTTTTCGGATCTCCCTATAATGCGACCCCACTGAGACGGCAGAGCAGGCAACGCTTAGCGAGGCAAGCAAGTCACTTAGTGAGTCGAGTAAAACTTGAGTTTAGATTTTTATAAAACTTAAAATTAAGTATTGACAAAAATACAGGAAAGCGTAAGATTCGCTTCCCTTGAGTCGCTAAGGCAACTCAAACGTTCTTTAACAATATAAAGCAATCATCTGTGTGGGCACTCGTACAGATTGAGTTCTAACAGCCAAGCTACTTAGGTAGTGAGGCAAACAAATTAGAGTCTCAATTGAAACTGAGTGACCAACAGAATAATTACTTAGGTAGTTATTCAGCACAGTCAATTCAATATCGAAAGATATTAAATAAATTCAGAATTCATTGAGCTGTCGAAAGACACAAAACTTTTTAATTGAAGAGTTTGATCATGGCTCAGATTGAACG
>NZ_JAWJBQ010000011.1:0-131609 GCF_046535955.1 Pseudoalteromonas sp. SIMBA_162 | reverse complement strand
GTTGCCACTGCCGATACCGCAACCATGGATGAAGATGCGGCACCTATTACTATTGATGCACTGGCTAACGATTCAGACGTGGATGGCGATAGCTTAGTAATCAGTAACGCCACTGCCGATGTGGGTGCTGTAAGTGTTGTAAATAACCAAATTCAATACACGCCTGCTGCTAATGCAAACGGTGTTGCAACGGTAACTTACACGGCAAGTGATAATAACGGTGGAACGGCTAACAGTACATTGGCCATTACCATCAACCCAATCAATGATGCGCCCATAGTTGCTGAACAAAGCTTTAGCATTAATGAGGACGCGACAGATTCCGACATTATAGGAACCATTGTTGCAACTGATAATGAAAACCAAGATTTAACTTACGTATTAGCCAGCGGTGATTTTGCTTTATTTAGCTTAAATGCATCATCTGGTATTTTAAGTGTGAATGGCGAAACCCCTTTTGACTATGAAACCAAAACTCAATACATATTAAATATTCAAGTAACAGATAACGGCACACCTAATGAAACGACTGCGGTTAATATAACGGTTAATATAATTGATGTTGTCGAGCCACTAATCCCTGTTGAAGATACATCATTTGGTCGCCCTATTACGGGGCAGCTTGATCTAGGCAGCGTATTTTCAGGTGGGCAATTTAACGACAGCATAGCGCTTAACAACAACTTATATTTTGTGGGCTTTACCAATAATGCAGACAAAGACATTCTTATTGTTTCGTACACAAATAATGGTGATGTAAATACCGCGTTTAATACCACAGGCACTAAAGTACTTGATTTAGAGCAAGATGAAGAAGCCACTGCCATTATTTCCGACGGCACCGATTTGTTTATTGCCTACTCTAGTTTTGATGGCAGTAATAACGAAGCGTGCGTACTTAAGATGGATCTTGCAGGGGCATTAAGAACTGGCTCAGACGACGGGGAAAGTAACACGGGTATAAAGTGTACAACGCTAAACAGTACCAGCGTTATTAATGACCTTGAAGTTAATGGTAGTGAATTAGTGGCTGTAGGCAAGCACTTTGATGGTACTCAAACCGATAGCCTATGGATACATTATAAAACCGACGACTTGTCATTTGAAAACTCCACACCCGCTATCGTTGATGTAAGTGGTGCTGATCGCGATGATGAAGGCTACGCAGTTAAAAACTTTGAAAACTCAGACTATTTAGTTGTGGGCAGCATGACCGATGCTGATGATACTAAAAACTCACTTCTTCGCTATTTAAAAGCAAATGGAGATAACGATGGTAATTTTAATAGTGGCGTTCCACTTATCATTAACTTATCAAGCGACTTAGGCCAACCAGATAGCAACAAAGACGATGAGTTATTTGCGATTGGTGGTTTAGCAGATTCTAATTTTATAGCTTTTGCGGGTGGCTATATGACACGGCAAACAGGTGAAAAAGAAGCTGTTATGTTAGCCATTGATAAAAATGGCGAGCTAGTGACCAGTTTTGATACCGACGGAATAGCAATTTATGACATTGATGGTGAAAGTGGAGGCACCAGTAACGGGGTCATAAATGGCGGCGCTCAAGTAACGGGTATTCAATACGAGCCAATTAAAAATGAAATAATGCTCTCGGGCACAACGGGTATTCCTATTGCAGAACACGTATTTACAGCTCGCGTAATTAGCTCAACTGGTTTACTTGATGATACGTACGGTGAGTCTGGAGTCAGTATTCTTTCAGGTATAGATGCTAAACAAACTGTAAACACAACGTCTATCGACTCTAACGATACTTTATGGGTAGCCGGCATTGATGACGACACCAACGCTAAACCATTTATTGGAGCGATAACCGATCAAGCCGCATTATTTACTAATTTCAATAGCACAGGTTATTTAACAGTTGATGAAATAAGCGAAGCGTCAAACGATAAATCAATGAAATTGATACAACTTAGTAATGGCGCTCAAGCAGGTAAATATATGCTTGCCTCAACAGCCGAAACAAACGGTGTAATAAAATTAGTATTAACCCGTTTTACCAGCACAGGCGCAATAGATACAAGCTTTAGTAAAACGGGCCACAAAGAAATTGCCATAGAGTTAAACTCGCAACACGTTGCGTTAGCTGAATTAAACAATGGCAACTTATTACTTGCTGGTACTAAAAAAACCACCAATGGCTCGCAAGGTTTTGTAGCCAAAGTGGACCAAGACGGCTCCCTCGACACAACATTTGCAACCGATGGCATCTATGTAACCAACATTGAAAATACCGAGGCGCTTACATTATCAGATATAGCAATAACCAATAGTAACAATATTGTTGCAGTGGGCACTGCAACGCAATCTGCAAACGCACAGTCATTTGCAATGATGCTTACAGCGCAAGGGGTACTTGCTACAAGCTTTGGCACTGAAGGCGTTTTATTAGGGTTAACGGGTGAGGATTTTTCTAAAATTCACATTGATAACAATGAGATTTTTATTGCTGGTGAATTAGTAACAGGTGCTGATTCAGCATTAATTGCGCTCAAACTTAACTTAACCGGCAATGAGTTGTTTAGATATTCAGGTACCGATACGCCTAACATCAACAATAAAGTAGCCAGTGTACTAACCGACTCATCTGGCGCAATCTATTTAGTTGCAAATTTAGTCGCTACACCTGATAAAGCGAATGTTGTGCGCCTGCTTTCGTCAGGCTCATTAGATATAAGCTTTGCTGACAATGGCGTTGGCCAATATAGTTTAGCTGTAACCGGCAATACTTTAATTAAAGGTGCCAAGCTAGATAGCACTGATAAACTTATATTAGTCGGTACCAGTAACAACCAGGGCGTAATTGCACGAATTACTACAAATGGTGAGCTTGATAACACATTTGGTACTAGTGGAGTTGGTTATTACCAAGCTAACCTGTGTACAAATTCACTCGTATTTTCCTCGTTGATTCTACAAACTGACACGCAAATAGCCTTAAGTAGCACTTGCGATAATGGTAACTCAAATAATATCAGTGTATCTAAGTTTGATTTTTATCCGGATGGAGTTGAGCCATAAATGAAAGTCGAATTATTTGGGGTAAGAGGCTCAATGCCTACACCCGGTAGCGATACCCACCTATATGGTGGGAATACATCGTGTACTTATGTGACAAAAAATAATGGCAGTGCACTGATATTAGACTCGGGCACTGGAATAGCAAAACTTGGAGATTATTTACTCGAGCAGCAAAGCCCCATTTATATTTTGCTCACTCACAATCATTGGGATCATATTCAGGGCTTTCCTTTTTTTAAACCTATTTATCAAGCAAATCGCGATATAACAATTGTTGCGGGTGATGTTGATGATAAAAACACTCAACACGCTATTGTAGAACAAATGAGTGGCTCTTATTTCCCTGTACGCCATCAAGATTTACCGTCAAACATTACGCTCAATACTGAGCTTTCGGCGCAAACGCAATTTAACCTTAATGGTTTTTCTATCTCCACCGCACCGCTAAATCACCCTGGTGGCGGAACTGCTTATTGCTTATTTGCTGATGGCGCGAAGATGGCATATGTGACCGACAACGAGCTTAACCCACCTCAGCAAACTAAAACCAGTATTAGCGAGTGGGCAGCATTTATAGAAGGGGCCGATTTACTTATACATGACGCTCAACTTATTGATGCTGACTTACCATTAAAACATGGCTGGGGCCACAGCACTATTGACCAAGTTGCTCAACTTGCAATAAAAGCGAAAGTCAAAAACATGGTGATAATCAGTCACGATCCATCAAGAACCGATGAGCAACTTACCGAAATAGAACGTTATTTACAAACAAGCTACGGCAAGGATGTGCGTATTGAATGTGGTAAAGAGGGGCGCGTTTTTGAATTTTAAATGCGCTAGGAGTTTTGACTATTAACCTATTAAAAAAAATAACATCAAAGCATTTTTATATTGGTGTATTGATCACATTACTCATAGCATCTATTGAATTTTTTTCCACAGGCGCTGTAGCTAAACTTTTAAACCGAGTTGAAGGGATTATTTACGATTCACGCTTACAACTAACCCTTGCAGAGACACCAAGAAAAGTAAATGAATCTGTAGTGATCATCGATATTGATGAAAAAAGCATGCAAGAACAGGGGCGCTTCCCTTGGAGTCGCTCTAAAGTAGCGAAGCTAGTAACTAAATTGACTGACGCTGGTGTTATTGTTATCGCCTTCGATATATTTTTTTCGGAGCCTGAAGTAAACCCTGTCACTAAAATCATGACTGAACTTCCTGACTTTTCGGCAAAGTATTCGACCCCCCTTTCGACAATAAAACAACAAGTAGATGCCGATACAAAATTGGCTAAAGCGCTGGCAAAAAATGATATTACCTTAGGGTTTTTATTAATTAACGACAAATTAAGTGAGCATAAAGCGCCATCTAAAAGTAGCGTGGTTTGGCGAAAAGATGATCACATCAACTCGCAAATTAATGACTACCCGGGTGCTATTATTAATATCCCTCAGTTACAAAATGCCGCATCAGGCCAAGGTTTTATTAATGCACATAGTGATGAAGATGGCTTTATACGAAAAGCAGCATTGATTAATCGTGTAGGTGATACCCTTTACCCTTCGTTGGCCCTTGAGGCCGCCCGTTTGTACACATTAGCCAACACAATAGAAACACGCTCAACGACATCAAATGGTATAACCCTATTTGAAGGCATTAAGTTTCACAATAAATGGATCCAAACCGATGAATACGGACAAGTACTTATTCCTTATAAAGGCGGCGCTCGAAGCTTTCCATATTACTCAGCAACCGATGTGCTAACCCAACGAGTTGGCTTGAAAGAGCTTGAAGGAAGCGTCGCCTTTATTGGCACCTCTGCTGTGGGGTTGGCTGACTTACGATCCACACCTGTGGGCTTACAATACCCGGGAGTTGAAGTTCATGCCAATATATTTGAAGGACTCATGAACCCACAACTACTTCCTTCAAAACCGAGTTGGTCACTTGGCGCCAGTTTTATCATTATTATTATTACTGGCCTTGTGCTGTCGTTTTTTAGTATTGGCAAAACCGCACGTTTTATTTTGGCACTCTCAATTATTGTTGCTGGTGTTGTCGTCGCTATAAATTTTTATTTGTGGTCAGCACAAAAGGTGAGCATTCCTTTATTCATGACCTTATTACTCACCACTCTTCTGGCTAGCTATTACATTATTGTTGGTTCTATTGCTGAAATGAAACACAGCAAAAAAATAAAAACGATGTTTGACCAATATGTACCACCAGAACGTATCAACCAGCTTATAGAGCAAGGCGGTAACCTAGCTAAAACAAGCGAACGCAGAAACATGACTGTTTTATTTGCCGATATAAGAGGTTTTACGTCACTGTCTGAGAGCATGTCGGCTCATCAATTAAGTGAGTATTTAAACCAATACTTAAGCTCTATTACTAAAATAATATTTGATAATAATGGCACAATCGACAAATACGTTGGCGATATGGTCATGGCATTTTGGAATGCCCCGTTAATAGATAAAGACCACGCCCAACACGGCGTAGAAGCGGCTTTAGCAATGAATGAAGGCCTAATAGAAATAAACGCCGTGTTTGCACAGCAAAACCTTCCTGCAATTAGTATTGGAGTAGGCTTAAGCTCTGGCGATATGAATGTAGGAGACATGGGTTCAATATATCGTAAAGCCTATACAGTTTTGGGTGATGCGGTTAACTTAGGTGCTAGAGTCGAAAGCTTGACCAAATTTTACGGTGTCGCTATTCTGGTCACTGAAGAAACAATGCAAGCTTGCTCAGCAATTACTTTTAGGCTCATAGATAAAGTACAGGTGGTTGGAAAAAAAACCTCAATTGCACTATATGAACCCATAAATTATACGAATAAGCTCAATAAAATACAGCTTAAAGAAATAGATAACTCGCTTAAAGCCATCACGCTTTTCCATAACAAAGAATGGGAAAATGCGCTTAGCTTATTTGAGCAATTAGAAAATAACGCTGTATTAAACGCAGGCGTTTACCGTGTTTACATAGAACGAATACAAAGTACAGATATACAAACACTCGCTAAGGATTGGAATGGTGCCTTCGTACATACAAAAAAGTAGCAAAAATATGCCTCAGCACATTAAAGACAGAACAAACCTTCAGCACTTTATCGATATTAGTATTCGCCTTACTACCGAAAAAGAGCCACAACTGCTGTTAGACGAAATTTTACAAGTTGTTATGTCTATCGCTAACTCAGATGCAGGCAGTATTTATTCGATTACAGAAGATGATCAGCTTAAGTTTGAAACAGTGATCAATAAATCACTTAACTTATACTTGGGGGGTGGTTCAGATCGTTTTGTTAGCTTTCCCAATATTGACTTGTATATCGATGGTAAACCAAACCAACGAGCAATCGTTGCACATGCTGTTAATTCAGGCAAAGTAATTAATATTCCTGATGTTTACGCTGCACTGCCTTTTGACATGAGCGCTGCGCGTGAAATGGATGCCCGCACGGGTTATCGCACGCAATCAATGCTAACTATTCCTTTAAAAGATCACCAAGATGATATTTTAGGTGTGATACAGCTTATAAACGTAAAAGATAGCAACAATAATATTATTCCCTTTAGTGAAGAGCTCGTCACGCTAATACGCTCGTTTGCTTCATTAGGGGCTATTGCATTAACTAACTCATCACTGATTAAAGAAATGGAAGAGTTGTTTTCTACTTTTGCTGAAACCATTGCAATGGCTATCGATGAAAAGTCTCCCCATACCGGCGGACACTGTAAGCGTGTACCAGCCTTAACGTTAATGCTGGCCGATGCGGTAAATGCAATAAGCAAGGGCCCATTAGCGTCATTTTCTATGAGCGACTCAGACCGTCATCAATTAGATATAGCTGGCTGGTTACATGACTGCGGAAAAATCGCCACCCCCGATCACATTATGGAAAAGGCGACTAAATTAGAAACCATTTTTGATCGTATCAGCTTCATAGACGCCAAATTTGAGATCGTTAGCCGAGATTTAAAAATTAACTACCAAGAACAAATAATCTCAGCAATGCAAAATGGTAAGCCTGTAGAGGTGCAGCAACTCGAACGACTGCTCGATACCGAGCTTAAGCAGGTTGCACTGGACCGTGCCTTATTACAACGCATTAATGTGGGTGGGGAATTTTTAGGCGATAAAGAACTTGCCCAAATAGAACGCATTGCACAACACTATCATTTAGTGATCAACGATATACGCACACCACTGCTCAATGATGATGAAGTTGAAAACCTGTCAATACGAAGAGGAACGCTCACCGGTGGCGAGCATGATGTCATGAAGCGTCATATGGATGTCACGAAAAATATTTTAGATGCCCTGCCGTTCCCTAAACACTTAAGTAAAGTGTCTGAGTATGCATTAGGCCATCATGAAAAACTCGATGGTACAGGTTACCCAAGGGGTCTCACCAAAGAGCAAATGTCGATACCTGCTCGGTTAATGGCAATTACCGATATATTTGAAGCACTTTCAGCGGTAGATAGGCCTTACAAAAAGGCAAAGCCGGTAAGTGAGTGTTTATTTATACTAGGTACTATGGTCGAAAAAAACCACTTAGACCCTGATATTTTCGCTGTTTTTATCGAATCCGGCGTGTACAAAAATTATATTAGTGAATACGCAAATCCAGAACAGCTTGATGACGTAGACCTTAATAACCTACCTGGATATAAACCAATCCGTTAATGCCCTACTAAAATTAACGACGCTGAACAAAAAAATGCCACCTTACGGTGGCATTTACACACGGGGTTATTTCTACTTATAGAAATCCTTTTACTTTTTATTTGGTTTTTAGTGTTGTTTTATTAACAAAAAATATGTGGCAAAGGTAGCACTTAGTCCTTGCTGTATCAATAGCAAAAAGAAAAGTTCATGATTTCGCCATATTATTGTAATAAACAAACGTTACCGAAACACAGCCCAAAAACCTCAAGCGTAAAATTGCGGATTGCTATTAAATTTTGATACATACGTACTTTTCTTCTAGGTATTCATTTAGTCCTTGGTGCCCACCCTCTCGCCCTAAGCCAGATTGTTTTACCCCACCAAACGGAGCAACGGGGTTTGATATAACCCCTTCATTTAGGCCTATCATGCCAAACTCAAGCCCTTCGCTAATGCGGTAAACTTGTTTTAAATCTTGGCTATAAAAATAAGCGGCTAAACCATAGGGCACATCATTAGCAAGCGAAAGCACTTCTGCTTCTTCATCAAAAGGGATGACCGTTAATACAGGGCCAAATACTTCTTCGTGGTATATATCCATTTCAGTCGTTACGTTAGTAACAATGAGCGGGTTTTGAAAGCTGCCGCCTAAGCTGCTGTTATCCCCTATTAGGTCTGCGCCTTTATCAAGTGCATCTTGCACAAGCTGCTGCACTTTCTCTTTCGCTTTTGGATAAATTAGCGGGCCAATATCTACGTCCTCTTCAAACCCATTGGCTACTTTTAATGCGGCTACTTTAGGCGTAATTTTACTCAGCACTTCATCTAAAATACTGCGCTGAATAAAAATGCGGTTTGCGGCTACACATGCTTGGCCACTGTTTCTAAATTTAGCCGCCATAAGCCCATCAATCGCATCATCGAGATCCGCATTATCAAAAATGATAAACGGCGCATTGCCGCCTAATTCCATTGAGGTACGCTTAACCGTGTCGGCACATTGCTTAAGTAATTGGCTACCAACACCTGTAGAGCCAGTAAAAGTAAACTTGCGAACAATATGTGAGTCAGTGAGCATCTTTCCCACTGTTTTAGCGTCTTGCGATACAAGTACGTTAAATGCCCCTTTAACAAAGCCAGCTTGGTCGGCTAGGTATGCTAATGCAATCGCGCATAGCGGCGTATGCTCAGAAGGCTTTAATATAAAACTACAGCCTGCAGCGTAAGCAGGCGCCACTTTACGCGTCACCATTGCAACCGGGAAGTTCCAAGGAGTAATACCTGCTACAACGCCTACAGGCTGCTTAAAACTGGTTAAACGGTGGTTATTGTCGGTAGGTGGGATCACATCGCCATAACTTCGCTTAGCTTCTTCTGCAAACCATTTTATAAAGCCTGCACCGTAATCTATTTCGCCCAGCGATTCTTTAAGTGGCTTACCTTGCTCTTTGGTCATTAGCTCAGCTAATGTTTGTTTGTGCTTGATCACAAGCTCATACCAGCGCATTAGCGTTTCACTACGCTCAGTGGCGTTAGTGTTTTTTAATTTTACAAAAGCGCCCTGTGCGGCAGTTATGGCGCTATTAACGCCTTGCTCGTCTATATCACTTACTTCAATAATACTTTGTTGGGTAGCGGGATCGTTAACGCTAAAGTGTTCATTGGTTTTATAAAATTCACCATCAATAAACGAGTCACAAAAAATTAGATTACTCAAAGTACACCTCCGAAAAATATTTTAGGGGTTAGCTTTTAATGCGTGGCATAGAGCCAAGGCTAACTCTTTACGTCTACAAAATAACTTACACGCTTTACTCGTCACGCCTACAATTTACAAACAAAAAAGCCGCTGTATTAAACAGCGGCTTTTAATATAATAGTCGTTAATTAAAAACTAGTGCTCTTCATTAACGATATTGAGATTGTACTTAGGTATTTCAACCACTAAGTCTTCATCTTTAATTATTGCTTGGCAACCAAGGCGCGACTCAGGCTCTAAGCCCCACGCTTTGTCTAGCATGTCGTCTTCTAGATCGTCACTTTCATCAAGTGAATCAAACCCTTCACGAATAACTAAATGACACGTAGTACACGCACACGACTTTTCACATGCGTGTGGAATGCTTATGCCATTTTTAAGCGCCGCGTCGAGCACAGTTTGCCCCTCAGGTGCTTCAATTGCAGCGCCGTCAGGACACAATTCAGGATGTGGAAGAAAAACAATTTGTGGCATTCTAATCTCTCTTAAATGTTGTCTACTGACTGACCCGTTAGGGCTTTTTTAATTGATGCATCCATTCTGCGCGATGCAAATTCACTACTGGCGTTATCTACTTTTTCGATAGCCGCTTTTATTTCGCTAGGTTGTTGAGCATTTTCGCGCACTTTTACCAGCTCTGCAATTTCAGCTCTTAAATTTGTAAGCTGAGCGTCATCAAGTAACGCGCCATCAGCATCTAATGAAGCATTTAGTGCCTCAATAACACGAAGAGCCTCAACTTGTTGCTCTTTAAGCATACGTGCTTGCATGTCGTCTTTTGCGTTGCTCATCGACTCTTTTAGCATGTTAGCCACTTGGTCGTCAGATAAACCGAACGAAGGTTTAACCTGAATTTCGGCTTGCACACCCGTTGATTTTTCCATCGCTGAAACACTTAATAAACCATCAGCATCTACTTTAAAGGTAACCCGAATATGCGCAGCGCCAGCTGCCATTGGTGGAATACCTTTTAAGCTAAACTTAGCAAGTGAACGACAATCGTCAACTAGCTCACGCTCACCTTGTAATACATGCAAAGACATCGCCGTTTGGCCATCTTTAAACGTCGTAAATTCTTGAGCACGCGCTACCGGAATAGTGGTGTTACGCGGAATAATTTTTTCAACCAAACCGCCCATGGTTTCGAGTCCAAGCGACAGTGGCAGTACATCAAGTAATAACATGTCTGAGTCTGGCTTATTGCCAATGAGCACGTCTGCTTGCAGTGCTGCCCCCAATGCCACAACGCGGTCAGGGTCGATTGAGGTTAGCGGTTCTTTATCAAAAAAGCTATGTACTTGGCTGCGTACCAGTGGCATACGCGTTGAACCGCCGACCATAATAACTTGTAAAACTTCTTCGTTTTCAATGCCAGCATCTTTAACAGCTCGGCGACACGAACGCAGTGTTTTTTTAACCAGTGGCATAGCCATTTCGTCAAATGTTTCGCGCGTTACTTCTACCGTGTGGTTTTGCCCGTCAAACTCAAGCCCTACATTTACTTTTGCGTATTGGCTTAACGCTTCTTTACAGGCTTTGGCTTTGTTAATAAATAAACGTAAAACCGAAGGTGATAACGCTGACACACCGGTTTGCTGCTTAAAGTAGTCAACGAGTAGTGAATCAAAATCGTCACCACCTAAGCTTGAGTCGCCGCCAGTTGCCATTACTTCAAACACACCTTGGTGTAAACGAAGAATAGAAATATCAAATGTACCACCGCCTAAGTCGTAAACGGCAATGATCCCTTCTTGGCCCGAATCTAAACCATAGGCAACAGCCGCCGCTGTTGGCTCGTTTAACAAGCGTAATACATTAATGCCAGCAAGCTCTGCTGCATCTTTAGTACTTTGACGCTGAGCATCATCGAAATACGCAGGAACGGTAATAACAGCGCCTAAAATTTCTTGATTACCAAAACTTTGTTCTGCACGCGCTTTCAACGCGGCTAATATGTGGCTTGACGCTTTAACTGGGCTGACTTTTCCAGCCTCTGTTTGAATGGCAAGCGAGCCATTATCTTCACAAAACTCATACGGTAATTGGCCGTAGCTTTGCTCTATTTCAGCCTGTGTTTTACCTAAAAAACGCTTTACCGAAATAAGTGTATTTGCGGGGTCTTGTGTTGCAGCTTGAGCCGCATCGCTACCCACAGTAATACCACCGGCTTGATAACGAACAACCGACGGCAACATTGCCGCACCTAACTCATCTGTTAAAGTGCGCGCTTCGCCACTTTGTACGGTAGCAACTAATGAATTAGTAGTACCAAGGTCAATACCTATGGCTAGTTTATGTTCGTGTGGTGCCGCGCTTTGCCCCGGCTCAGCAATTTGCAATAATGCCATAATGCTCTTTAAACTCGTTTTGCTCGCTTTACAGCAAGTAATTAATCGTCAAATAAACTGTCTTCAATGCGTTCTAGTTCGTCACGTAATTTATAAACAAACTTCAGTTTACGAATATTATCGGCAGCTAGTTGGTACTGTTGCTCGTTGCTGCTTGCTAACTGTTCTGCAAGTTGTGCACTGTATTGCTCGTTAAGTTGTTTTATTTGTTTTTCAAAATTAGCAATGGCCGCATCCGGGTCACTCGCTGATGCAAGCTCTTCAAGCTCTTCGCGCAATTCCATTTGTTGCATTAAAAATAATGGATCTTGCAGTGTTTGTTGCTCAGCGCGAATATCAACTCCCAGTTCGCTTAACATATACTCAGCACGTTTAACTGGGTGCTTAAGTGTTTGCAAGGCATCGTTAATTTCAGCTGCGCTTTGCACCGACATTAACTTATCACGGCTGCTTGCATTGGCATGGCGGTCGGGATGTACAGCACGCTGCAATTCTAGGTAATTTTTATTAATCGTTGCTAAATCAATATTATAATCAACGGGCACTGCAAATAATTCAAAGTAACGCATAGCTTCAACCAGTAATATTCAGAAATAACAAAGCCCTACAGTTGCAGGGCTTCAAAATACAATTACACGTAGCAATTAAACGGTAAAGCTTTCGCCACAACCACACTCGTCAGCTTGGTTAGGGTTATTAAATTTAAACCCTTCATTTAAGCCTTCTTTAGTGTAGTCGAGCTCTGTGCCATCGATGTAAACTAAGCTTTTTGCGTCAACTATTAAAGTAACGCCTTTAGCCGCAAAGGTTTCATCGTCTTCGTTTAACTCGTCAACAAACTCAAGTACATAAGCAAGACCTGAACAGCCCGTCGTTTTAATGCCAACGCGCAGACCTAACCCTTTGCCGCGGTTTGCTAAAAATGATTGTACGCGGTTTGCTGCCGCATCTGTCAATGTCACTGCCATGAGTTTCTCTTCTTACTTCGCTTGTTTGCTTTTGTAGTCTGCAATTGCTGCTTGAATTGCATCTTCGGCTAAAATTGAACAGTGAATTTTCACTGGTGGTAATTCTAGCTCAGCACTGATATCAGTGTTTTTGATGGTTGCTGCTTCATCAAGTGTTTTACCCTTAACCCACTCTGTTACAAGTGAAGAAGAAGCAATTGCGCTACCACAACCATAGGTTTTGAATTTCGCATCTTCAATAACGCCTTCAGACGATACTTTAATTTGCAATTTCATTACGTCACCACATGCTGGTGCGCCTACCATACCCGTTGCCACTGACGGATCGTTTTTGTCTAGAGCACCTACGTTACGTGGGTTTTCTACGTGGTCGATTACTTTATCACTGTACGCCATAATTCTATCCTCATTACCTGCTAGGGTATGTGCTTACACCACTAATTATTAGTGGTGAGCCCATTCAACTGAATCTAAATCAATACCTTCTTGATGCATCTCCCAAAGTGGAGACATTTCACGTAGGCGACCGATAGAGTTTTTCATTAATTCAACGGTGTAATCAATCTCTTCTTCGGTAGTAAAACGACCAATACTGAAACGAATTGAGCTGTGTGCTAATTCGTCGTTACGGCCAAGTGCACGTAAAACATAAGAAGGCTCTAAGCTTGCAGATGTACAGGCTGAACCTGACGATACCGCAATGTCTTTTACTGCCATAAGTAACGATTCACCTTCAACAAAGTTAAAGCTGATGTTTACAATACCCGGTACTGATTGGTCTTGTGTGCCGTTAAAATATACTTCGTCCATATCAGCCATAATGCCGTCAATTAGGCGTTTACGTAATGCGCTAATGTGTGCAAAATCTTTTTCAAAATCTTCTTTTGCGATTCTAAATGCAGTACCCATGCCCACTAACTGATGAGTTGCAAGTGTACCCGAACGCATACCACGCTCATGACCGCCACCGTGCATTTGCGCTTCTAAACGAGCACGTGGTTTACGACGAACGTAAAGCGCACCTACACCTTTAGGGCCGTATGCTTTGTGCGCAGAGAACGACATAAAATCAACTTTAAGTTGTTGTACGTCAATAAGTACTTTACCTGCACTTTGCGCAGCATCTACGTGGAACATGATTTTACGTTCACGACACATTTCGCCAATCGTTGCAATGTCTTGAATTACACCTAGCTCGTTATTCACGTGCATGATGCTGACAAGAACTGTGTCGTCACGCATTGTGTCTGCTAGCTTTTGCAGATCAAGCAAGCCATTTTCTTCAACGTCCATATAGGTTACTTCAAAACCTTGACGTTCTAATTCACGGCATGTGTCGATGACTGCTTTGTGCTCAGTTTTAGCGGTAATAACGTGCTTACCTTTCTTTTTGTAAAACTGTGCTGCACCTTTAATAGCTAGGTTATTTGATTCAGTTGCACCCGAAGTGAAAACAATTTCACGTGGGTCTGCATTTACTAAATCAGCAATATCTGTACGTGCTTGGTCAACAGCTTCTTCAGCTTGCCAACCAAAACGGTGTGAACGTGATGCAGGGTTACCAAATTTACCGTCCATTGTAAGGCATTGCATCATTTCTTTAGCAACACGCTCATCAACAGGCGTGGTTGCTGCGTAATCTAAATAAATCGGTAACTTCATTTCTCTCTCCGCTGCAGGTCAACCTTAAAGTTGACAGCTTACTTGAATGTTTTCCAACTGCTTAATTGCGTTATTGATACTGTTATCTTGGCGCGATGCAATTTCTTTCACATCTGATTTTTCCACCAATTCAGCAAGGGTAATACTGTTCAAAAATTCTTCTATACGTGCGCTCAAGTCTGACCATAAATTATGGGTTAAGCAGCGCATACCGCTTTGGCAGCCAGTGTTGGCGCCTTGGCAACGTGTTGCATCAACCGATTCATCAACTGCGGTAATAATGTCACCAACAGAAATAACACCGGCTTCTCGCCCTAGTAAATAGCCGCCACCAGGCCCTCGAACCGAACTTACCAAGCCATTTTTACGCAGCCGAGCAAATAATTGTTCAAGGTATGACAAAGAAATTTCTTGTCTTTGTGAAATATCAGCAAGGGCGACAGGACCAACACCTGTGTGCAGCGCAACATCAAGCATCGCTGTAACGGCATATCGGCCTTTTGATGTTAATTTCATAACGCCCCCTGCACAAAGAGTGCAAATTTTAATTACCAGAGTAAATTAGTCAAGTATTATCACTTGATAAAAATTTGATTTAAAAACATATCGCTTAAAATGAATGTAGTTAACAAATTTTTAATACCTGACCTGTTTGGTCAAGTATTGCATCCATTGTAATTACCTGAGTAATTTAGTCAAGTATTAGCCAGTTATTTAAACACCCGTTTATATAACTAATTGCTATACCTTACTTAGGAATCGATTTATTTATAGAGGTAAGAATACCGCGCAAAATGTTCATTTCAGCCTCTTCTGGGCGTGCACGGTTAAATAAACGACGAAGCTTTGTCATCACAATACCTGGGTGCTGTTTGATAATAAAACCTGTGTTATAAAGTGTTTCTTCTAGGTGATCGTAAAATAACTCTGTTTGTTTTGAGTTAGGGTAAACGGTGTCGTCTTGTGCTTCTTGCTTAGGTTGCTTATTTAAAAATGCCATACGTGTTTCGTAAGACAAAGTTTGCACAGCCATAGCAAGATTTAGCGAGCTATATTCTGGGTTAGCTGGAATACATACATGGTAATTACACAGCTGTAGCTCTTCGTTGGTTAAGCCACTGTTTTCACGACCAAACACTAATGCCACAGGGCCATTCTCGGCTTCAGCCACCAGCTTTTCACCACACTCGCGAGGCTCAACCATCGGCCATGAAAGCGTGCGTGAACGTGCGCTTGTACCAATAGTTAATGCACAATCAGCAATGGCGTCTTCAAGCTTTTCAACAATTACTGCATTACCTAACACATCGCTAGCACCTGCAGATAACGCACTTGCATGACTGTCAATTTCACAAGCAGGGTCAACTAAATAGAGTTTTGATAAACCCATTGTTTTCATGGCGCGAGCCGCCGAACCTATATTACCTGAGTGTGATGTGTTAACTAAAACAACGCGAATATCGTCTAAGATCATTGCTGTGCTTCTTACTAATGCCAAAAAATTGCGCGAATTCTAACATAAAAGCACACTAAGATCCTAGATCCTTAAACCCGATCAACACTCGTAATAAGGGCCTTTAAACCATGGCCGCTTTTACATACACATCAAAACGGTTCTTTTTAGTTTTAATTTGCATGCTGGGGGTTTTGTCATTTAAAAACGGGGCGTAATCAGGGCGCTTAACCACCACTCGCTTGCTGGCAAGTGGGTAGGCAAATTCAAGTAAATCATCGGCGTCGGTATCTGCACCTACTAACTCTTGAAACACTCGCATTTCTTTTTTTACTAAGGCTGACTTTTCGCGGTGTGGAAACATGGGATCTAAATACACCACATCGGGCATGCTTTCACATTGGGCAAGTAACGTGTGGCTTGAGCCAAACACTAGGCTCATATTGTCTTTCATCCAAGAGCCAATTTCTGTGTCGCTGTAAGCTCTATTTAAACCATCAGCCAGCAGTGCAGCAACTACAGGGTGACGTTCATGTAAAATAACCTTGCACCCGAGTGACGCCAATACAAAGCCATCACGCCCCAAACCTGCGGTTGCATCAAGTACCACAGGCGTTGCCCCTTTATTAAGGCCAACCGCTTTGGCTATAGCTTGCCCTTTACCGCCACCAAATTTTCGCCTGTGAGCGGCTGCCCCGGTAACAAAATCAACGTTAATGGCACCTAATTTAGGTTCATCAGTTTTAAATAAACTCAGTCCTGTATCGTCATAGTGTAGGCTAAAACCTTGGCTATTTTGTTGCCAATTTACTAAACCAAAACGCGTTTCTAATTCATTTAAATACGGGCGACACTCTTTAAAGGCACACTGAATAACCACAATACACTCCGACGATAAAATACCGCCAGAGTATATCAACCAGCGAGCTTAAGCGCACTAAAATAGCTCTATGTCAGGGTCTTGGTTAATTGCAGGCTCAATGTCATCTACTTTATGGCGTAAACTCTGTAAAAACTCACGGCGGCTTTGTGTTACCTGCTCAAACTGATATTTAATAAACGCTAAATCGCTATTGGCAGACACCAGTAACTGCATAGTATGTTCAAGTTGCGATATACATAAATCAATATCGGCAGGGTTTAAATTATTTTTTTGAAGCTCAATAGCTGTATTTAATGCCTCTAGTTGTGTACAAAACTGCTCTGCTACAGTACTTTGCGTGATATTTTGAGCATTAAACTGGCTTATTATATCTTCCAGTGCCGTGCTAATTTGTTCAGCTTGCTGGTAATTTTTTTCGTTTCTTTCCATAGTAACGACCTTTTCATTGGTGACCTCTAAAATATGAGGAAACAAATCTTTATAACGCCCATACTTTTCGGTGTCATCGACCGGCATATTTTTAACCAGCAACGATAGTTTTGGGTAATTAATAATAGTGCTGTTACCTATATCAACAAACCGCTGTGCATCTTTATGTTGCGCCAATAACTCCTGCACTAGTGGGCATACACCACCTTGTAAACTATAAAATTCACTTTTCTGTTGATACCAAAATACAACCACTACATCCAAATTAAGAGGAGTAAAAAACCCTAAGAAGAACTCACTCAACGTTTGTAAGCTGTTGGCATGATAACTTTGTCCAACGTAGCGCATAATTCGACCCATATCTCCCGACTCGGTCATCGCCATTGCAGCCGTTTTATTGGCTTTGTTTATGTCGCTTTCGAGTTTGACGCACTGCTGACGATACGCATAAAGTATTTTAATACGCGCCATTAGCTCCTGTGCATTAAACGGTTTCATTATGTAGTCAGACGCACCAACGCTGTAGCCTTTTACTCGGTCGATAAGCGCTTCTTTTGATGAGAGAAACATAACCGGAATATCTTTCGTATCGGCATTTTGTTTTATTTCTTGGCAGACTTGATAACCCGACTTGCCCGGCATTTCTATGTCGAGAAGGATAATATCGGGTTTATGTTCGTTTATTAACCTCAGCCCCTCCTCGCCCTCTTTAGCATGAATAAGTTTACAAAATCCCGCTAGAGATTCCTCAATAATAAGGTGGGTTAATTTATCGTCATCAATGGTAAGTACTAACTTTTCCATACACAAATCCGTTCAGCTGAGTATGCTTAGAGCATAGTACGGCGTGCTGAAATTACTAACGTTTATAGCCTATTATCTACACACAATAAAAAAGCGCCGTTTAGGCGCTTTTGTTACATTTAATAAATGACATATTTTTAAGCTGCTATGCCACTATGGCGAAGTAGCGCATCAACGCGCGGCTCACGGCCTCGAAAGTTTTTAAATAACTCCATAGGCTCTTCACTGCCGCCCTTTTCTAAAATATGCTGCATGAAGGCTTGCCCTGTTTGTGGGTTAAAAATTCCTTCCTCCTCAAACTTAGAGTAAGCATCGGCCGATAATACTTCAGCCCATTTATACGAGTAATAACCGGCACTGTAGCCACCTGCAAAAATATGGCTAAACCCGTGCTGAAAACGGTTGAACTCAGGAGCTTGAACAACCGAGGTACGACTGCGCACATCATTTAATACTGCCTGAATTTGACACGGCTCGCCCGCGACATAATCGTTATGAATTTTAAAATCAAATAACGAAAACTCAATTTGACGCAACATTTGCATGCCTGAGTTGTAGTTTTTAGCAGCTAATAACTTATCAAGTAGTTCTTTTGGTAGTGGCTCGCCTGTTTCAAAATGACCCGAAATAAAACTCAGCGCTTCTTCCTCGTAACACCAATTTTCTAAAAACTGACTTGGTAGCTCTACGGCATCCCATGCTACACCATTAATACCTGCTACAGGTGCAGCATCAACTTGAGTCAGCATATGGTGAATACCGTGACCAAACTCATGGAATAAAGTCGTTACTTCATTATGGGTAAACAAAGCCGGTTTATCACCTACTGCTTTATTAAAGTTACATACTAAATAAGCTACAGGGGTTTGTAACTCGCCATTAGCGCGTACCTTACGACCCATACAATCGTCCATCCACGCGCCACCGCGTTTGCGATCGCGTGCGTAAAGATCTAAGTAAAAACGCCCTCGTAGCGTGTTATTGCTATCAACAATTTCAAAAAAGCGTACATCTTTATGGTACGTATCAAAGTCGGTTACTTCGTTTACGCTAATGCCAAATAAGCGGTTAACTGTTTCAAACAAGCCACTTAATACTTTATTTGCTGGGAAATATGGGCGTAGTACTTCATCTGATATTGCGTATTTTTCTTGTTTTAGTTTTTCGCCATAGTAGCCAAAATCCCATGCTTCTAATTCAGAAATACCATGTTTTTGCTCAGCGTACGCTTTTAGCTCTGCCACTTCTTGCTCTGCTTGTGGTTTTGATTTAGCCGCTAGGTCTTCTAAGAACGAAAACACTTGCTCTGGTGTTTCAGCCATTTTTGTTGCTAATGATTTTTCAGCGTAGCTTTTAAACCCTAATAACTGCGCAAGTTCATGGCGAAGTGCAAGTGCTTCTTTCATTATGTCTGAGTTATCAAACTCACCCGCATTTGGGCCTTGATCCGATGCGCGTGTGCTAAATGCGGTGTAGGTTTCTTTACGAAGTTCACGGTTATCAGCGTAAGTCATAATTGGCAAGTAAGATGGGAAATCAAGTGTAAATACCCAACCGTCTAGATCTTTACTTTTGGCGGTGTCAGCAGCAAGCGCAAGTGCAGACTCGGGGAGTCCGGCTAAATCGGCTTCATCAGTAATGTGCTTGTGCCACGCTAAAGTCGCATCCATTACATTGTTACCAAACTTAGAAGCAAGCTCTGATAAACGCGCGCTTATTTCACCGTAGCGTTTTTGCTGCTTCGGCGCTAATGCAATGCCCGACAATTTAAAATCGCGCAGCGCGTTGGTAATTGATTTTTGTTGTGCTGTAGTCAGCGTTTTAAATTCGTCACTGTTGTACAAAGCATTATACGCTTCGTATAAACCTTGATGCTGACCAACAAACGTAGAGTACTCAGAAATAAGCGGTAAACACTGCTCGTATGCTTCACGCAGTTCGTCGTTATTCATAACAGAATTTAAATGAGAAACAGGCGAAAATAGTCGCGATAGTTTATCGTCGGCCTCTTCAAGTGGTAACACTAAGTCATCCCACGTGTATGACTTTTTCGCGAGTACGTCATCGATGGCTTTTCGACAATTTGCTATTCCGTCTTTAAGTGCCGGTACTACAAATTCAGGCTTAATTTTAGAAAATGGTGGTAAGCCTTCAAGGCCAATTAGTGGGTTGCTCATAAATACTCTCTTTGCGTTAATGCATTTCATTTTTAGATTGGGTCTAAAAGTTAAAAAACAACATACTTTTTATTAATCTAGCTATTCAAAAGCCATTAATAACTACTTTTAGGCTCGGTAATAATGAAATGCCTACAGGGAATGCAATCTAAAGCGAGCCCGGTTACGTACTGCAGATATTCTGTTTGGTACTGACTTAACGTATCGCTTTATATCGATAAGGCTGTAAATTTGAATGTTTTTTTACTCAACATAGGTCATCTAAACACTCTTTATTTTTAAAACTTAATGTTATGCTTATGCGCATAAAACTCAACGCCTAAGGACTTAAAATGACACAACACTTTGATTACATTGCAATTGGCGGTGGCAGCGGTGGTATTGCTTCTGCAAACAGAGCTGCAATGCGCGGTGCTAAAGTGGCACTTATTGAAGCAAAACACATGGGTGGTACCTGTGTAAACGTAGGCTGTGTGCCTAAAAAGGTTATGTGGCACGGCGCACAAGTAGCCGAAGCAATTAACTTATATGCACCCGATTACGGTTTTAACGTTGAGGTAAAAGACTTTAATTGGAGCAAACTAGTAGAAAGTCGTGAAGCCTATATTGGCCGAATTCATAAAGGGTACGACAACGGTTTAGCAAGTAATGGCGTCACCGTTATTAAAGGCTTTGCTACCTTTATTGACAGCAAAACAGTAGAAGTAAATGGTGAACACTACACCGCCGATCATATTTTAGTGGCTGTAGGTGGGCGCCCTACTATTCCAAACATTCCGGGCGCTGAGCATGGTATTGATTCAAATGGCTTTTTTGAGCTTAACGAACAACCTAAACGCGTAGCTGTAATCGGTGCAGGTTACATTGCCGTAGAAATTGCAGGTGTATTACATAGTTTAGGCACAGAAACACATTTATTCGTGCGTAAAAGTAAGCCTCTACGTACATTTGACCCTTATATTATCGACACGCTCGTCGATATTATGGCTAAAGAAGGTCCGACTCTTCATACTGAATGCTCCCCTAAAGAAGTAATCAAAGAAAGTGACGGCAGTTTAACTATTCATTTTGAAAACGGTTACAGCCAAAATGTTGATCAGGTTATTTGGGCCATTGGCCGCACACCTACAACAGACAAGATAAACCTTGCAGCAGCCGGTGTAGAAGTAAATGAAAGCGGTTATGTGAAAGTAGATGAGTACCAAAATACGACTGCTAAAAACGTTTATGCAGTGGGTGATATTATTGAAGGCGGTATTGAGCTTACTCCTGTTGCAGTTAAAGCAGGCCGTACGTTATCAGAACGCTTATTTAATAAAGCACTCCCTGATGATTTAAAAATGGATTACAGCCTAGTACCAACAGTCGTATTTAGTCATCCGCCTATCGGCACCATTGGTTTAACCGAGCAAGAAGCGATTTCTCAGTACGGCGCAGAAAACGTAAAAGTGTATAAATCAAGCTTTGCTGCTATGTACACAGCGGTAACTCAGCACCGTCAAGCATGCAACATGATGCTAGTTTGCGCAGGGGAAGACGAAAAAGTAGTTGGCTTACATGGCCTTGGTTTTGCCGTTGATGAAATGATTCAGGGTTTTGCCGTAGCGATGAAAATGGGCGCAACTAAAGCTGACTTTGACGCTGTTGTTGCACTTCACCCAACGGGCTCTGAAGAGTTTGTGACTATGCGCTAAGCTATTTAACCTAAATTCTGGATAAAAAATCACTTAATCAGAGTTCAGGTTATTTATTAATTTAACAACGTTAAGCCCCTTACACATACGTGCTAAGGGGCTTTTTTATTAAGGTTAAATTTGCTTATTAGCTAAATAACTCAATATACTAGCGTGTGTTTATCAACATACCTACAACTGGATATTATGATTACTGATATATTGCTACACCCGTTTCTTGTTTCAATTGTTATGCTAGGCATTGCATTTGGTTTAAAAGTACTTGTTGATAAATTAGCGAGGAACCGCGCAGAAAAAAAAGACAAAGATATTCGCTACATTGCGCATAACATTAAGCATTTTATTAATTTTGTGTTGGTGTTGTCGCTATTGTTTGTGTGGTCGACTGAAATTCAAAATTTTGCGTTATCTATCGCGGCCTTTGCAGTTGCCATTGTTTTAGCCACTCGTGAGTTTATTCAATGTGTTATTGGCTTTTTTTACTTAGTCACTACACGCCCATTTAGAGTAGGCGACTGGGTGCAAGTCGGTGAATATTACGGTGAAGTAGCAGAAACAGACTGGATAAAAACAACCATGCATGAAATAGACATGCACACTTATCAATTTTCAAGAAAAACGATTTACATACCTAATAATAAACTCATCACCAGCCCAATTAAAAATCTAAATTATGTAAAACGCTTTGCAACACATAGCTTTTCTATTGTTCGAAAAGAGAGCTTTAACCCTTACCCAATTTACGACACGCTCTCGGTGAAAGCTAAAATGTACTGCGAAGAGTTTGAAGAGCTCGCCACTCGTTATAACTCGATTATTGAGCGAAAACTAGATGCAAAAATATCGGGCCCTGCACCAGAAATACATTTTGGAACAACCGAATTGGGTGAGTTTAAAGCGCGCTTTACGCTATTTTGCCCAACCGAGCAGGCACTGGACATAGAGCATAAACTCACTGAGTGTTTTATGGCGCTATGGTATGAAGAAGAAATGAAGCATAAAATTGCGTTAAGCGGAGTAAATAACCAAGCAACTAGCTCATAGAGCGACTAGGCGCGAAGGGTTTCGCGCCTAAACTTTATCGGTTGGGCCTTTAAGTTGTTCCACCGACCGTTAGCTGATCAATTTTAAGGCTAGGCTGACCAACGCCTACCGGTACGCTTTGACCATCTTTACCACAAACACCAACACCTTTATCAAGTGCTAAGTCGTTACCAACCATCGATATTTGCTGCATTACTTCTGGGCCATTACCAATAAGTGTTGCGCCTTTAATCGGCTGAGTAATTTTACCGTTTTCAATTAAGTACGCTTCTGATGCACTAAATACAAACTTACCCGAGGTAATATCAACCTGCCCGCCACCAAAGTTAGGTGCAAACACCCCTTTTTTAACGCTGCTGATAATATCGGCCTGGCTGTGCTCTCCACCTAACATGTAAGTATTGGTCATGCGAGGCATAGGTAAATGCGCGTAAGACTCGCGACGTGCGTTACCTGTAGGATTTACACCCATTAAACGCGCGTTTAGCTTATCTTGCATATAGCCTTTTAAAATACCTTTTTCGATCAGTATATTGTAAGCTGCAGGTGTGCCTTCGTCATCTACGTTAAGCGACCCTCGGCGATCGGCCATTGTACCATCATCAACCACTGTACATAGTTCAGACGCTACTTTTTGCCCAACTTTACCGCTAAATGCAGATGCACCTTTGCGGTTAAAGTCACCTTCAAGTCCATGCCCTACCGCTTCGTGTAAAAGCACGCCAGGCCAACCATTACCTAATACTACTTCCATAGTGCCAGCTGGTGCGTCAATGGCTTCTAGGTTGACTTTAGCTTGGCGTACAGCCTCTTGTGCAAACTCCATCCAACGTGGTTTACCGTTTACCAGCTCTTTAAAATAGCCGTAATCTAAACGTGCTCCACCGCCTGCGCCACCGCGCTCACGACGGCCATTTTTTTCAAGCAATACTGAACAGTTTAAACGAATAAGCGGGCGAATATCGGTAGCAAATGTACCGTCACTGGCTGCAATTAATACTTCTTCGTATACTGCTGACATAGAGCTAATTACTTGCTCTGCATCGGGGGCGAGTTCTCGAATGTAGTTTTCAAGCTCGCGTAATAAACTAACTTTATCGCTATCGCTCATACTTGAAATTGGCTGATGCGGTGCAAATTGCACTTTTGCTGATACATCGCTAAATACTTTAATAGCTTTATCTTCGCCTGCATCGGCAATGCTGCGAGCTGCTGTAGCCGCTTTGTTAAGCGCTTCTAAGTTGATAGCATCTGAATATGAAAAGCCCGTTTTTTCGCCGCTTACTGCACGTACGCCAACTCCGCGTTCTACATTGTAAGAGCCTTCTTTTACTAGGCCATCTTCAAGTACCCACGACTCGTGATGACTCGATTGAAAGTATAAATCGGCGTAATCTACTTTGTGCTGATGTATGTAGGCGAGCGTTTTTTCGAGCTCTTCTCTATTTAGCTGGCTGTCGTGTAATAAATGCTGTTCAACCGAATTCATAATAAATGCTCTCTAAATCGTTGATGAGACTGCACAGGCATATCTCGTCTAATTTTTTTTAACTGCTCTAAATCAGCGTTAGCGCTAATAAAACCTGTACCGCTGGGTAAATTACTTAAAGTGTTACCCCAGGGTGAAATAATAATACTGTGACCATACGTTTGTCGGCCATTTTCATGTGCGCCATATTGGGCCGCAGCAACGACATAACACTGGGTTTCTATTGCTCGCGCCGCTAATAATGCCTGCCAATGTACTTGACCTGTAACCATTGTAAATGCACTTGGTACTAAAATAACCTCTGCGCCTTTACGCACAAGCGCAGTAAATAAGCCACTAAAACGCAGATCATAACATACTGTTAGACCTAGTTTACCAAAGGGGGATTCAACCACAACCACATCGCTACCAGCTTGGGTAAAATCGGATTCGCGGTAACTCCCCGTTTTATCATCTACGTTTACATCAAATAGGTGTATTTTATTATACGTTGCAACGCACTCACCCTGATTATTATATAAATGTGAGGCGGCATAATATTTAGTATTGTTGTAAGGCTCAGGAATTGTCCCTGCGCTTAACCAAATATTATGGTGTTTACACAACTGGCTTATTTGACGTTTGTATTGCTCAATATGTTTAGCTATTAACAGCGTGTCGTGACCGCTTTTGCTAAACACTAAAAAGGCCTCAGGGAGACATACAAGCAATGGCCGTGTTGCGGGAAGTGTGGTTAATGCTTTTTTTAACTCTGCAATATTGTCGTCAGCATTTAGACCAGAACACATTTGTAAAGCAAATATATTGTGGTTATTAGGGATCGCTAAATTAGTCATTGGTTGCGGTTACTTCAGCATCTTTAAGTTTTAAATCGACTGAGGCTTGGGGCTGGTTTTGCGCTGCTTGTGGTAATGTAACTTCACGGCTTTTACGGTCGAGCTCCTGAACAACAGGCTCACTCATGGTGCCAGTCACTTTAAAGTTAATTTCAGAAATTACGCGCGCAGAGTGTATTACTTTATCTAGTGCCAATGCTGCTAGCCCTGTTACTGGGTTTACCATCCACGCCACAATAACCGGAATACTTGAGGTAACCTGCGGCGCAACAGCGAGATCGTAGTTGATATCAAGCGTATTTAAATTTGCATACCCTTTGATAGTTAAATCAGCCGGAACGCCATCCATCTTAGTGTCTTTTGTATAAGCGATACCGTTCTCTAACTGCATAGAACCTTGCATGCTGTTGTAGAAAAAACCTTTTGAAAATACGTCTCTAAAATCAAGTTTTAGTTTTCGAACCAACGAATCTAAGCTCAACAACGAAAAAACCCGTGCGCCACCATCACTAATTTCTGTTAGGTGCCCTTCTCCTAAATCCCAATCAATTTCACCACTGAGGCTCGGAACATCAAATGAGTAAGGTGGGGCTTGCCAAGCAAGATTGTAATTTATAGTGGCCTTAGAGCCTTTTATAGCCGTGGTAATATCAAACTCATCAAACAACGCACCTATATCATCACTTTTAACTTCACCGCTTAACTGTGTGGTGCCATCTTTCCATTGCCCTTTCGTGCGCAAAATATGATCGCCTTTATCAACAACCAACTCAGAAATAACCAAACGTTTGCCGTCACCAAGTAACGAGGCGCTTACTTTATCTAATTGGTAGTTGGTAATTTTACAATCTGCACATTCAAACTCTATAGCCGGTAAGTTCGTCAGCCACGTTAAATCGGTGTCAGGGTCTGCTTTTGCAACCTCAGTGATGGGCGCTTCAATTTGCTCTGCAAAATTCACGCGTAAATAATCTGCGTTAACTCTAATTGGCTGGCTGCGCTGCGAAGTAGGAATAAATACACCTGCACGTAATTCTTTGGCATTTAATTTTAAATACACATTGCTTTGCTCAGGGGCTAGGCGCATTTCAAAATCATTAAACACCATAGTGCTAATATCAAGCATGCCAATATTTGCGACTATCTCATTAAGTGGTGGCATAATGCCTTGTGATTCAGGGTCATCCTCATTTTGGGCCGCACTAATTATTTGATCAATAAGATCAACCCAAGGTACAAGTTCGGTTTGCTCTAGGTTTATTGAAACGCTTAAATCTTGTGAATTTAGCCCTAAATCTTGCTTACCGATAACAAAATGCGCATTACTAAATTGCGATTTTCCATTTTCTAATATTGCATTAAAATAAAACTGCTTATTTACCTGTGCAGTTATAAGGTTTGAAATATCATCGCCTTGAACAACCGCATCAAGAACCCACGGTTGTGTCTCGGCTTTTTTGTATGGTGCTGGTAATTTACTTGTTAACCCAACGAGGTCAGATTTAACCTGTGCACGATAATTAAACCCTTGCTCAGTAAAGTTAAGCACAAGTCCAATATCAACAGCACTTTGCCCTTCAAGTGACCCTTTTAAAATACCTTGCCCGCTTTCGATTAAAGTATTGGCATCAAGTTGTGCATTAATATTTATGTTTGCTTTGTAGTCACTCGCTTCACTTTGGCTGTTGTAATTAAGTGCCAGCGGCATCCCAAGCCATGTAGCGCTCGCATTTTTAAGTTCGATATTATCGTTTTTAAAGTTAAGCACGCCGGTTAAGTTATTTAACGCAATACCGGGTGTGGCAATAAATACAGGTAAATCATCTAGTTTTACAGTGCCGCTAACACTGGCACCACCTTCAAACTTTGAACCTACCAGTAACTCAATGCTGGCATCGGCTTCACCTTGGCCTTGTATTACCTCAAAAATATCAGCTAGCGGGCTCGCAATCGGCGTAGCTTTAAAAAAGGTGTACAGGTTTTCCATCGGTGCTTTTTTATCTATTTGCACCACCAGCTCATCGGCATTCATTAAATCATTAATGCTAACTTTAACGCTATTACCCACATCTAAATTAACCAAAGAGCCTTGTTGGCTGTAAATGTCCATGCGTTCATTAGCAAAATGTAGTTTTACCTTTACATCTGTTACTGCTGGCCACTTTGGGTCAAACTGGTACGTGGCATTGTCAATTTGAGCAAGTACATCAAATTGCCCTGAGCCATCTTTAAATGGAAATCCTGATAACGGCCCTGCAAATAGAACCTGCGCTTTTGATATTTCACCGCCTTTTATAGCCCCGTTTAGGTAGCTAACTAATTCTGGGCTCATCGCTTTTAACGGAAAATAATGACCGGCAATACTGGCATCCTCTGCAAATGCCTCTGCGTATAAATCAAGACGCGGTGTATCACCAAAGCTCAGTTGCATTTCTGCGGCTAGCGTTATCTCATTGTTATCAAACCAAACATTATCACTGCTAATACGCCAGTTATTATTTTGCTTTGCGAGGTCTAATTCTATATTGAGCTGGTTATAATTAATGTTGTCACTAAAACTATCGCCAGTTATTAAAGTGCCGTTTTCGCCAAATAAGCTGATACGGCCTTTATCTTGGTTTAATAAACCGCTTACGCGTAAACCTTGCGCAGCTGGCACTGAATTAAGCTCTTGCCAGCCTATGTTATTGGCGTTAAACCATACTTGCCACTGCTGGTTACTCTCGTAATTAACGTACGCCTGCTGTATTTGGCCACTTGGTTTGCGTTTTAAAAACGCGTCGAGAGAGTCAAAATTTGTCAGCGCTGCCAAGTTAGCCAGTAGCGCTATATCTATTTGATTTAACCAAATTTGATTATTTTCACCAAGTTGAGCCTCAAACTCTAAGCTTGGCCATGTCGTATTATTGTTATTAAACGCTAAACCAGTGCTTTTTAAAAACCAATTACCTTGCTCGGGATAAAGATGAAAGCCACCTTCACTTAAACTAACTTGCTGGCTTTGCGCTTCTTTAAACCAAGTAACAGAACTAGGCAGCCACTGCATTTTTATATCGTCAATTAGGCCTTTTTCAATTTTTAGCCACGCTTGTAAATTGATATCGCTGGTTAATTGTTGTTTTTCAGTATTTATATATTGCGCCAACCAATTAGACACATCCACCTTATTGGCTTGGACATACATATTGCCAGCAACTTCTTCTAAGCTTTCACCTTTGAGAGCAATGCGTGCGTCAAAGGTGCCCACTGTGATGCCAGGTAAAGCTAATGTTCCGCTACCTAAATGTTGAGACTCTTCATTTTGCCAAATGATATTTTCAAGCAGAAGTTTTCGCTCTTTGTTATCGTCTAAAACAAAATTAATACTGGAGTTTTCTATTGCAAAATGACCGGTATTACCTAAAAACAGCCCTTCTATAAGCTCTTTTTGCTCAAACGAAACATCATCTTGGTTACCGCTTTCAAACAGGTCTGTCACGTTTACCGTGGTATGAAAGCCATTTATAACAAAGTAGTTAGACTTTAACTGCAGGGTTTTAATGCTTTCCCATAAATTAAGCTCTAAGCTAGTTTTTGCAATAGTGAGGGAAATTGGCGCAGTTTCGTTGTCTTTAAACGATAGATCTTCAAGCACAAGAGCAGGACCATTTCCCTGCCAGCTCGCTGAAATAGCGCCAATAGATAAACTAATAGCAAACTTTTCGTCTAGGTAGGTTTCTATATCACCTTTGTAATCATTTGCGTAAGGGAGTGTGTACTTTAATATTGAAACAATAACGGCCAGTAATACTAAAATTATGGCACAGGTTTGCCATAACTTTCTAAAACAAAAAAAACAGACCGCTTTTGCATTCATTACATCATTACCACATCAAACTGTTCTTGGCTGTATAAGCTTTCTGTTTGTATGTGTACTTGCTTACCTATAAATAGCTCAAGCTCCGCCAAGTTGTGGTATTCATCATTAAGTAAGGCTTCACTTACTGCTGGTGCTGCATAAACCATGAATTTATCGGCTGCGTAGGCGCGGTTTACGCGAACAATTTCACGTAATATTTCGTAGCATACCGTTTCGACTGTTTTTTGTGAGCCACGCCCTGAACATGCCGGGCATACATCACATAAAATATGCTCTAAGCTTTCGCGAGTGCGTTTTCGGGTCATTTCAACTAGCCCAAGTGCCGACAAACCATTGATATTTGTTTTAGTGCGATCTTTAGCTAGCGCCGACTCTAACGAGTGTAATACACGGCTTTTATGCTCTTCGCTGACCATATCGATAAAGTCGATAATAATTATTCCACCTAAATTACGAAGCCTTAACTGGCGCGCAATGGCAGACGTTGCCTCGACATTAGTGTTAAAAATAGTCTCTTCTAAATTACGATGGCCGACAAACGCACCGGTGTTTACGTCAACCGTAGTCATCGCTTCTGTTTGATCAATAATGATGTACCCGCCTGACTTTAACGTGACTTTGCGATGCAACGCTTTTTGCACTTCGTTTTCTACATCAAATAAATCGAATATAGGTCGCTCACCCGGGTAGTACTCGAGTACCTGTGAAAGTTGCGGCACAAATTCTTCGGTAAATATTTTTAGCTCTTGGTAGGTAAGCTTTGAGTCAACACGAATACGCTCCATGTCTTCACCTACGTAATCACGAAGTGTTCTAAATGCAAGCGTTAGGTCTTCATGTAATATGGTTGCTTTACTGGTTTTTTTACGACGTGCGGTTATTTTTTCCCATAATTTTCTTAAAAAACCAGCATCGTGTCTTAACTCTGCTTCGCTTGCACCTTCAGCCGCGGTACGTACTATAAAACTGCCATTTTCATCGCCATATTCGGCAACAATTTTTTTAAGGCGAGATCGCTCCTCTTCAGTTTCTATTCGTTGGCTTACACCAACATGCGTTGCGTCTGGCATAAATACTAAGTAGCGAGATGGAATAGTGATGTCGGTAGTGAGTCTCGCGCCTTTTGTGCCTAATGGATCTTTAACCACTTGCACCATAATGTATTGACCTTGGCGCACTAACTCTCGTATATCTTGCACTTTCTTTATTGGTACATCGTCAACACCTTCAACAATGGAGGCACTGTTTACTATGTCAGATGCATGTAAAAATGCAGCTTTCTCTAGGCCAATATCAACAAAAGCGGCCTGCATTCCAGGTAAAACGCGGCTTATTTTTCCTAGATAAATATTGCCAACAATACCTAGGTTACCAATTCGTTCTAACTGAATTTCTTGCAGCACACCGTTTTCGATTAGGGCAACACGACTTTCACTCGGTGTTACGTTGATCAGTAATTCTGTACTCATGCTACCCTCTTAAAAATGCGTGTAATAATTGTTCAGTCTCATATAAAGGTAAACCGACAACACTAAAATAGCTACCCGCAATATGTGTAACAAAGCGACCACCTAGCCCCTGAATACCATAACCACCGGCTTTATCTTGCGGCTCACCACTTTGCCAATAGGCTTTAATCTCTTCATCGCTCAGTTTTTTAAATGTCACATCGGTACTGATAACTTGGCTAAGCACTTTATCTTCAGTCGCAAAAGCAATAGCGGTTAGTACCTGGTGAGTGTTTCCAGACAAGCGTTTAAGTGTATGCGTAAAATCGGCTTCATCGCGTGGTTTACACAACGATTCATTATCAATAACAACTACTGTGTCACTACCTAAAACTGGACGGTCTGTGTAACCAAGCTTGACACCTGAGCACGCTTTTAGCCTCGCTAAGCGCTCTACATAGGCATGAGGAAGTTCATTAGGGAGTTGGCTCTCGTCTGCATCAACACTAAATTGCGAAAATTCGATACCAAGTTGAGCCAATAGCTCTTTACGACGAGGAGAAGCTGATGCCAGATATACGGCAGTATTCATTATCTGATCCTAAAATGTCTGCGGTATTTACGAAGTAATAAAAACACCCAAAACCAACTAATCATGCCAGTAAATACCGGCCATAAGTATTGTGGGTTAAAGTAAACACCAAGCAAAAAATGGTTTAGCCAAAACTGCATTAAATGATACAGCGTTAAAAACAAACCAATTAACAAACTTTGCTGCCAAAGCGAGAAGTTACGAATTTTTTGAAAGTTACTTGCGGTAATAAATATACATACCGAAAATGTCAGCGAGTTAACACCTAAAGGTGAGCCTGACGCTAAATCAATGAGTAAACCGACCACCCAAGCAGTACCAATATTCAACCGATGTGGCACGGCCAATGACCAATACATAAGTACTAATAAGACCCAATCCGGTCTAAATGGTTCAAACGAAAATGGCAGCGGCATTAGCGCCATAATTAAAGCAAAAAATATGCTCAGCGCAATTAACAATGAATAACGGTTAATCATCGTTTATTTGCTCCTGCTGGCTGCGCCATAGAATTACAAGTAAGCGAATACGGTCGAGCAACGCAATAGGCTCTGCATATACTTGTGCAAATGGACGGCCTTCATCTCGGTTAATTTCTGTCACAATGGCGACAGGATAACCCTCAGGAAATGTGCCTCCAAGCCCTGAAGTCACTAATACATCACCAATACGCACATCTAAGCTGTGTGGAACATGCGAAAGCTTAACCACGTTAATTTTACCAATGCCTTCAACTACGGTTCGTACGTCGTTTCTAAGTATGCGCACAGGTGTTGCGTGAGTTGTATCGGTCATCAATAATACGCGCGACGTAGTGGAACCTACTTTAGTAAGCTGCCCTACCACCCCCATTTCGTCTATTACCGCTTGCCCTTCGCTTATACCGTCTGTAGTACCACGGTTAATAACGACTTGATGGCTATATGGGTTTGAGTGAACCGATAATACTTGTGCAATAATTTTACGATTAGATTGTTTTGCTGACGAACCAAGTAATGCACGTAACTTTTGGTTTTCTCTGGCTAAAAATTGGTACTGTTGCAGCTGCTCACTTTGTAGCATTTGCTTTTTCTTCAGTGCTTCGTTTTCAGTAAGGAGTTGATCTCGCGTGTGTAAGCTTTTAGCGCCAATGCTAAATAACTCATAAGGTAAGTTGGCAACATAAATAAGCGGGCTAACCAGTGTATTTAAACTGGTGCGCACAACGGTTCCACCTTCTGTGTACCTATCTCCTGCTATGAGTACGATACTCAAAAGCACTGCGACAAAAAGTCGCAGTTGCAAAGAGACAGTGCGCCCAAACATTAATTTCATTAGTCGTAACTAAAAACGTCACCACCGTGAACATCAATCATTTCTAATGCTTTACCGCCGCCACGTGCTACACACGTTAGTGGGTCGTCAGCAACAACAACAGGAATGCCTGTTTCTTCCATTAATAAGCGATCTAAATCTTTTAATAGTGCACCACCGCCAGTCAGTACCATACCGTGCGCAGAAATATCTGATGCAAGCTCTGGTGGTGATTGCTCAAGGGCAACCATTACTGCACTTACAATACCCATTAGAGGCTCTTGAAGCGCTTCTAAGATTTCATGTGAGTTAAGCGTAAATGAACGTGGAACACCTTCAGCTAGGTTACGGCCACGTACTTCGATTTCAATTGGCTCATCCGTTTTAAACGCAGAACCAATTTGGTGCTTAATGTTTTCAGCGGTTGCTTCACCAATTAAACTACCAAAGTTACGGCGTACATAGTTAATAATAGCTTCGTCAAATTTATCGCCACCAATACGTACTGATGATGAGTAAACCACACCATTTAGTGAAATAATAGCAACTTCAGTTGTACCACCACCAATATCAACAACCATAGAGCCCGTTGCTTCTGATACCGGTAAACCCGCACCAATTGCCGCAGCCATTGGTTCTTCAATTAGGTAAACTTCTCGAGCGCCAGCGCCCATTGCAGATTCACGAATTGCGCGTTTTTCTACTTGCGTTGCACCACATGGTACACAAATTAGTACGCGCGGACTTGGGCGCATAAAGTTATTGTTATGCACTTGCTTTATGAAGTGTTGTAACATTTTTTCTGTTACATAAAAGTCAGCAATTACACCGTCTTTCATTGGGCGGATTGCTTTAATATTACCCGGTGTACGACCTAGCATCTGTTTTGCTTCGGTACCTACCGATGCAACACTTTTAGGGCCACCAGCACGCTCTTGACGGATAGCAACAACTGAAGGCTCGTTTAGAACAATACCTTCTTCTTTTACATAAATTAGGGTATTGGCTGTACCCAAGTCGATCGACAGATCGTTAGAAAAAATACCACGGAGTTTTTTAAACATGAGGCTGGATGACCTTTGAAATACGTTCTTATATTAGCTGCCTCACTTTAACATGCTCATTTTGATGAGCAATATAAAGTGCAGCGCCTTTGTGAATTTGTTAAAAAAGGAAGCAATGCTTCCTTATAAATTTATCTCTCGCGAACTAAGCGAAAACCAATGTAGTTTGATCTAAAATCAGGCGCTAAAATTAATCGTGTTGATACGCGTGCAAGGCTTGGTGCAAAGTTCCATGCCCCGCCTCTTACTGCCACATCCGATTCACCTGATTTTTTACCAGTCCATTCCCATACGTTACCTACCGTATCGTAAAGTCCAAACGCATTTGGAGAAAAAGACCCAACCGGTGCTGCGCGCTTGTTTGACCATTCACTACCACACCAACCACAGTTAGCTAAGTTTTTACCAATTTCGTTACCCCAAGGGTACTCAGTTTCTGTACCTGCACGAGCTGCATATTCCCACTCAACTTCGCTAGGTAAACGAAACTGCTGCCCTGTCTGGCCAGATAACCAGTCAGCATATGCTTTTGCATCGTTATAAGTTAAACATACAGCCGGAAAGTCACTGCCCTGTTCAAAGCCAGGATTGCGCCAGTTTAAAGCCGCTTCCCATACTGGCTCGCCATTTAAATAATATGCGCAGCCTTTATTTATTTCTGCTTCTGTTTTATACGCCGTATTAGCAACAAATTTTTCATAGTCGCCTACAGTCACTTCCTTGCTTTGCATAGCAAAAGAGTTAGCAATGGCTTTTTCAATAACGGGGCGCTCATTAGCTAATCCGTTACCATTGATATCACCCATTTTAAATTTGCCAGCAGGAATAACCACAACAGGTGTTTCTACATTTGCGTTTAAAACGTTAACATTTTCGCTTACTCTGCGTGTTTGTGTTTCTGGTTGCTCGCGAGTATAGGTCGGTGCAGCAATCGACTTAGGCTTTTTTACTAAGTTAGCATTAATTGTTTGCGCTTTATTTAGGTTTACACGTGCTTGGTAAGGCTTGTAACCTAATTTACGAATTTCAATTTCATGAACACCTTTTGGTAAACGCGTAATTAAACGAGTAGAACCAAAGCTTACACCGTTAATGAATACTTCATCATCGTATACATTAGAGCGAAGTGTTAACTCTACCGACTGATCTTTTTTTTGTTCAACAACCGTGTAATCAGACTTAGACTGAACTGGCTGCTTAACAGAATAATCGCGTACAGGCTTGTTGTTTAAACGCGATACCGAAACTGTATTGTTATTATCCGCGCTATTGCTGAATGTTAACTGACTATCTGAATAGGTAGTGCCATAAGTTGGCTGGTAAGCTGTATTTAGCGGTGAACCGTATTCTGAACAATAACGGTTATCTATACTTAATAGGTTACATAAACGGCTGCTATTTACTTCGCCGCGCATTGAAACGCTTAAGTTAACGTTGTAATTACCTTGGCCGCTAAACGCACTATTAACCACATGGCTACTTAAAATTTGTACTTGCGCCCCTGCTAAATTGCGTTTTGGTTCAACTATGCGCTCTTCGGTTAAGTTTGCAAAAATTTGATCTACAAAGCGTTTGGTTGCTTTTTGTAAACCCATTTGCTGACCACGTTGCTCACAGGCCGCAAGTGTTTCGGTGCGCTTACAATTTATTGTATGGTTAACCTCAAGCGTACCTTCACGCGTAAACTCGTTACGCAAGCGCTCAACACGAGCTGTTGTTAACTGCTCTTTTAAACTTTCTAAGGTATTTAGTAAAGTGTGCTTAGCAACTCGTATTTGCTCAATATCTTTTCGGTGAGATGCAATTGCCGCCAACTGCATAGAGATATCATCTTTATTTTGCTTGTGATCAACTACCGCCTGTTGATAGCGAGATTGAGCACTTGTAATATTTATTGATGGATCATCAATTAAACGGCGATACATTTCGTTCATCGCGTCGAGCGCTTGGTTTTTTTCTTTATCTAGCTCAGTTGAACGAGAACGAAGTAGCTCTAATTGATTTTGTAACTGACTTTCTTCTTTTAAATGTTTATCAAGTATTCTTGTCGAGTTATCGTATTCTGTCTGTTTAACACTAATCTCTGACTCAATTCCAGTTACGGTAGCTGTGTCTTGTGCAAATGCACTACTTGCTAACAAACTAGCTGTAATTAACAGAGATAAAGGAGTAATTCGCATATATTCCAGTCCCAAAAAGCGGCAATTATTTGGTCGTTATTATTTTTTTATAATTAAAGTCTTATGCTATGTACTTGCAGCGCAAAACACAAGCTTTGTTCAATTATTATCTTAGTTTACAACTATTCGCCCGTTTCACGCTAGTAAATAACCTGATCATTTACTCTAAACCCGATAAATTGTGAAACAATGCTTAGATTCTCATTAAATTCATAAGCTTACACTTAACAGTGAAACTATTTTATTTTAGGTTATTGATCACCGTTAAGTGTCACTTTGTATTAAAGCTAGCGTATTTGCGTTATTTAACCGTTAACCATTAAAAATAACGTTATCAAATAAACTAGCAAACTTATAAACACTTATTTTTTGTACTAACACTCAGACGTAAATACGCTTAAAGCGGGCGCAGTAATTATATTTTGTTTAGTGTTTTTTTTGGCTTCAACATATTCAATACGGCAATTATCCACTGCAGAATAACTGTTGGGATAAATAATAGCTTTTGCAACTTGTGGGTTGCTAGTAATATTAAATTCCCCAGTATTATCACTCGCAAACTTAGTATCTAAAAATGCCTTAAAAGCGGCCTCGGTTGCAGCAGGGTAGCCGTAAACAATATCAACCATTTTTCCTGAACCAAGCTCGATACTAGCATTAGCTTTATTATGCACACTTTTTATAATGGCTTTTCCATGCACAACGCTTATTTCAGCTTGAATTGATACTTGCAGTGTTTCAAGAATGGATGCGTGTGCCTCACCTTGAAGGTTTAAAAAGCGCGGGGCAAAATAAACAGCTAACGCACCAAAAGTGACAATAACAATGATTAGCTGCAGTAACGAAAAGCCAACCTGTTTTTTTATAAGTATTGTTTCTTGAAATTGCTTCTTCATAACTAAACTCCCTTTACAATTGGTTAACTTTAAAACATGTTTACCAATCTAGCTACTCAAAATTTAATCAACGCACTGTTACACACAACAATCCGTCGTAATTTTGCATAGCCCCTTTTGTTTATAAGCTATAAAATTGGTCATGTATTTTATTAATCCTTTTAATTGAGAAAAAATGCCTGCATCTTTCAAAATAAATGAAACCACTATTACGCAAACAATTGATGATCCGTGGTTAAAAAGTAAAGGCATTGAGTTACTAGTAAAACGAGATGATTTGCTTCACCCTCTAATAAATGGGAATAAGTGGCGCAAACTAAAATATAATTTATTAAAAATGCAGTCGCAGAATAAAACTGAGCTACTTACTTTTGGTGGGGCGTTTTCAAACCACATACATGCATGCGCCGCAGCTGGAAAAATCTTTGGTTTAAAAACACATGGGATTATTCGCGGGCCTAACTTAGATCTAAGCAACCCAACAATTCAATTTGCACAGCAGTGTGGCATGCAGCTTCATGTTGTTAATCGCATTGAATATAAGTTACGAAACGATTCACAATACCTTGCTGAGCTTCAAGAGAAGTTTCCAGATGCGTATATTCTTGCCGAAGGCGGGACAAATACCTACGCAGTACCTGGTTGTGCAGAGCTTGCACAAAGTTTACCAGAACACGATTACCTAATTTGCCCCACAGGAAGCGGAGGGACATTAGCAGGGTTAATTGAGGGGAGTAATACAGCAACACAAATAATAGGAATTGCAGTTTTAAAGCAAGCGCAATATTTAATAGATGAAGTCCGGGAGCTAAGCTGCAAAGCAAAGTCACAAACTAACTGGCAATTACTTTGCGACTTTCATGGAGGTGGTTACGGTAAATTTACCCCTGAGTTATGGGCGTTTTGCCAAAATATTGATATTAAACACAATTTACCATTAGAGCCTATTTATAGTGGTAAAATGATGTACGCAATATGGAACCTAATAGAGCAAGATTATTTTCCTTCTGGCAGTAAAATAATTGCGATTCATACCGGTGGCTTGCAGGGGCTGGAGGGTCTTAAATACAGAAAACTAATTTAGGCATACTTCTTTTCGGTTAAGCCCCATTGCATAAGGCGTTAATTTACAAAGCTTAAATATTTTAATGAAAAACAGCCTGAGTTAGCTCTTGTAAAGGCTCCGAAAAATAAAAACCTTGTGCGCCAGCAACGCCCAATTTAGTTAACATAATGAGCTCTTTTTGAGTCTCAACGCCTACGGCATAAACAGGAAGGTTTAGCATTTTACCTGCATCAACAATCTCTTTAATACATTTTTGATTATGCGATTTTTCATTAACTAAGTGAACGAGTTCATAGCTTAGCTTTAGGCCTATTACCTCTTCACAGTGAATAAGCAAAGGAATGTTTTCACTCGTTTTTACATTATCAATAATAATATTAGATCTGTGTTTTTTTATTGTATTTAACGTAGTTGATAACGCATTTTTGTTGTTGCAAAAGAAAGACTCACTCATTTCAAACTGTAATTGACAGCTTAGATTAAGCTTATCCATTTGCATGGTTAACCAGCTCCAAAACTTATCGTTAAGCCAGTTTTTAGGATGCATATTAATACTTACGCTCAAAGGCGACTTCTCTGCCATTACAAGTGTTAGTATTTGCGACAATACCGCCTTATCTAGAATTAACGCGTCATCTTTACTCTCAACTTGGTTAATAAAATACTGAGCAGCTAGTAATCCATGCATGTCGTGTCTTACTCTAATTAACGCCTCATGCTGGATAATATCACCACTAATCAGATCGAAAACAGGCTGAAAAGACAGCATAAATTTATTTTTCTTAATATTGTTTATAACCTGCTCATTACAAAATAACACTTCTTGGCTTTTGCTCAGCGCCAACCGGTGACGGTGTAATAACATACTATTTTTTGAAAGCGTTAGGGCCGACTGCGCTATTTGCAAAACCTTTGATTGATCTGCTCCTAGACGAAAATTACACGCACCCAATTTAACATGCTTACGAGTCGTATTTTTTTGATGGCTTTGGCACACATTAAAAATTATTTTATGCAAACGCTCCGTATACCGATCAAGCTCTGCAATAGGTACGTTGTAAAGCATAATGGTTAGCTTGTCTGGATTAATAAGTTTCACAGCTACTTTTTTTATCTCTGGAATACCTTTTAGAATAAAAACTTTAAAACTAGTTTCTAAGTCGGTATTTTTGTCAAACTTACACTCCCAACTGACCAAAACAAACAAACTATGATACTGTTCAGCGGCAGCATATAGTGAGGCTAACTCCTCACTTTCAACATTTTTAACCACATTTAAATTGGAAATACTACTAGTCAATTTTGTCGTCTTGTGATAACGACTTCGGTGTTTTAATTGTCTAAAGTTAGCAGCGCTTCCCCAACGGTATAATGAAATAGCGGCACCCACTATCACCAGGTTAAGTAAAATAAATAAGTAGCTTTCCATTATCCACACAGGTGAATGGTAAAGGCCTAAGTTTAATGTTTTATATGAAAACACCTCAAGCTGCGGCTTTATAATGTTTTTAAAGTGGAGGGAAGACGACTCAGGTGCAAGCATAAAGCCATTGCTTTGTGCTAAAACAGTCAGTGTTTTTTGATTCAAAGGGGCATCTAATTGTAACTCATAAACTTGCTTTGTGAGCTGCTGGCCAGCGCTATGTACTTTTAAATGTAACGCATTGCTTAAAATGAGGTTAAAGCCAATAAGCGATACAACAAGCATGACCAAACAAATCGGCTTAAAATATCTTAATAACCAATACTGCCCCTTAGACATAACTCACCCACACGTAATATTAGTCACTAAAGTGTTGTTCAAAAAAGCCATAAGCACAAGGTAGTCAATTAACTTTAAATGTAAAACAGTACTTAAGCTAATTACCATTATTAGCAACACGAGAAAATTGGCTAACATTGATGGAGTGAAAGACATAAAAAAGCCGCTTATTAGCGGCTTTCTAGAGAATTTTTCAACATTCTTGTTTTTGTCTTTGGTTAGAACGGAATGTCGTCGTCAAAATCTATTGTTGGTTCCATTGGATTTGATGCGCCGCCTTGTGGTGCATTTTGAGGCTTAGGTGCAAAACCACCTTGCTGCTGTGGTGCACTATTTTGCTGTGGAGCAAAACCACCGCCTTGTGGCTGATACTGGTTATTTTGCTGTGGTGCAGGCGCCGATTGAGGCTGTGCAGCAGGTGCAGCTTGCTGCTGTGGTGCATAACTACCTTGCTGGTTTTGATTATTTTGTGAATAACCGCCTTGTTGGCTACCTTGATTACCTTGATAACCACTGTTTTGCTGGCCACCTTGATTGCCTTGGTAACCGCCACCACTTTGTTGGTCTCCACCGCGAGCACCTAGCATTTGCATTTGACCTGTAAAGCCATCAACAACGATTTCTGTGGTGTATTTTTCTTGGCCTTGTTGATCAGTCCATTTACGTGTTTGAAGTTTACCTTCTACGTATATTTGTGAACCTTTACGACAATATTCGCCTACAATTTCAGCCAGTTTTCCAAAAAATACAACACGGTGCCATTCAGTTTTATCAACCATTTGGCCAGTGTTTTTATCTTTATAGCTGTCTGAAGTTGCTAAGGTAATATTTGCTACACCGTTACCGTTAGGCATGTAACGAACTTCAGGATCTTGCCCTAAATTACCAACCAAAATTACTTTGTTCACACCGCGTGCCATGAAACCATCTCCTATAAACGTTAGATTAAACCAGCGACTTTTCGCGCTTGGTCTAGGTCAAATTCTTTATCATTAATCTTTAAGTAGCTACGGCTTTCGTCGCGTACTACTGTTGCTTCTATTACACCGGGTAAAGCAACTAACTGAGAAGCCAGTGTTTGGGCATGCTCCTCAGTACTTAATTTGGTCATTAAACTAATAACTTTACTTTTGGGTGGTACTTCCATTTTCCACGCAACAACAAGCCATATTAACCCAACAAGTGCCGCTGCCGCAAACACAGCTTGCGTACTTATTGTTTGTGCTACGTAACCACCTAAAATACCACCTAAAAAAGCCCCTAAAAACTGGCTAGACGAGTACCCGCCCATGGCTGACCCTTTTTGGCTAGCAGGCGCAAAGCGCGAGACAAGCGCGGGCATTGTTGCTTCTAAAAAGTTAAACGCAACAAAATAAAGCAACATACATATTGCAATTCCTACCACACTATTAATCCATACTGACATGGCAAGCATGCTGACTGTTAACAGCGCTACAGAACTTATAAATGCTTGCTTTTCTTTTTCTTTTTTTATGGCCACAATCATAATGGGCACCATTAATAGAAATGCTAAAAGCAAGACTGGAATATACAAATACCAATGTTGTTCTGCCGCTAGGCCTTCTTTTATTAGCTGGCTGGGTAACACAACAAAAATGGTTGTTAATGTTAAATGCAACAGTAATACACCGGCATTTAAGCGTGCTAACTGCGGGTGTTTAATCAGTTTTTTAATATCGCTAAAGCTTGCAAGCGTGTCGCCTTTGGGGGCTTTATTAACCGCTTTGGGCACTAAAAACGTAATAATAAAAATACCACATACCGCAAGTATTGCTGTTAGCCAAAAAACGCCAGCAACACCCCACGACGCGGCAACAATAGGCCCTAATAACATAGCAAAAGCAAAGCTCATGCCTATGCTCATACCTATAACCGCCATTACTTTGGGTCGCTGTTCGTCTCGGCTTAAGTCGCTGGCAAATGCAAGCAAAGCACTAGCAATAGCGCCCATGCCTTGTAATGCACGCCCTACAGTTACCATTTGGATCGATTCAGCTAATGCGGCTATGACTGAGCCAATAGCAAACACAACTAAGCCACCAATAATAACTTTTTTACGGCCTATTTTGTCTGACAAACGGCCCATAGGTATTTGCAACACAGCCTGCGTTAGGCCATACGCACCAATAGCAAAGCCAATCCAAATAGGTGAAAAACCGTCAAGCGACTGGCCATAAATCGCTAATACCGGCATCAGCATAAATAAGCCGAGCATTCTAAATGCAAACACACTCGCTAGCGATACAGCGGCGCGCTTTTCTCGTGAATTAAGTGAAGATGCAGTCATTATCAGCAAAATCTTACGATGTGAAAAAATTAGGCAAGGATTCTACCACAAGCTTGGCAATAATTAATCGCTTAAAGCTAAGGATTTTTCATGATCAAGGATTAATATTGCAGCGTATTATGAGATACTCAGTAAATAATTTTGGTAATTAACGAGATAGCATGGAAAACATTGAAGTCCGAGGCGCCCGTACGCACAATTTAAAAGACATCAGCCTAACCATCCCACGTGATAAATTAATTGTTATCACAGGCCTATCTGGTTCGGGAAAGTCATCACTTGCATTTGATACGTTATACGCTGAAGGGCAACGCCGGTATGTTGAATCACTTTCTGCTTATGCAAGACAGTTTTTATCCTTGATGGAAAAACCCGATGTTGATCATATTGAGGGACTGTCTCCTGCAATTTCAATAGAACAAAAATCAACTTCGCATAATCCGCGCTCTACCGTAGGTACAATTACCGAAATATACGATTACTTACGTTTAATGTTTGCTCGTGTGGGCGAACCTCGTTGTCCTACACATGATTTACCTTTAGCCGCACAAACAATTAGCCAAATGGTTGATACCGTTTTAGCGCTGCCAGAGGGCACTAAACTGATGCTTTTAGCACCAGTGGTTAAAGACCGTAAAGGTGAGCACGTTAAATTACTTGAGCAGCTTGCAAGCCAAGGTTATATCCGTGCCCGAATAGATGGCGAAGTGTGCGACTTATCAGATCCGCCAACGCTTGAACTTCATAAAAAACATACTATTGAAGTGGTTGTTGACCGCTTTAAGGTAAAAGACGGTCAACAGCAGCGTTTAGCTGAGTCGTTTGAAACAGCACTTGAAATGTCGGGCGGCGTAGCAAATGTAGCTTACATGGACGACAGCAGTATTGAAGAAATGCTGTTTTCAGCCAACTTTGCCTGCCCTACCTGTGGCTATGCAATGACCGAATTAGAACCGCGTTTATTTTCGTTTAATAACCCTGCCGGTGCGTGTCAAAGTTGTGATGGTTTAGGCGTACGCCAGTACTTTGATCCTAACCGCGTAGTGCATAACCCAGAGTTAAGCTTAGCCGGAGGTGCTATTAAAGGGTGGGATAAACGCAGCTTTTACTACTTCCAAATGCTACAAGCAGTAGCAGAACATTATAAATTTGATTTAGACGTACCTTTTGAAAAGCTGGCTAAAGATTCTCAAAAAATTATTTTAGAAGGTTCAGGCAGTACAAAAATAGCCTTCAACTACCGTAACGACAGAGGCGATTTAATAACACGCAACCACGAGTTTGAAGGCGTGTTAAACAACATGAACCGTCGCTATCGCGAAACTGAGTCAAACTCAGTACGTGAAGAGCTCGCTAAATATCAAACCAGCCAAGCCTGCCCTAGCTGTAAGGGTTCACGTTTACGCCAAGAAGCACGCCACGTATTTATTGGCCAAACTAACTTACCTGCTATTACTACCATGAGTATTGGCGAAGCGATGGATTTTTTCGAGAGCTTATCGTTAAGTGGCCAAAGAGCACAAATAGCAGAAAAAATTCTTAAAGAAATTCGCGACCGTTTATCATTTTTAATCAATGTTGGCCTTAATTACTTATCGCTTGAGCGCAGTGCCGATACCCTCTCTGGTGGTGAAGCGCAGCGTATTCGTTTAGCCAGCCAAATTGGTGCGGGCCTTGTAGGTGTGATGTACGTACTGGATGAGCCATCAATTGGTTTACACCAGCGAGATAATGACCGTTTATTACAAACATTGGTGCATTTACGCGACCTTGGTAACACCGTTATTGTTGTTGAGCATGATGAAGATGCCATTCGCGCCGCCGATCATATTATTGATATTGGCCCTGGTGCGGGTGTTCACGGCGGACATATTATCGCACAAGGTACACGCGACGATATTTTAGCAACCAAAGACTCAGTAACTGGCCAGTTTTTATCAGGCGTACGAAAAATAGAAGTACCAAAAAAGCGTAACCCAACCGGCGATAAATGGCTTGAGCTATTTGGCGCAACAGGTAACAACCTTAAAAATGTCGATTTAAAAATTCCGTTTGGGTTAATGACCTGTATAACAGGGGTGTCGGGCTCTGGTAAATCAACACTTATAAACGATACGCTATTCAAACTAGCGCATACTGAATTAAACGGTGCAACCACAGCAGAAGCTGCACCGTATAAATCAATTAGTGGTCTTGATCATTTTGATAAAGTAATTGATATTGACCAAAGCCCTATTGGCCGTACACCACGCTCAAACCCTGCTACCTATACCGGTATTTTTACGGGTATTCGTGAGTTATTTGCGGGTACACAAGAGTCACGCTCTCGTGGATATAAAGTGGGTCGCTTTAGTTTTAACGTTAAAGGTGGACGCTGTGAAGCCTGCCAAGGTGATGGCGTAATCAAGGTAGAAATGCACTTTTTACCTGATGTATATGTACCCTGTGATGTATGTAAAGGGGCACGCTACAACCGCGAAACTCTAGAAGTGCAATACAAGGGTAAAAACATTCACCAAGTACTCGAAATGACCGTTGAAGACGCGCACGACTACTTTGATAAAATACCTGCAATAGCACGTAAACTTAAAACGCTAATGGATGTTGGTTTATCGTATGTGCGTTTAGGACAAGCCGCTACCACACTCTCAGGTGGTGAAGCTCAGCGTGTAAAACTAGCCCGTGAGCTTTCTAAACGCGATACAGGTAAAACACTGTACATACTTGATGAGCCAACAACCGGCCTTCACTTTGCCGATATTGAACAGCTACTTGTTGTACTACATCGCCTCCGCGATCATGGTAATACCATCGTGGTTATTGAGCATAACTTAGATGTGGTTAAAACTGCAGACTGGGTGGTTGATTTAGGCCCTGAAGGGGGCGCTGGCGGCGGTGAAATACTTATTGCAGGTACGCCTGAAGAAGTAGCCGAATGTGAACGCTCGCACACAGGTCATTACCTAAAGCCATTGCTTTAATACCAATAAAAAAACACCAAGTAATTTAACTACTTGGTGTTTTTTATATTTAGCTCCCAACTGCTAGTCCTTGATAAATTTTTATTCATCCCAACTAATTTGTATAATTTGCATATCTTTGTATTTAGCACCCGTAAATAAAATTTCGTTATCTGAACTCACCTCAAAAGTGATAGGCCGAAAGTCCACGTGTGTATCTTGCACGGTACCCTCTTTTAAATTGAGCCTAGCAATTCTTGAAATAGAATCTGAGTAATAAAAATAGTCTTTGCTTACTCCATATACATTCGCCTTTCTGGCATTTTTAGGTAATGGCCAGCTTTGCTTATCTGAGAGACGAATTAACTGATCAAATGTTATTGCGTAAGCGTTCCCTTCACTATCTGAAATAAGCTTATTGGCTTTAATGTCTTCAATTACGTGAGTATCACGGGTTAGCAAGTTCAACTCAACGACTCTATTTTTTGAATCAAGCTGCTCAATATAAATAATACTTTCGTTATTTTTTGACCAAATGTAACTCTCTATTTTACGCCCACTTAACATCTCTAACGGGTAGAATTTTTGCGTACTTAGGTCATAAAGTGAAAAGCGCTTATTTTTTATTAATAATATACGCCTCTTATTAGGAGATACTTTTAACCCTCTTAATTTATAGGTAGAGGAGTCATCGTCGTAATTAAAAAAACTAAGTTGCTTAGTTAGCCCATTTTGAGCAATCCATAATTGGCTGCTACCAGAGCGCTCTGATACAAAAACATGCGCTGGCCCTGCTTTATTTATTACTTCAACAATACTGTAGTCGTCATTATCACTTTTATACAAAGGTTCATAAGCTGGATTGTCGCCAAAGGTATCTGTTGCTTTAATTAATGAAAATGCTTGTGTTTTATTTGCTGAATAAAACAGACTATTAGCAGACTGAACTGCAATATAATAAGGTGAAATTGCGGGGGTAACATTTAGAGTATGTTTAATTATATTATTTTCATTAAACGTAATACTTGAAAGGTCAGAGTCTTCAAACACAATGACGCCTTTATCATTTGAAAGCCAATCGAACGCGAAACTGATGGTTCTTCTCTTTGCCTTAAATAATCGCTTAGTCTCACGTGTGTTAAAGTCGTAACTAAATACAGAAAATGGCTGGCCTTTTTGGCTTAGTATGTACGCTATTTTATTACCCGAATGAGATAAACGCGGCATTATTACGCCATACATTACACCTGGCGGAGGAATAACAATCGACTCCTTTTGTAATTCTAAATCAAATTTGTATAACCCTGAGCCATCTTGCTCATTTTTGTATTCGGTATAATAAATATACTCCCCATTTTGATCTAATTGCGCATAACCTGTGTATCTGAGGTCACATTTTTTTATAAGTTTAGCGTCTCCAATAATAGGAAACTGGCTTAAATCAACTAATACCATTTCGCATTGCTGCTGTTTTAAGTTTGTCGCTTGTAATAGCACTGCATGTTGGTTTAGCTGCCACGATAAAATAGATACCTGAAAACCAGGGTATGTAATTTCTACTTCTCGCTGATCAGAAAGTCGCTTAACAAATGCACGATTAAAATCCTGTTCAGGTTCAACATTGGTATAAGCTAAATAGTGTTTATCTGAAGATAGCTCAGGGTGAACCTCACTACCTATATTCCACGTACTCGCAACCTTATTTACCGTAACTTGTTTAACTACATCACCAGCGCCTTCACTTGTATAAAACAGTACCAACCACACAATAGAGCAAATACAGGTGATGACTAATAACGTATAAGCCAAAAGCGTTTTGATGTTCTTTTCTGGAACAGGTTTTGAAATAGTCGCAGCAGTAAAATCATCACTATTTGTAGTGTCAGTAGCCGAGTCAGATATTGAGTTTACAGGCTTTTCAGTAACGCTTTCTCGTGTTAACTGTTCAGGTATTACCGTAAGGCTATACCCTTTACGGTAATGCGTTTTTAAAAGCGGTGCTTTTTCAGTTGGATGAGCAAGCTGTTTTCTTAGCTCTGAGATAGCTCGGTTAATCGCGTTATCGTCTACATAGCTTTGTTGCCATACACTTTCGATTAGCGCTTGGCGGGAAACTATTTGTTGAGGCTTATTTACAAAGTGCAGTAATAACTTTACTAAAAGTGGATCTAATTCCCTTTCTAAGTTATTTGAAGTAATCACACAGCGATTACTTATAAATTGCCAAGGTCCGATTTGATAATTCATAGTCTTTAGGTATTTTTATTTTTATAAACCGTACCACATCAACTCATTATTGTGTATAAAAAGCATTTAAAACCTTATATTAACAATATAAGTTTTTACGCTAACCCATTAAATTAAAACAATTAAATACGATTAAAACCTTATCTATTAATTGCTCATAACTAGATAAGCGACTCTCAGTAAATTCAGCGATATTCTTTAAACCGTCATCAACAAGCAGCTTACTAAAAATCATTTGCGATTCTAAATTAGCTGCAATTAAAAATATAAAAGGTTTAATTATGAACAGCACAATGAAAAAAGGTCTATCTACTTTACTACTAGTAACTGCTTTTAATACTACATCAGCCTTCGCAGTTGATACGAAACAACACATATTTAAAAAGAGCGTTGAGCAGTGTGTAATTGGTGAACATACAGAAACAAACAAACCAACTAACAAAAAGCAGCAAAAAACTAACACAGTAAATGCAACTGAGTCTTTAAAAACTCATGTCGATACGCAAACACTGCTTTCTTCAATAGATGAAAAAATATCAGCTGAACTTGATTCTTTAATGAGCAAAATAAACACAGAAATTGACGAAAACCTTTCAAAAGTAACATCGTCAATTACTGCTTATTTCAGCAATATTTTATCTAACTAAAAACAACAAATTTTAAAGTATTAGGAAGTTATTATGAAAAATTTTACAAAAAAATTAGTGTCTGTCAGCGTTTTACTTGGTTGCAGCTTGGTAGCAAATACAGCACAAGCTCAAAGCTCTGTATGGCAAGTAAGCAAAGGAGATGACTCGTTATTTATTGGCGGTACTGTACATATTTTACCTAAAGCTGAAATGCCATTACCTGCTGAGTTTAATCATGCCTATGAACAAGCCGATACAATTGTTTTTGAAGCGCCAATAGCAGACCCAGCTGATACTAATGCTCAAATGCAAATGCTTGGCGCGCTTTCATATACTAATAATGAAACGTTAAGTGAAAAGTTAGAGCCTGAGGTTAAAGCTTCACTCGAAAATAAACTGAGTGAGTTTGGCGCTAACCTCGAAAAGTTAGATGGTTTTCGCCCAGCCATGGTGAGTATCGTCTTAATGTCGATGGAACTGCAAAAACAAAACTTAATAGGTGAAGGTGTTGATGCTTACTATACGAAAAAAGCGACTAAAGACAACAAAACAAAAAACTACTTAGAAACAGTGGAGTTTCAGTTAGAGTTATTTAAAACAATGGGTCAAGGTAACGAAAATGACTTTATTAAACGTAACCTAGCAGAGCTAAATAACTATAATGATATATTTAAAGGATTATTAACTGCATGGCGAGAAGGTGATACCGACACACTAAACAAGGTAGCGGTTGAAAATATTCAGAAAAATGACCCAGAAACCTACAAGCAGCTACTTAAAGATAGAAATAATAATTGGTTAACAAAAGTAGAGGCAATGTTTAATAACGACAGTAGTGAGTTTGTACTAGTTGGGGCTGGACACCTTGTAGGCCAAGATAGCTTGCTTACATTACTTGAAAATAAAGGCTACAGCGTTTCTTTAGTGAGCATTAATAACGCACAAGACATAACTGTAAAAGGAGCCGAATAATGGATAAAACAGACAAATTAGCAGTATCGCTACTGTTTTTATTTGGGTCTATCATGTTGATATGTGCCATATGAAAAATGCCGCTAATAAGCGGCATTTTTATTTCAATAAACCTATCCGCGTGGAATAAACCCTAATGCATCATATACCGATTTAAGCGTTTTCTCGGCACGTACACTGGCTTTTTCAGCTCCAGATTTCATTATGTTATCAAGTAAATTTTGATCTTCTCTAATTTCTTTAAAGCGAGCTTGAATTGGTTCAATCATGCTTACTACTGCATCGGCTGTATCTTTTTTAAGATGACCATACATTTTACCTTCAAACTCTGGTACTAAGTCTTCTATTGAGCGCTTAGTCGCTACGCTTAATAAAGTAAGTAAGTTAGATACACCTGGCTTTTCAGTTCGGTCAAAGTAAATACGCGCTTGCTCGTCTGAATCGGTCACTGCTTTTTTAAGCTTTTTCTCAATCTTTTTAGGCTCATCTAATAACATAATGTAGCCGTTTGGATTTTCATCAGACTTAGACATTTTTTTGAGTGGATCCTGTAGGCTCATTACACGCGCCCCAAACTCAGGAATGTAAGGCTCAGGCAGCTTAAAAACGTCACCGTATAAATTATTAAAGCGCGTCGCTATGTCACGCGTTAGCTCTAAGTGTTGTTTTTGATCTTCGCCTACCGGTACCTGATCGGCTTGATAAAGTAAGATATCAGCTGCTTGTAATACTGGGTACGAAAATAAGCCCACGTTTACATTGTTAGCATGCTTTGACGACTTATCTTTAAACTGGGTCATGCGGTTAAGTTCACCCATTTGCGCATAACAATTAAGCACCCACGCTAACTGTGCATGTTCTGGCACTTGAGACTGAACAAATAACGCTGACTTTTCAGGGTCGATACCGCACGCAGCATACAACGCAACACCATCTAGTACACGAGAGCGTAATAACTCAGGTTCTTGGCGAACGGTGATAGCATGCAAGTCAACCAACATAAAGAAACTTTCGTGATCTTCCTGTAACTTTAGCCACTGGTTAATAGCGCCAACATAGTTGCCTATTGTCATACCACCGGTTGGCTGAATGCCGCTTAAAACTACTGGTTTACTCATGATTTTCCTTTATTTACTTAATTATTAATATTTAACGCTGTGTTAGGACAGGTATTATATCTAAGAAGTTATCGCATAGGTACTGTGGATTATAATCAGCAAGGTTTTCACCTTGATTATAGCCATAGCCTACTGCAATTACATCAATACACGCCGCTTTAGCAGCAAGTATATCGCTTTTAGAATCGCCAATCATTATTGCTTTAGAGGCCTCAATATTTAGCTTTTTACACGCAAACAATAATGGTTCAGGTGACGGTTTTTTTGCCATATCATCGCCACAAATAATAAGCTCAAAATGATTGGTAAGTGCTAACTTATCAAGAAGTTTTTCAGTAAAAATTCGAGACTTATTAGTTATCAATGCTTTTTGCATACCACGTAAAGCTGCAAGCCCTGTTTCAACATGTTGGTATAACACGCTGTATTGGCCTACCTGTTGTTCATAATGCTTATGAAACTGTGCAATGGCTTTATTAGTTAGTGATTCATCTAAATGCTCACTAACCTGCATATCACCACTCAGTGCCCGCTTTACCAACATATCTATACCATTTCCTACCCAGCTTTCGACCAGACGTTGGCTTACAATAGGAAATGCCAAGTCGCTTAATGTTAAGTTAATTGAGATATATAGGTCATATACACTATCGACTAGTGTGCCATCCAAATCAAAAAATGCCGCATCGTACTGCATTATTTTACACTCTCAAGTTGCTTACGCATTTGATCAATAACTACTTTGTAGTCTGGCTGATTAAAAATAGCAGAGCCTGCTACAAACATATCTGCACCGGCCTGAGCTGCTGCAGCGATATTATCCACCTTAATCCCACCGTCCACTTCTAGTCGAATATCTCGACCTGACTCAACAATTCGTTGCTTTGCCTGCGCTAACTTTTTAAGTGTATGAGGAATAAAGCTTTGCCCACCAAATCCGGGGTTAACAGACATGAGTAAGATAGTATCTAGCTTATCAATTACATGATCTAAATAGCTTAAACTGGTCGCTGGGTTAAATACTAAGCCAGCTTTACAGCCATGATCTTTTATTAATTGAATCGTGCGATCAATATGCTCACTCGCCTCTGGGTGAAAAGTAATTATTGAAGCCCCTGCCTCTGCAAACTGTGGAATGATGCTATCGACAGGCTTAACCATTAAATGCACATCAATTGGCGCGGTGATACCATAATCCCTTAGTGCTTTACACACCATAGGTCCAATCGTTAAGTTAGGTACATAGTGATTATCCATTACATCAAAATGCACTACATCTGCACCTGCGGCTAAAACGCTATCAACATCTTCACCAAGCTTTGCAAAATCAGCTGAAAGAATTGATGGGGCAATTAAGTATTTTTGTTCTGGGCTAAACATAGCAGATTCACCAATGAGTAAAATATTACGTTAATGTAACTCAATTGATGACGTTACCCAAGCAACTAAAGCGTAATACTGTTGCGTTTGAAGTGCTTAAGTGGCTATTTTTGACATTTAATTAATAGTCTTTATTAGAAACAAGTTTGTTATTTGAGCAGTTTTTGTTATGCTTAAAAAAGTAACAAAATATTAGGTTCAAATCATGCGCGCTTTTAAAATTGGGATATTAATTGCATCTGCATTATTAGTTATTGGGGTAGTAAATTTTACGCCAAGTTCAGGGCAAGAGTTAAGCTCGGTTAATAATTGTGCTCCGCAATCAACACACGAAATAAACACAATTAAACCTTGTATACACGTACTTGAAGAAGACTCTTCTTGGTTTTCTTGGATCACTGGTGATAGCCGCAGCGCTCAGTTTCACTACTTGGATTTACTTGAGTTATTAACAAGCTCAGACGACAGCAAGAAAACACCTTCTTTAAAGCCTTTATTCTAGAAAATGCGGCACTTTATTAGCGCGTTGCAAAGTGTGCTAGCCGCATTTTTTGGTGTTCAATCAGAACAAAAGCGCCGCGCAGATTTTCAAGAACACTCTATTTCCTCAATCATTGCTATTGCGATAATACTATTTATCGCTTTTGCGCTTTCAATTTACGCTGTGGTTGTTTTAGTGGTAAGTACATAGCCATTAACTCGCCTACTTTATTACGAGTTCCGCCCTTAGGGCTTATCGTCCTTTTTACTTGAATTTGATCAAGTGATGCTTGGCTGTATATTTTCCGTGTCCATACTGTATCGTGATTTGAAATAAGCACTGGGGTGTTATTTTCAAACGCCGCTTTTTCTGCCAAATTAGCTAAATTAGCCTGATCATCTAAATTAAACCCGCCCTTAGCATAAGAAGTAAACGAAGCCGTTTTACTCAAAGGGACATAGGGTGGATCGCAATAAATAACCGCGTTATTAGGAACTAGTTTAAATACGTCATCGTAGCCTAAGCATGTAAAGGTCGCTTGCTGTGCTTTTTCAGCAAAAAAGTACATTTCCTTTTCAGGAAAATAAGGCTTTTTATATTTACCAAATGGTACATTAAAAATGCCTTTTAAGTTATAACGGCATAAGCCGTTGTAACCAAAACGATTCATGTATAAAAATAGCATTGACCGCTCATATACATCACGGCTTTGATTAAACTGAACTCGGTATTCGTAGTACGCATCGGGGTGGTTATTTAAATCAACGAATAGCTTTTTTGCATCACTAATAAACTCATCGGGTGAATTTCTTAATTCTTTATATAAGTTGATTAAATCAGCATTAATATCGTTAAGAATATAATGCTTAAAATCGCTATTTAGAAAAACGGAACCGGCACCAACAAAAGGTTCAACCAAGGTATCAGCATGCGAACTTGCTTGGTTTAATCGCGCGTTAATATCATCAACGAGACTGTATTTTCCGCCAGCCCATTTAAGGAAGGCTCTACTCTTTTGCTGCATTGGTTCTTTACTTCAATCTGATGTTGCGCGATTTTACACTAAAGCGATTTATATTACTGATCAACTAGTGCAATTTCTTGTTTTATTTTACTAATTTTTTTATAAAACGGCTTATTTTTTAAGATACTTGCAGGTAGGTTTTTCATACCTTGCTGTGCATCATTCATGCTTGTAAAACTGCCGGTTGTCACCACCCACCATGTTTTACCATTTCTTTGAGTTTGATAAGTGTACGCTGTTAATTGGAGTGCATACTGCTCTATAAAATCATCTACAACCTGCTTTTGTGTTACTGCAAGTAACTGAATCACCGTATTTGAATCATTTTGCTTAGAATACCATGAGCTAACTTCGTTTATGGGCAGTTGCACTGATGATGCATCAACCTCATTGTTAACTTTTGATTGCACAAGCTCTTTAACAGGTTCATCTTTTATGAGTGTATCAGAGCTAATAGGCTCATTGATCTCGTTGCCTGCATTTAAGCTTTGCATGATCGCGGATATATCGTTTTTTCTTTCACCTTCAGCGGTAGGCTTTATGTCGGCTACTTTTTCTTTTGTTACTGTGTCAGGTATAGGTGCAATAGCCTGGCTCACTGGAATAGCAGTGCTATCAACCTCAATGGTGCCTTGCTCATAATGCTTTTGCCACCAATCACTCATATCTGACTTATATAACAAGCCTATAATTAAGAACATAATGAGCAACATAAGTACCAGTAAATGTACACGCCATGATACTTTATCTTTAACTTTGACATCTGCGATGTACTCATCTTGTTGCCATGCAAGCAATAAACTAGGATTACCATTAGCTTCAGCTAAAAAAGCTTGGAAAACAGGATCTTCATCGTGAGGAAGCTTTTCAAAGTACCATCCCATTAACTGCTTACTTTCATGAAGAGGGAGGCGTTCAAGATGAATTTCAACTGCATGTTCAACCGGTAACTTTGCAGCTGAGGCAATCATAATATAAAGAGTGATTGGGCTATTTTTAGCTAGCAGCTCCAGCTCAACTAAAAACTCTTCTGATAAGTGCCTACCACCGTCAATAACCCATAAACAGGAGCCCGGTTGCTGTTGATTAAGTAACTGATAAAAATTTTCAGACAAACTTAAATTATGATCAACCAACGGGTTGTTAAAGCTTTGCTCTAATAGATCGCTCATTAACTGAGCGTCTGTCAATTTTGCACTCGACTGTACAAATGCTTTATTAAAGTCGTTGTATTTATCGGTAATAAAGGTTTCAAGCAGATAGCTTTTTCCTAGGCCTGATGTGCCCAGTAAAATAATAAGGTTTTGACCATATTCAAATTGCAGTGCGATTCTATCCACCAAAGCCGCACGGCTTGGTAAAATTTGTGACTGCATTTAGTGCTCGATTAATGCTCGGACTTGATCGTCAGATACATTGTCTACCAGTGCACATTGACCAAATTGAGTGGGTAAAATAAAACGGATAGTTCCTTTTTTATTTTTTTTATCTTTGCGCATATGCAATAAAAATTGTTCACTCGTCATATCTGCAGGTACTTCAGTTGGTAAGTTATATTGTTTAATAACATCCACAATACGCGCTACATCCTGCTGCGTTAAGTCACCTCGAGTGTGAGCTAACTGAGAAGCTAACACCATACCCGTAGCAACAGCTTCACCATGAAGCCACTTACCATAACCCATTTGGGCTTCAATTGCGTGGCCGAAGGTATGCCCCAGGTTTAGCAATGCTCTGAGACCTTGTTCTTTTTCATCCTCAGCAACGATTAACGCTTTAATTTCACAGCACCTATAAATGATATGCTGCAGGCATGTTTCATTTAGCTGCTGTAAGTTTCCAATATTTTGCTCTAAATAAGTAAAAAGCTCGGTATCGTATATTAAACCATACTTGATAACTTCAGCCATTCCTGCCGCAAACTCTCTTTTTGGGAGTGTATGAAGAGACTGAGTATCAATAAAAACAGCTTGTGGCTGATAAAAAGCCCCAATCATGTTTTTTCCTAACGGATGGTTCACCGCTGTTTTTCCACCAACAGATGAATCCACTTGCGATAAAAGTGTTGTAGGTATTTGAATAAACGGCACGCCACGTTGATAACATGCAGCTACAAAACCAGTTAAATCACCAACTACGCCACCACCTAATGCAATCAAACAAGTATCGCGACCACAATTATTTTGCAGTAAAAAAGCGGATATTTTTTCAAACCACTCTAGTGACTTGTATTGCTCACCATCAGGTATGATAAAGGAAAGAGGATTTAATTCAGCTAATGAATCAAGTAAGCCTTGTAGATATAAAGGTTCAATTGTGTCATTAGTAATGATGATAGGCCGACAATCACCAATATGATGAATTAGACGGCCATTATCTTGAAGTGCAGATTGCCCAATATAAATAGGATAACTTCGCTCGTCCAAATTAACAGTTAATTTAAGCATGCTCAGCTAATCCTTTATTATGTATTGGTTTTAAAAATCTAGTTTCTCAATGATTTGATTTGCAACAACTTTAGCGCTTTGCTCATCAGTGCGTACAACAAAATCAGCCACTTCTTTATATAACGGTTCGCGTTCTTCTGCTAAGCGCTCTAGTACATCACGAGGTGCTTCTTCTGTTTGCAGTAACGGGCGACGCTTGTCGCGTTGTGTGCGTGCAACTTGCTTTTCAATAGGTGTCTCTAGGTATACAACGATACCACGAGCCGAAAGCTTGTTTCGAACTTCTTTACTCATTACTGAACCACCACCTGTAGCAAGTACAATACCTTGCATTTCAGTTAGGTCGCCAATAACAGATTCTTCACGAAGTCTAAAGCCTTCTTCACCTTCAAGATCGAATACCCAGGCAATATCTGCACCCGTGCGGCGTTCGATTTCTTGATCAGAATCAACAAATTCAAGGTGTAATTGATCGGCAATGTGACGACCAATTGTGCTTTTTCCAGCCCCCATGGGGCCAATTAGAAATATATTACGTTTCTCAGCCATATCTTTTAGTACAAACGAACTCTAAAATTTGAAATAAAACCCCGCCTAACGACCTGGCCCCAAAATTAAGGAGGGGATTATCTCAGTAATTGCAGGGGTATTTCAAGTCAATTAGAATAAAAAGCCACATAACGAGCAATTAAACTAAATAATCACCCGTTGATTAACAAAAAAGTACCTTATTTTAATCTATTTGTATTTTTGGTGTCACGAAAATAAGCAATTCACGCTTTTCATTAAATTCACTGGTGCTTTTAAACAACCTACCAACATAAGGAATATCACCTAACACTGGCACTTTATTTGTAGTGTTGATTATCTGCTGTTGGAAAATCCCACCCAGTACGATAGTCTGCCCGTTTTCTACTAATACTTGTGTTTGAATTTCTTGAGTATCTATCGAAACGGCCTCACCGGTACCTGTTTGTACAGTATCGCCACGTGTATCTTGCGTGATAATTAAGTCTAAAATTACTTTATTATCAGGCGTTATATGTGGTGTCACCTCTAAACTAAGTACTGCTTTTTTAAAGCTTACCGTTGTTGCACCACTAGAAGCTGATTCTGTATAGGGTATTTCAGTACCTTGTTCAATGCGCGCTTTTTGCTGATTGGCAGCAATAATACGCGGGCTTGCAATAATCTCGCCTTTATTCTCTTCTTCAAGCGCACTTAACTCTAAATCGATTAATGTCCCGTTGGCAAGTTTTGCTATGTGGAGGCCTATACTTGCCGCTGGGTTTGTAATAGGTAGATTTACATTTAATCTATCTGTTAAGTCAGGGATTACCCCATTTGAAATGGTTTCAGCACCTTCTAAAGAACCAGATATGCCATCACTACCTTGCTGATCGCTAAATCCCCAACGAACACCTAGGTCCTCAGTTACGTTATCACGCACTGTTACCATACGAGATTCAATAACAACCTGTTGAACCGGTATGTCCAAGGTTTCAATCATACGTCTAATATTTTCTATGCTCTTAACAGTATCTTTAACGAGTAAAGTGTTAGTACGCTGATCAACCGACACACTTCCGCGTGGGGTAATGATGCTATTAATATCTGTTTTAAGTAAGTCAGCAAAGTCTTCAGCTTTGGCATAATTCAATCGCATATATTCGCTGTAAAGCGGCTCTAAATCTTCAACTTGCTGCTTTGCTTTTAGATCTTTTGCTTCACGGGCTGCAAGTTCTTCTGCTGGCGCTACCATTAAGATAGAGCCATCCATACGCTTGTCCAACCCTTTTATACGTAATACGACATCAAGTGCTTGGTCCCACGGCACGCCATCTAAGCGCAAGGTAATGTTACCGGTAACAGAATCACTTGTTACTAAGTTAAAGTCGTTATAGCCTGCGATAATTTGTAATGCTGCACGGACTGAAATATCTTGAAAGTTTAAGGTCATTGGTCGACCTTGATACTCTTTACCACCATCTAGGTAAGCATTTTGAGTTTCATCTTTTTCAACAGTGAGGGTAAGAATATTGTCTATTTGCTGATACGTGAATGTAAACTCGGCATTAGGTTCTATAACAACGCGGCTTCGCCCTTCTTCTTTAAATGTTTCGATAGTACTAACAATAGTACCAAAGTCTAAAACATCTAACTCATAAAGTAGATCGTCCAGAATATCTGTATGGTGAAAATCTGCGTAAATTTTGCCGCCACTTTCGTGAACCTCTATAGCAGCTTGAGTGTCTTGTAAAAATACAAGTACCTTTGCCTCACCTTTCTCACCACGTCTAAAATCAATAGATTGGATGCGGTTAATGTAGTTTCCACTCACATCACCTGTCAGAACGGCTTCATCTTCAGTTACTGAACCGGTTAATGGGTTATCCGATACACGTATTGAAACTAAGTTGTTATTAACTTCTGTTTCATACATTTTTAATCTGTCTAGATTAACTGTTACCTTTAAACCTTGCTCAGATAACACATTGGTGACACTACTAATACCTGCTTGATTAACTTCAACGTCATTTAATCCTAATTCTAACTCTGCGGTATCAAAAAACATTTCAATACGCGCTGGGCTGTTAAATACTTGAATTTGTGGTTCTAAAGTTATCTCTTCGTCGAAAACAAGCTGTAGTTCGGTTTCACCTTTAAGTAATGGGTTATAACGTACATCGTAAAGCAATGGTCCTGCCAAAGCATTGTTAGCACAAACCAAAGCGGCTGTTGCAAATAAGGCTCTCGCAATGCGATTAAACCAAAGAACATCCTTATGCATGTTATTTTTACCTTTTTTATTATTAATTTGCGCCATCAGTTGCCGCCTCTAACATTTCCAGTTTAGTCAGGCGCTCTTTCCAACAACCAGACCCATCAGGGATTAATTCAACTAATTCTATAAAATCGTTACTCACAGCTTTTACCTTGCCATCGTAACTGCCCAAATAATTACCAATCGTTACACGATGTAATGTTTCATCTGCAGCAGTTATAAGCGCCCAAACTTGACCACTTGAACCAATTGTACCTTTCATTGCTAAATTATCTAACGGGTATTTTTCTAATGGCTCTCTGCGCCTGTCTGGGTCAGGGTGTAAACAGTTTTTTATTTGCGTCAGTTTGTTCTGAATTATTTCAGGTTGAGGTGCCACAAATGGACTTCGTAAATTTCCAGCACTATATTCAAAAATCTCAAATTGAGTAAGTTCAGGAATCGACTCAACTTTAGGCGTTGTGCTTGCTTTTACCTGGTCAATAAACTCTTTTTGTTCCGAGGTATCGTCGTTACACCCCACTAACGCAACAACAGCCAATAGCGGCATTAAATGAAGGAGCCTCATTTTTTAACTCCTTCTTCATAGCGGTAAGTTTTTGCTACAACACTAAATGTTAGTTGTTTTTCGCCAGAAGACGTAATAGAAAAGTCATGCAAACTAACTATTCGTGGTAACTGAGCAACTTTGCCAACAAATTCACCAAATTCATGATAAGTACCTACTACTTCTATTTTGATAGGTAGCTCTGTATAAAACTCTTTCTCTACTTCAGGTAACCAACCAATTTTTAAAAATGTTAAACCGCTCGTTGTGCCAACATAAGATAAATCGTCAAGTAAGCCGGGTATTTCGTTTGATGTCGGTAACCGCTTAAGTAATTGAGAAAACTTATCTTCCATTTCTATCATTTGTTGGCGATAAATATCTAGCTTACTCGCTACAGCGTATTTTGTTCTGTAGGTACTTCTTAAGTCGACCTCTTTTGATACCGCATTATGGTAGCTATCAATCTCATCAGAAACTAACAAGCTATAGCTAAAAAATAATATGAGCCCAGCAACAAATGCACAGCAAATTACTTTTACAGCAGCAGGCCAATCACCAATATTGTCTAACTCAATTTCATTCCAATCTATTTCGCCAAGCGCTTTAAAATCAAGGTTCATTACGTACCTCACCAATCTCATCAAATGGTTTTACGTAAAACTCCATACTAAAGTCGCTTAGTAAACGCGAAGACTGATCACCTGCAACAATATCTTGCATGGTCAAACGCTCTAACAAATACGAACTTTGTACCTGGCGGATCATAGTAGATAAACGGTTATTTGATTCACTTCGGCCAAGTACATAAATCTGGTTCCCTCTGCGCTCCAGCTTTGTTAAGTAAATACCTTGAGGTACTATTTTTGTTACTTCATCCATAATTTGTGTGCCAAGGTTACGGCTACTTTGCAGCTCTTCGATTAATCGCATTCGCTGCTGTAGGTTTTCTTTTCGTTTGTCTAATTCTCTAATCTCACTGATCTTTCGATCAAGCATGCTTATTTCAGAACTTAAGTAATTATTTTTTAAGTTTTGCCCGTCTTTTAATGCACTGTAAAACATACTTAATAAGTACATACTTAAAAAACAAGCTAAAACAATTCCAACTAGTATGGTTAAAAATTTCTTTTTAGATTCTTCGCGCTGCAGTTCTCGCCAAGGCAATAGATTTATATGTGGCATGATGAAAAGCTCCTTAATGCCAAACCTGTTGCAATTGCAAACTGTGTTCGGTGACGTTGCATAACATTACGATCTACTTTTGGAGAAATTTCCATATTTGCAAACGGTTCTGCAACAACACTGTGTATACCTAATTCTTCAATTAATAAGCGATCAAGCCCTTTGATCATAGAAGTTCCACCGGTAAGCACAATATAGTCTATTTGTTCTTTGCCACTCGTTGTTAAAAACATTTGCACCGCTCTACGTACTTGCTGAAGCAACGCTGTTTGAAATGGTGCTAATACCTCAAAAGTATAATTAGGAGGTAAGTCGCCTGATGTTTTACCTATTTCAGCTTCGTCAAACCCTTTGTTGTAGTAGTTAACAATACTATTTGTGTATTGATCACCACCAAAAACCTGGTCACGTGTATAAATAGTTTCACCAGCTTGCACAACACTTACAAGCATGAGTACGGCACCAATATCTACAACAGCAACACACTTATTGAAGGCATCGCTTGGTAGCTGTTGATAATAAACGTCCATCGCACGGCTTAAGGCGTAACTTTCTACATCAACAATCTTAGTATCGAGATTAGCCTCTTCTAATGCGCCAACACGTGCTTCAACACTTTCTGTTCGGGCAGCTGAAAGTAATACATTCATTTTACTCGGGTCAGCTTCGTTAGTAGAGAGCTTTTCAAAGTCTAAGCTAACTTCATCGAGTGGGTAAGGTATTAAACTATCTGCTTCAATTTCAATTTGAGATTCAAGTTCTGCATCGCTCAACGACACATCCATAAAAATTACTTTTGTAATAACCGTTTGCCCTGACACCGCCACTGCTGCATTTTTAAGTGACTTAGGTAATTTTCTTTTTAATTTTGTTATTACATTACCAATCGCTTCAATATCTTGAATCGTTCGTTCACTCATCGCACCTTTAGGCATAGGCTCAATTGCTAGCGCTTCTAATCGAAATCCACTTTCAATTTCTCTCAGAAGCACCGCTTTAATCGAGTGCGATCCGATATCAATTCCTACCATCATTGGCGACGGCTTTTGAAATAGTTGACTTAGCATGTTTGCAACTTGGCCTTTGTTTTAATAATAAACAAGTTATAATTTTTTTCTGAAAAAATATTATTCATTTTTTAATCAATATATACTATCAGTCCAAACTCGCAATTGGGAGTCCATTTAGGGAAATATAAGTGATTTTATTAAAACGAACTTTACAATTTTTTATCATTTGTACGTTAATCGGTCTGATAACTTTGATCAGTCTTTATTACTACGTTAAACCTGATATCCCCAGTGTGCAAGTTTTAAAAGACGTGCAATTACAAACTCCTATGCAAGTATTCACTAAAGATGGCCTTTTGATCAATCAATTTGGTGAAAAACGTCGAATTCCGGTCACTATTGATGAAATCCCACAACCTTTAATTGATGCATTTTTAGCAACTGAAGATAATCGCTTTTATGACCATATAGGTATAGACCCTATTGGCATAGTTCGCTCTGCTATTGTTCTTATTTCTACAGGCGAGAAAAAACAAGGTGCTAGTACTATTACCATGCAACTTGCACGTAATTTTTTCTTAACCCGAGAAAAAGCTTATATCCGTAAAATAAAAGAGATATTCATCGCTCTACACATAGAAAATGTACTTACTAAAGATGAAATTTTAGAGCTTTACCTAAACAAAATCGAGCTAGGTAACCGCGCCTTTGGTATTGGAGCTGCCGCTCAAGTTTATTACGGTAAAGAGTTAAAAGACTTAACGCTTGCTCAAATGGCGATGATTGCTGGCTTGCCAAAAGCGCCTTCGGCGTTAAACCCAATTCGTAACCCTACCCGTGCAAAAGCACGCCGTAATGTTGTACTTGGTCGTTTATTAACTGAAAACTACATAACACAAGACGTGTATGATGATGCAACAAGCCAACCTATCACCGCTTACTTTCATGGTGCTGAAATAGATTTATACGCACCGTACATTTCTGAAATGGTGCGTGCAGAAATGGTTTCACGTTACGGAATAGACAAGGCGTATAATTCAGGCTTTAAGATATTTACCTCTGTTGAGTCTAAAGTACAAAAAGCGGCGCAAACCGCGCTGGTTAATAATCTTCATAGCTACGATATGCGTCATGGCTTTAGAGGCCCAACCGCTATTTTATGGGACCCTGAAAAACAATCAGCGCTAAGTGAAGAGAAAATACTAGCTAAACTCAATGAAGCCAAAGAGATAGGTACACTGAAAGCAGCTGCTGTTATTAACGTGGATGAAAAAAATGCCACGGTATTGCTTAAAAATGCAGAGCAAATAAACCTGAATTGGGACAACTTAAAATGGGCACGCAAATACATAACTCGTTATCGCCAAGGTTTTGCTCCAACTTCGGCAACTGAAATATTAACGCCAGGAATGCAAATCTGGGTGCGTAAGAACAGCAATAACGAGTATGAACTAAGCCAACTACCTGAAGCATCAAGCGCAATTGTTTCACTTGACCCACAAGATGGCCGCATTAAAGCCATTGTTGGCGGCTATAGCTTTGAACAGAGCCAATACAACCGAGCTATTCAAGCAAAGCGCCAAGTGGGGTCAAACATAAAACCATTTATTTATTCTGCTGCGCTTGAAAACGGCTATACGCTCGCCTCAATTTTAAACGATGCGCCAATTAATCAGTGGGATAAAAGCCAAGGTGTGGCATGGCGACCTAAGAATAGTCCGGCTGTTTACAATGGCCCAATTAGAATTCGTCGCGCGTTAGCACAATCTAAAAACGTAATATCAGTTCGTTTGCTCCGAGGTGTTGGTTTGCAACGAACAGCAGATCACTTACTAAAATTTGGCTTTAAAAATTCAGACATCAACCGCAGTGAATCCTTAGCACTGGGCAGTGCTTCAATTACTCCAATTGAACTAGCACGCGGTATGAGTGCATTTGCGAATGGTGGGCATTTGATTGAGCCGTACTTTATCTCAGAAATCCAAGATGCTTACGGTAATAGTTTGTTTAAAGCTAATCCTTCAGTGGTGTGTGACGACACTTCAGATCAGTCATTAACCCCAGACAATGCTACTGGATTATTCCCACAACAAAATACTGATACGCCACAATTAAAATGTGCCCCTCAGGTCATATCAAAACAAAATGCATTTTTAATTGCTCAAGCAATGCATAGCGCTGTTTGGGGAGGTGGAAACTGGTCACATAAAACGGGTTGGTCAGGAACAGGTTGGCGCGCTCAAGCATTAGGCCGTCGTGATCTATCAGGAAAAACAGGCACAACTAATGACTCTGTAGATACTTGGTTTAGTGGCTTTAATCGAAATGTTATGACCTCGGTATGGGTTGGTTTTGATAACCCTGGCAACCCGCTAGGCAGGACTTCATACAATAATAATCTTGATAGCGGGCAAATATCAGGGGCTGAATCTGGCGCTAAAACAGCACAACCGGCTTGGGTTGAGTTTATGAAAGTTGCGCTTGAAGGTAAACCTGAAGCCCCCATAGAGCCGCCAGAAGGTTTAGTGTCTATTCGGATTGATTTAGAAACCGGTTTATTAAGTCATAAAAATGATTACACCAGTCGCTTTGAGTATTTTGACAAAGGCACCGCCCCCACAAAATACGTAATGTCTCAACCAACAGATATATTTGAAGAAGACACTAAAACAGAAGAAGAACTGTTTTAAATAAAGAACGGCAGCCATTGGCTGCCGTTTTTAGTTGATACCAAATTTAGCTGTTCTAAATAAGAATTTTTTAACGCATGTAGCGACACGTTTAGCCCCGCAAAATGATTAGGTATTATTGCGGATTGATACAAGGCCCTTGTAACCTTTATTTTATATTTTGTACCAGCCAATATAAGTCAGAATGAATACCCGCCGCGGTTACTTCCTTACCCGCACCAGGCCCTTGAATCACAAGAGCGTTAGCGCTATACCACTTACTATTAATGACAAAAATATTATCGCCAGGTGTTAAATTAGCTAACGCATCACCAATAGGAGTATAAGTAATACCTACTTGAGCGGTTACTTTGTTTTCCGTAATTTCAAGTAAACCCGTGTAACGAAGTACGGAACTTTGTGCTTTGGCATTTGCAGCATGAGCGTCAATAAAGTCATTGAGGGTGGATTCATTAGCTAAAAAGTCGTCCCAACTTCCTATAGCAAGCGTTTCGGGCATGAGTGCTGATAAGCTTATATCATCAAGGTCGAGTTCTAAACCAAGCTCTCTGGCAAGTATAAGCAGTTTACGCTGCATATCACGCCCTGATAAATCTTCACGCGGATCGGGCTCTGTGAACCCCATTTTTTGTGCTTCAAGCACCAGATCAGAAAATGGTATTGTTCCGTCAAACTTACTGCATAACCACGATAACGTGCCTGAAAAAACACCTTCAATACGAGTGATTTTGTCACCACTGTTTTGCAAATCTGCCAATGCAAAGTTAACAGGTAAGCCTGCACCTACGCTTGTGTTGTAGCGCCAATGCAAATTTCGCTCACTAATACTCGTACGCAAAGCTTTATACCATGCTGTATCTGCAGTTCCAGCGTATTTGTTAGCACTGATCAAGTGGCAATCTAATGCAACAAACTCCGGGTATAACTGGCTAAATGCCTCGCTTGCGGTAATATCAACAACCACTTTATGCTCATAATCAAGTTCACTAATTATGTTTAGTAATGTTTGGTTATTATAAGCTTTGCTTTGTGAGAGAAAATGCGTTTTCCAATCAGCAATGTTTATACCACTGGGATTAAAAAGTAACGTTTCAGAGCGTATTAACCCAACCAATTTAATTGTAAAGTCATCAGAGAAACGCTCGAATTGAGCTGACAGCTGCTCTATAAATACCTCTCCCACATTTCCAAGGCCCGCAATTATTAAAGCGACTTCTTGGCCTTTATTAATAAGCTTATCGTGTAAAACACTGAGTATATCGCTATCTATAAACTGATCCGTTAATAGTAAAATGTATCCACTGTCTTGGTGAATAAAGCGCGGCTCGATGGCATGAGCATTTAACGTATCAATAGCCAATACATTCAATTTTGAAATATCATTAACAGGCGCTACAACCGCACAGCCATTTAAGCTCGACTCGCTAATGTTTGCTCTACCCTCAAAATAACTAACAACTTTATATGCTGAAGCAGAGGGGACAACTAAATAAGTTTCACCATTTTGACTAAAGTGATGAATGCTGTGTTGAATCAGCTGGCTAACATCTGCGACTTCGCCTTCGGCCAGCTTTTCAACTGTTAATAAATCGATGTTGTTTAACGTGGTAATAAAACGCTTTTGTTTTACATTTCCTTCTTTAACTATATCTGTAGGCGTTGCTTGCACATCAAAACTACTACGAACAGATAGTTTTATATCGCTGTTTCTTAAAGGAGAAAGCGTTTTAGCGTGTAAAACAGGGTTACCTAATCGCGCTAATAGGTTAGCTTGACCTCTACACACTTTATTGTATTTAACCGCTTTACTAACTTTGCGAGGGTCTGTGCTGTATACACCTTGTGTATCAGTCCAAATACACACCTGCTTAGCATGGCAGTAATTAGCAAGTAAGGTTGCACTATAGTCACTCCCATTGCGACCAAGTGTAACCGTGTCACCCAACGTATTTGATGCAATAAAGCCTGTGACAACATTAATGTAGTCTGGGGTTATAAACTTCGCACATTGCTGCGCATTTTGGGTATGTAACAATTGCCCATTATTTAATGTAAAAAGTGTTCGAGCATCAAGGTCACAAGCATTAATATTTAATTGCGTAAGGTAAAGCGCCAATAAGCGTGCAGACCAGACCTCACCATAAGCAAGCAAGGGAGCCTCTTCCAAGCCTTGGTTTTTTATCAATTCACTAATCGCTGTTAGTTCACTATGCAAACGCGTTAAAGCAGTTCGCTTAAGATCTGCATGGAGTAACTGTGTGATTAAATCAGTTTGATGATTATTTAATTGCAGCAATATATCAGCAACGACATGCGTATCTTGTTGCTGATAGCTTTGCCATAACTTCACCAAAGTATCGGTTGTTTTTCCCGCCGCAGATACAACAACACAATCGCCCGGCTGAGTATGCTCTAAAATAATACTCGCAACCCGCTCATACCGTTGAGCCGAACTAAGGCTTGAACCACCAAATTTATGTACTGTTTGTGTCATATTGTTCACCAAAGCGCTGGATGAGCGGCACTTAATTTAATGTCACCGCCAGCTCCTTTGTTTAAATTTGCTTTACTGCCAGGCTTTACAAGCTGAAACACGCGCTCTAAATCAGCTAATAAGTCGTTTATATCTTCTATACCTACTGAAACTCGAATAAGTGTATCGCCCACTCCCGCATCAAGACGAGCTTTAGGCTCCATGCCAGCATGGGTCATGGTTGCAGGATGGCATATTAGGCTCTCTACTCCTCCCAAAGACTCTGCCAAGCTAAAGTCACGTAAGCTGGTTAAAAACGCCGCAGCATCGTTTATGTCACCTTTAATATCAAAACTCACCATGCCACCAAAGCCTAGTTGCTGCGCTTTGGCTAATTCATGCTGTGGGTGTGATTCAAGACCAGGGTAATAAACTTGGCGAACAAATTCCGATTTTTCTAAATATTTAGCAATCGCTAATGCATTTTCTTGATGCTGCTTTAAACGCACATTTAGTGTTCGCAACCCGCGCAATGTTAAATAACTATCAAATGGCGCACCTGTAATACCTATATTATTTGCCCACCATGCCAGTTCATCGCCCAGCTCTTGTGAAGCAGCAATCACCGCACCGCCCACTACATCTGAATGACCATTAATGTACTTGGTGGTGGAATGTACAACTATATCAACACCAAATTTAATAGGGTTTTGTAATGCTGGTGATAAAAATGTGTTATCGGCAGCGACTAAAGCACCGCACTGCTTAGCAACATCGGTTATTGCTTTAATATCAGTTAAGCGTAGTAATGGGTTACTTGGTGTTTCTATCCAAATTAGCTTAGGTTTAATTGCTAAAATTTTATCTAAACTTTGTGCTTGTGTTAAATCTAAAACTTCTAGCTTGAGCAAACCGCGCTTTTGCAGTGAAGTAAATAAACGATAGCTTCCGCCGTAACAATCATGTGGGATCACTAACGTATCGTCATGATTCAGGATTTGCGTAGCCAAGTGAACGGCAGACATACCCGTAGCAGTAATAATACCGCGTGCGCCACCTTCAAGCTCAGCCAAGGTTTCGGCTAAAATATCACGATTGGGGTTACCACTTCGCCCGTAATCGTATTGACGCTTTGTATCAAAGTCGGCAAACGAATAGGTGGTTGATAAGTAAATAGGTGCGACAACTGCGCCATGATGTTTGTCTGCTTCAACACCACTTCTTACTGCAATGGTTGCTTTATTTTTTTCGCTCATATTCGTCACCTATTTAATTTGGATGTTTAGACGTCTAAAAGAGTAATTTATCTTATTAAAGATGTCAAAACATTTAAAGCTCCAGATGGCTAAACAACTAGTATTTGACTATCTTTTTTAAATAGATAGAATTTCACGCATATTCATATGCATTGTAGTGCATATGAGCAATTATTAATCTGAGGCGACGATACATCTTATGGCTAAATGGAATGGTGAGTATATTCACCCATACGCAGAACACGGGAAAAAATCAGAACAAGTAAAAAAAATTACCGTTTCAATCCCACTAAATGTATTAAAGGTATTAACGGACGAACGCACGCGTCGTCAAATTAATAACTTACGTCATGCAACAAATAGTGAATTACTTTGTGAAGCATTTTTACATGCATTTACCGGTCAACCTTTGCCTAACGACGACGACTTACGTAAGGATAACGCCGAAAAAGTGCCTGAAGAAGTGAAAAAAATAATGCAAGAAATGGGGCTAGAAGTGCCTGTTTTAAACGAAGACTAAACGTAATTTAGACACAAAAAAACCTCAATTAATTGAGGTTTTTTTGTGTCTAAATTACAACTTAGTCGTTATTCCATATAGTTTTCTGGTAAATCAATTTGTGCAACACCTGACTCTACAGCAGCTATTGCAACCGCTTTTGCAATGCGTGGTAATAAACGAGGATCCATTGGTTTTGGAATAATATACTTATCACCAAACTCCAGCTTGTCAACACCCGCAGCCGTCAGTACTTCAGCAGGTACAGGCTCTTTGGCAATACTTCTAATCGCTTCTACAGCTGCAATTTTCATTTCATCATTTATTGCACTGGCGCGTACATCAAGAGCACCGCGGAATATAAACGGAAAACACAGAACATTATTAACTTGGTTAGGGTAATCTGATCGACCCGTTGCCATAATTAGATCGTTTCGAGCAGAATGAGCCAGTGCAGGATCAATTTCTGGATCTGGGTTTGAACAAGCAAACACAACTGGTTTTTCTGCCATTAGTTTTAAATCATCGGCAGCTAATAAATTAGGCCCCGATACACCAACAAATACATCTGCATCTTCAATAACATCTTGCAACGTGCGCTTGTCTGTATTGTTAGCAAAAAGTTTTTTGTATTCATTTAAGTCATCACGACGAGTATGAATAACACCTTTACGGTCAAGCATATAAATGTGCTCGCGCAAAGCACCACACTTAATTAACAGCTCCATACAAGCAACCGCAGCAGCACCAGCACCCAAACACACAATAGTCGCATTTTCGATAGACTTGCCTTGCACCTCAAGCGCGTTCAACATACCCGCAGCAGTTACAATGGCAGTACCGTGCTGATCATCATGAAATATCGGGATACTGCAGCGCTCAATCAATGCTTTTTCTATTTCAAAACACTCTGGCGCCTTAATATCTTCAAGGTTAATTCCGCCAAACGTGTCGGCAATATTAGCAACTGTATTAATAAAGTCTTCAGTAGTGCGGTGTTTCACTTCGATATCAATAGAATCAAGGCCAGCAAATCGCTTAAACAGTAACGCCTTACCTTCCATTACAGGTTTTGAAGCAAGTGGGCCTAAATTACCTAAGCCTAAAATTGCAGTACCATTAGTGATAACCGCAACCATATTCCCTTTACCTGTGTATTTATAAGCGTTTGCAGGGTCTGCAGCGATTTCACGTACGGGTTCTGCAACTCCTGGGCTATATGCTAATGCGAGATCTTTTACCGTTTCAGCAGGCTTTGTTAGTTCAATGCTAATTTTTCCTGGAACGGGGTGCGAATGATAGTGTAGTGCTTGTTCACGAAAGTCTGACATAACGCGATTGTATCCTGCAATTAAAGTAAAAGTGAGAGGTGAAGTTTAGGCTACGATACCCTTATTATTTTTAAATTCCAAGCAATATCAGGTCTATCCTGTTATATGCTAGTTCGATTAATTTTAAGAGGTTTTTCAATAACTTTTGTAAATTATATCGACACTTTATAAATAAAAATTCATCCAATAACGGATTCTAAAGGCACAATTGTTCTTTCATTATTTTTTATAAAATATCTTAATAAAGTCCTATAAAAATAAGCAAAAATAGGCTTATTCACATACTTTAAAAACATATAACTTCACGTTAGCTGCATTTAACCACTTAGTTAAAAAATGAACTAATTAAAAATATAGAGAATAATTTGCGGTTTGTCTGTAAAGGTTTATGCATATTCAGAATAAGAACAGGAAATAGTTATGCATAGCAGGGGAATATGAAAATCGAGCAATAAGCTAAATAATTTGTTATTTAGTTGTCCTATATTAAAAAATATTGACGCCGTTCGTGTAACACTTAATTTTTTAAATCGAAACGTTATTACTATTAAATTGGTATAACTAAATTAAAAGCATAAAAAAAGCACCCTAAGGTGCTTAATTTAACGAGACAGCAAAAATTACTTCTTGCTACCAAGTGCACCGAAACGCTTGTTGAAACGATCAACACGTCCGCCAGTGTCTAAAACTTTTTGCTTACCAGTGTAAAAAGGGTGACACGCTGAACATACGTCAAGGTGAATGTCTTTACATAGAGTAGAGCTTGTTTCGAATTTATTGCCGCATGAACAAGTTGCAGAAATTACTTCGTACTTAGGGTGAATACCTTCTTTCATAGAAACCTCTAGTTAAGGCCGCATCGCTCTCCAAACCCGAAGTCTGGCACCATACGTCGTTAAAACAAATTTGTTGGTCGCGGATTTTATCCAACTACCATCAAACACACAAGCTATTATTAACTGTTTTGCTAAAAAAGTAGGCAGACACTTAAGCAAGCAATATTTGCTAGTAGGTTTTTAACGTTATTTTTAGTACATTACATCATTAATTTTATGAGTTGAGTTGCTATGTGTTTTGCTGAAGTCGCTATAAAAGTCCCCTTACCGCGCACCTTTGATTATAAAGTAGATAAGCAACTCGATGGCATGGCATCACCACTTAAACCGGGTATGCGTGTGTTTGTGCCTTTTGGTAACCAAAAAAAAGTCGCCGTTGTTTTAGCTATTAAAAGCAAGACCGACGTCCCCGAAAACAAAATAAAATCCATCATCGAAATCATTGATGACGCGCCTATTTTATCATCTGAACACATTGCGCTTTTGAGTTTTACATCTCGCTATTACTGTTACCCACTCGGCGAAACAATTCATATAGCGCTACCTAGTGCGCTGCGCCAAGGTGAGTCACCGGATAAAACCAGTATCAATATGGTTATGCTGACAGAAAAAGGATCAAAACTTCCGTCACTCAAAGCAAAAACTCAACTTAACTTATTAAAGCAACTTGCACAGTCAGGTAAATCATCATTAACCGAGCTCAAAGCACTCGGCTTTAGTAAAAAAACTATCGATAGCCTTATTGCAAAAGCGCTTGTTACACAAACCATAGAACATGATAATCAGTGGCAAAGTACTGCACCAACAGTGGGTAGTAAGCCTACACTGAACAAGGAACAAGCCGTAGCTTGCACTGCAATTAATCAAAGCAAAGGCTTTAACACGTTTTTATTAGAAGGGGTTACTGGTAGTGGTAAAACCGAAGTCTATCTTCAATGTCTTGAAGAAGTATTAAAGCGAGGTGAACAAGCCTTAGTACTTGTCCCCGAAATAGGCCTTACCCCTCAAACGGTTAACCGTTTTCGTCGCCGCTTTCCAGATACACCCATCATGTTATGGCATTCTGCACTTACCGATAACGAACGCCTTCAAACATGGCGCTTTTGCGAAAAAGGGAGTTGCGCTGTTGTAATAGGTACGCGATCAAGTATTTTTTTACCCTTTTTAAAGCTCGGTATGATTGTAGTTGACGAGGAACACGACTCATCATTTAAACAACAAGATACCCTTCGTTACCATGCTCGAGATTTAGCAGCTTATCGTGCATTCCAGCATAAAATCCCACTTATACTCGGCAGTGCTACTCCAGCGCTCGAAACCTTGCATAAAGCCATTAATAATAAGTACCAACTATTAAGCTTGACTGAGCGCGCTCAAACCTCAACCGATAACCAATTTAAATTACTCGACATGAAAGGCCAGCCCGATCAGGCGGGTATTGCTCACGCAAGCCTTGCTACTATGCGCCAACATTTAAATCGTGGTAAACAGGTTATGGTGTTTTTAAATCGTCGTGGTTTTTCACCTACACTTATTTGCCATGAATGTGGTTGGTTAAGTGAATGTAATCGTTGCAGTACTAGTGCCACGTTCCATAAAGCGATTGGTCAAATGATTTGCCACCATTGTGGCGACCAACATCAAGTACCTCATCAATGCCCTGATTGCGGGAGCACGCAAATATTCCCTAATGGTAAAGGGACTGAACAAATAGAAGAATTTTTAACAAACGAGTTTCCTGATACACCAGTAACCCGTATTGATCGCGATTCAACTCGTCGTAAAGGCAGTTTAGAGAAAGCCCTCGACGAAATTAATTTAGGTGGAGCGCGCATATTAGTAGGTACGCAAATGCTTGCAAAAGGTCATCACTTTGCTGATGTAAGCCTTGTCATAATTTTAGACGTAGACAGCGGCCTATATTCCTGCGATTTCAGAGCAACGGAACATTTAGCGCAGTTAGTGACTCAAGTAGCAGGACGTGCTGGTCGCTCAGGAGAGCCTGGCCAGGTGTTATTACAAACACATTTTCCCGAACATCCTCTTTTACAAGATTTGGTCAATAATGGTTACCAAGATTTTGCACGCTTTGCGTTAAGCGAGCGTGATGACGCCGACTTACCGCCTATTACTAATATGGCCATAGTTAGAGCACAAGGGCTAAGTATTAAACTAGTCGTCGACTTTTTGACAGATTTGGTTCCAGTTAACGGGGTATCTGGTATACAATTGCTCGGTCCGATCCCTGCCCCATTAGAAAGAATTGCGGGTATGTATCGGTTTCAATTGCACATTCAAGCGCAAGATCGCCGCATATTACATCAGTATCTTGCGCAAATGGTTGATTATTTAAGCACCAGTAAACTTGCACAAAAAGTTCGCTGGAGTTTAGATGTAGACCCTATAGATATGATTTAGGTTAAGGCCAAAATAACGCTATGGCACAGCACGATTACATTAATAAAAAACCAAAAAATAGAAAAAACACCAAAAAAGAACCTGCTAAAAAGCCATTCCCTTATCTTTTGGTAATTGTTGCAGCTTTGCTTGTGGGCGGTTTTGCCTATGGATTATGGTTTATTAAAAATAATGCCGACCCCGAGCTTGTTGAAAAACAAACTAACCCAGCCGAAAAAGAAAAAATAGAAGTGGTCGTTCCTCGTGCGCCTGAATTTATAAAAGAAATCAGAAACCATGAAGTGCAAGTAGAAGTAAAAGAAATTGAACAAAAAGGTCCTTATGTTATGCAATGCGGCTCGTTCAGGACTCATGAACAGGCTGAATCGTTAAAAGCTAAAATAGCCTTTGCTGGTCTTATATCTGAAATAAGAGAAACCAAAGGCGAAACAGGTATTTGGTATAAAGTACGTTTAGGGCCTTACAAAACGAAGCGCCAAGCAGAAAGTGATAAAAATAAACTCAAGCGTGTCAAAGTCGTCGGCTGCGGAATTTGGGGCTGGACTTGAAAATAAACCATTCACCCATATAACCTCATCATAATCGTTTTTAACGAGTTGCCCCTGCAACTCGATGATGAGGAATAACATGACCACTATTGTAAGTGTACGCCGCGACGACAAAGTTGTAATTGGTGGCGACGGCCAAGTTTCATTGGGTAATACCGTAATGAAGGGCAATGCCCGTAAAGTTCGACGCCTTTATAATGGCAAAGTAATCGCAGGTTTTGCCGGCGGTACTGCTGATGCCTTCACCCTGTTCGAACGTTTTGAAAGCAAACTAGAAATGCATCAAGGTAACCTCACCAAAGCTGCTGTTGAAATGGCGAAAGATTGGCGTAGTGACCGTGCACTCAGAAAGTTAGAAGCCCTTTTAGCTGTAGCTGATGAAACTGCCTCTTTAATTATCACCGGTAACGGCGACGTCGTTCAGCCAGAAAATGACTTAATTGCCATTGGTAGTGGTGGTAACTTTGCCCAATCGGCTGCAACCGCGTTATTAGAAAACACCGATTTAAGCGCTCGTGAAATAGTAGAAAAAAGCCTAACTATTGCAGGTGATATCTGCGTATTTACTAACAACTTCCAAACTATTGAAGAATTATAATAGGAACCGCTATGTCTGCTATGACCCCAAGAGAAATTGTTCACGAGTTAGATCAACATATTATTGGCCAAGCTAACGCAAAAAAAGCCGTTGCTATTGCACTTCGTAACCGCTGGCGCCGTATGCAATTAAACGATGATTTACGTGCAGAAGTAACGCCAAAAAATATTTTAATGATTGGTCCTACAGGTGTTGGTAAAACGGAAATTGCGCGCCGCTTAGCCAAACTTGCTAATGCCCCTTTTATTAAAGTAGAAGCAACCAAGTTCACCGAAGTGGGTTATGTTGGTAAGGAAGTTGAAACCATCATTCGCGACTTAGTTGAAGTGTCTATTAAAATGACACGTGAACAACAAACTAAAAAGTTTAAACACCGCGCAGAAGAAGCGGCCGAAGATCGTATTTTAGATGCACTTTTACCACCTGTTAAAGATCAATACGGTGAAACTCAGCGTGATGAAAACTCATCAACACGCCAAACATTCCGTAAAAAGCTTCGCGAAGGTCAACTAGACGATAAAGAAATTGAAATCGATTTAGCACAAGTACAACCAAACGTAGAAATTATGGCGCCTCCTGGTATGGAAGAAATGACCAACCAGCTACAGGGCATGTTTCAAAACATGGGTGGCGATAAGCGCACTAAGCGCAAGCTCAAAATTAAGGAAGCCTTTAAGTTACTAACCGAAGAAGAAGCGGGCAAACTAGTAAACCCAGAAGAGCTAAAAGAGCAGGCTATATTTGCTGTAGAGCAAAATGGTATTGTGTTTATCGATGAAATAGACAAAATTTGTAAGCGCGGAGATTCATCGGGTCCAGATGTTAGTCGAGAAGGTGTACAACGCGATTTACTTCCGCTTATTGAAGGTTCAACAGTAAATACTAAGCACGGTATGGTTAAAACTGACCACATGCTATTTATTGCCTCTGGTGCATTCCAAATGGCTAAACCATCAGACATGATCCCTGAACTACAAGGTCGCTTACCTATTCGCGTTGAGCTTGAAGCTCTTACTGCAAACGACTTTAAACGTATACTTACAGAGCCTCATGCATCACTCACAGAGCAACAACGCGAGCTACTTAAAACAGAGCAAGTTGATGTTCAGTACAGTGATGACGCTATTGAGCGTATTGCAAAAGCTGCATGGCAAGTTAACGAGAAAACCGAAAATATTGGTGCTCGTCGTCTTCATACCGTGATGGAAAAGCTAATGGAAGAAATTTCATACGATGCGTCTGAGCAAGCTGGATCGTCGGTAGTTATTGATGCGGCTTATGTTGAAAAACATTTAGGTGCACTAGTTGAAGATGAAGATTTAAGCCGCTTTATTCTTTAATTGGTACTATAAGTAGTTATACTAAAAGCCTCCATATTGGGGGCTTTTTAATGGGATACAAAACATGAAACACGTAACAAAAGTGCATTATCATAGCGTGAGCAAAAATTTAGATGTTTACTTTGACGATGATAGTAAAGCCGTATTTAGTTGTGAATTTTTACGTGTTCACTCTCCATCAGCAGAGGTACAAGGCCATGGCTCTGGCCCTATGAAGCTGGTTTTAAACAAGCAATCAGTCGGGATAAAAAAAATAGTCCCAGTTGGGCATTACGCACTGCGCCTAGATTTTGACGATGGCCATAATAGCGGGTTATTTAGCTGGAACTATTTTGCCAAGCTGCAAGAACAGCAGACTAAGTTATGGAATGAATATTTAGAACGTGTAAGCGAAAACACAAAAAATAAAGACAGTGTGCCAATAAAGTTTATTCCTTAAGCTTCATTGGCTCTTTAATAAATTTAAACTTTAAATTTATCTATCGCAGCATATAGTACGCGACCTTGCTCGGATACCTCTTCACTAGTTTGTGCGTTACGCGATGCATGCTCTGATGCATCTTGTGCAATATCTCTAATACGTACCACGTTTTTATTAACCTCTGATGCAACTTGGCTTTGCTCATCAATAGCAACGGCAATTTGTGTACTCATTTCCATAATGGTTTGTACATCTTCAGTAATAGCACCCAACAACTCGCCCGCTTTAATTGCCTGGGATGCACTTTCATCACCTTGTGAGCGACATTGGTGCATAATGCTTACAACTTCCTGAGTGCGTTGCTGTAGGGTATTAATAATCCCTTCGATTTCACTTGTAGATTCTTGCGTACGCTGGGCTAGCGAGCGTACTTCATCAGCAACCACCGCAAAGCCTCGGCCTTGCTCACCAGCACGAGCAGCTTCAATTGCCGCATTGAGCGCAAGTAGGTTAGTTTGTTCTGCAATACCACGAATAACATCAAGCACCGAGCCAATCGTTTCACCGTCTTTTTCTAGTTGAGACACCACATCAGATGCACTGCCTAAAGATCCAGACAATTCTCTTATATGGTTAACGGTTGATTCAACTTCGCTACGGCCTTGTTGAGCACTTAAGTTTGTAGACTCCGCTTTTTTAGCCGCCGCTTCAGTGTTGTGTGAAATATCCTGAATAGTCGCTTGCATTTCTGTTGCTGCGGTAGCAACCATATCAGCTTCGTGTAATTGCTCTTGCATACCTGAGCTTGTGGCTGCTGTGCTCTCAGATAAATGATCTGTTGCTACATTGAGAGTATTTAGTGCGCCATTAACCTCATAAATCAGGTTTTTAAAGTCACCTATTAAACTGTTAAAGTCAGTCGTCATGATAGTGATTTCATCTTTACCTGTTTGCTCTATCATTACGCTTAAGTCGTTATTGCGCCTAATGTCATTTATGCTGTGATAAACGCGTTCAATAGGCACAATAATAGAATGGCTAGTAAAATAAACCAATACTAAAACAATAACGCCTGCAATAACGAAAATAGTAATTGCCAAAAACTGTGCCTCACTTACGCTGTTTTTGACATGAGTTACTGTTTCCTCAACAATTTGGCTAACAACAGTGTCACTTTTTGACACGCTTTCTCGCATTTTACCAAGAGCTCCTGACTCTAAGTTTACCCCTAATTCAACTTGGGCTTTTACCAGCGCCTGAAAAGAGCTTTGATAAGTAGCAATTAAGCTATTGAGTTGTGATTTGGTGTTTGAGTCTATCGTTGAACGAGAAAGGCTTTGTTCAAGCTTAGTAATTGTGTCGTCAAAACGGGGGAGATACTTGATATCTAAACGCAGCATAAAATCCTTTTCAGCACGTCTTAATTGCAACATAAGCACGAGCAACTCATCGCTTTGCTGCTCGTTAAGCAAGGTTTCTACTTTATGCACAGCACTTCTTAGGTCACCATAAAGAGCGTCTTTTGGATTTAAGCCTATTTTTCTTTGAAGAGAGACTACGTTATTAAAATCGCTATTATATTTAGCAACTAAGCTTTTTAGCTGAATTGCTTTCTGAGTATCTATATTTAAACTAGCCATTAAAGCCTGTAATTCAGCTAACTTTGTATCCAGGACTGCATACTCTTTTTCGAACGACTCTAAAGAGCTCTCTGTTTTGTAAAACAAAAAGTTTTTTTCATGCTTTCTTAACTCTAATTGCTGAATATTCAGCTCTTTCGCTAGCTGTATAGTCTGATTTAATTTAAGATTTTCCTTTCCCTCAAAAATAATTACACATAATAGAATAACCATTGCTAAACCAACTACCAAAGCATTAAGTTGCAATCGCCTCTTAATCGTTAAATTTTCTAAAAAACTCATTTCAAACACCTTTGGTTAATATGCAACCTTATTATAGACTAATGTCCTAATCTGCTTTTATTTTTTTTAGCTTTTTGCAAACTGGTCATACCTGAAAAATGTATGGCATTACAAATTAACACTTCCCCATAAACCTCTGTGCAGTAATTGAGTTTTATGCCACTGTTTTTGTAATAACCAATCTACAAGTGGTTCAGGGTCGCTAGGGTAATTAATTTGCCTGTTTTGAGGTGCATTATTCCAGTCATCTAATGCTTGTGGATTTAAGTAATTCATTACATGGGCCATTCCCATAGTGAGTAATGTTTGTGCATTTTCACTTTGTTCAAACTGGCCATCTAACGGCTTTAGTAATAACTTTTTACCCAACTTTAATGCCTCACTGGCAAGTTCAAACCCGGCATTACCAATCACGCCGCTTGTATTGGCTAAATCATTTAAAAAGTCAGATCTTGAAGGCGAACGTAAATGTATATTACCCAGCGATCTATTTTGCGCATCGGGGTGATAACAATAAAACTCTTTTTCGGGAAAGTCCTTTAGGTAGTCAATAATGCTAGCAAGGTTTTCAAAGGGTAAGTACACCAACACTTTGTTAATAATCGCAACAGGATTACTATGTTCATGATGTGCAATAAATGGTGGAATAATGTTTTCAGCAAATGGCTGCCAATGAACCCCCAAATACGTATCAGCAGGTGCATAATATTTTATTAACGACTTACGTAAAATACCTCGGCTAAACATAGGAACACTGTTAGATAAAAAAGCCGCCTGGTGACTGATACCAACCACAGGAACACCCGCTCGTTTAGCTGCCCATGCAGTAATTGGCTCGAAGTCATTAAGCACAAAGTCATACTGCTTTACATCGAACGATTTAATGTCTTTTACCAACTTACAAATACGCGCATTTTTAACAGTTTGAAGGCTTTTTACTTGCCCGTTTTTAGTATTAAACGACAGCCCTCTAAAGCTTTTATAGTTCGCAAAGTCGTGCATATCAAAGTAATCTTTATTTGCACGTCCTGAAAAAACATAATCAACGTCAATGTTTAGTTTTTTAAAGCAGCTAGCCATAACACGGGCCCGTGTTATATGGCCATTCCCAGTACCTTGAATACCGTATAATATTTTCATGCTGGCACCACTAGTGCCAATGCAAATAACCCACATGAACTACCTATCAGTGCACCAATAATAATATCAGCAGGATAATGGACCCCCAATACCACTCTCGATATTGCCACACCACCAGCCCAGCCTAAAAATAGCCATACATACTGAGGGAAAAAGTGACACAAAATAATAGCAACTAAAAAAGCGGCAGCACTGTGACCTGACGGTAAGCTAAACTTGTCACTCGGTACTATATAGGCATTGGTTACTAAACAATCGCATGGCCTTATTCGTGCAAAATACTTTTTAGCTAAAAAGTAAATGGGCCGCTCAATAATAAAGCCAAGCATTATTGCGATTGGTAATAGCTGGTGCAGCTCGTTTTTACTAAGCCACCACACACCTGCACATATAACTAAATACAATCCGCCGTCACCACTTTTAGATAATCCAAACGCCATTTTTTTTAGCCACTTAGGTGAGTTACAATTAAACAAAGTTAAAAATAATCGCTCGTCAAACTGAGCTACTTTTTTAAGTATATTATTATTACCCATTGCTTATTCCTCATCGCATAATATATGAACACTGATTTAGCTTAGGTGTTGTAAATAACAATTGAGTGACGCTTTTAAGACACTATTGTTGCCATTCTTGATTTACTCCTTGTTTTGCTTAAATTTACTACGATTAAGTCGTTGTTATTGGTTATAAGGCAGGTATACTGAGTTATAAATTAATGTACCTTTTGAGGATAAAATAATGGATTACAGCACTTCTGATTTATGTGACCACTTTGCTGACGTGGTTGACGTGCTAGAGCCAATGTTCATCAACTTTGGTGGTCGACACAGTTTTGGTGGCCGCATTAAAACGGTTAAATGTTTTGAAAATAATGAACTGATCCGCGAAATACTATCTCAAGACGGTACAGAACAAGTGCTATTAATTGACGGTGGTGGCTCTACTCGCCGTGCACTTATTGATATTGAACTTGCTGAACTAGCTTTTGAAAACAATTGGAATGGCATTGTTGTGTACGGAGCTGTCCGTCATGTAGATGAGCTAGAAGAGCTTGATGTAGGTATTCAAGCCATAGCATCAATCCCTGTGGCTGCCGACAGCGAAGGCGCTGGCGAAAATGGCATTGGTGTAAACTTTGCTGGTGTGTCGTTTTTCGATGACGACTTCATCTATGCCGATAGCACGGGTATTGTGCTATCTGCTGAGGAACTTGAGTTGGAAGTTGTAGAAGTATAACGTGACCACTCAGTTAAAAGTATATGATGAAAGCGCGGTTAAAGCTTTATGCTCTTCCCGCGCAAACGAAAAAAAAGCATGGCAAGCCATGTCTTTGCTCGACACTCACGTAGATGTTCAACAAGCCCTTGTTGATGCCGCTGAGTTTGGTATGCGCTACGTACTTTTAGGCATATGTGAAGACATTGGCCCTAAAGCCAATTTAGGCAATAGCGGAGCAAGTGAAGCTTGGCCTGCTTTTTTATGTAAATTTTTAAACCAACCCCATAATCAATTTATTGCCACTCAAAAAGTGTTGTTACTTGGCGAAGTTCACGTTGATGACCTAATGGCGCAAAGTAACCAATTAAACAACAAAAGCCCCGAACAACTTCAGCAATTACGTTTGCTATGCCAACAGTTAGATGAGCGCGTAGAAAGTGTATTAAATCTAATATTTAAAGCGGGTCTTGAGCCAATTGTGATTGGTGGCGGGCACAATAACTGCTTAGGGATTATTCGTGCACTTAGTAGTTCACAGCATACACCAGTTAATGCAATAAACTTTGACCCTCATGCTGACTTTAGAGAATGCGAAGGACGCCACAGTGGCAATGGGTTTCGATATGCTTATAACGAGAAGCTACTGAATAATTACCATGTTATTGGCCTACACGAGCAGAAAAATAACCAAGCAATTATTGATGCCATGACGCAGGCAAACTTCACGTTTGATAGCTACCAGTCACTCAAAGTAAAACGCGACATAACGCTTACTCAGTCTATTGATAAGGCTATTAACGGTTTTGATTCATTACCCCTTGGTATTGAAGTAGATCTAGACAGTATTACATTTATGCCTGTAAGTGCCTATACATGCTGTGGATTTAGTGTCAGCGACACTGAACATTTTATATATAAAGCAGCAAGTAACCGAAACGCTAAATACTTACACTTATGTGAGGCATCACCAAGCCAACATCCAAACGGACCTGAAATAGGCGCGGCGCATGTAGGACAAGTGATCAGTGCATTGGTAAATAGCTATTTACTGGCAAAAGAAAGCGAGTGCTCATTCAAATAAATTTGATCGTGATGTGGGGCTATAAATTAATAGATAATGTAACCTTAGCTGCATTACTCTCCTGTATTACAACCTTGAAACGTCAGTAAGGTAGCGCAAAACGAAGCCCTTTGCGCTCACTCTAATTAACCTTGTGCTTGTTGCCACTCTTTTAACCAGCTCATTAAGCCTATGCTACTGAGCGGATGCCCAAAGTAATAACCTTGGGCAGCATAGGCATTTAAACTTTTAACAAATTTAAGTTGCTCAAGGGTTTCCACCCCTTCAAAAATGACTTTTGTTTTTTGCTGATTATGCATTTCAACCATACCGCCAACTAAACTGCGGATATTATTTTGGTTGCTAAAATCAGCCGTTAATGACGGCGCTACTTTTATATATTCCACTGCTAAGCTAGGTAACTTAGAAAGCAGTACAGGGTTATCACCTAAGCCATCAACACAAAGCTTTAAGCCAATATTGTTCAGCCTTGCGATCATCGCTCTGCCTTTATCATCGAGCCCCGTAAATATATGTAATGGACACTCAACAATTAAATCCCCCATTTGTAATTTGTGCTCTGTTATTACATTATCAACAAACTCAACAAACTCTTCATTAAGCATTTCTGGGCCAAATACGTTAATGCTTAGCGGTATGGCTATGCCTTCTATTCTAAGTGCCATAGCAAGTTCTGCAGCCCGCTCTATAACAAACTTAGCAAGTGGGTAACCAAGCCCTGCAATTCTAATATCATCAATAAAACGATTAGCAGATAAAATCCCTTGTTTAGGATGCTGCCAACGCAATAACAATTCTAAAAATTCAATTTGACCATTTTTATTACAAATAACCGGTTGAAAATACAACTCAAGCTCACTTGCAAAGTCAATGTTAGCAAGCTCTTTTAAGCGCGCTTGCTGTTCCAATTGCTCAATCATCATTTGCTGGTGATAAGGCACCACTTTTTGAGTAGGCTGGCTATCAAGGGCTAAGTAGGCATAAGAAATTAAATCGTCAAAGTTAGTATCTTGCTCATTACAGGCAACGTAGCTTGCTCGCGCTTTCACTTCAACCGTACAATTGGCGACATTAAAAGGCTTAAGTGTTGCACCGAGTATGGTGTCAATAATCTGTTCGTGTAAATGCTTATGGTTGGCTAAGCTGCAAATAAACGCAAAATTTAACCCACCTAAATGAGCAAGTTTTTCATTACCCACTAAAGTAATCACTTCTTCGCTTTCTAATTGTTCTTGTATTCTATTTGCTGATTGCGCTAATAAAATATCGCCAAAGCCACGGCCTATATGCTGATTAACTTGCTCAAAGCCTTCAAGTCGAATAATAATAAGCACGGCTTCAACTTGAGTATCATCACACCACTCGTAGTAACCTTGGCGTAACTCTTTTTTGCTAGCAAATACTGAAAGGGGTGACTCTTCTACAAAGGCGTCGTCGACCTGCTTTGGGGCCATGCTAACCTTGGGCTCGTCACTTTCATCATTTAGCAAACCAACTACAGCACACAGTAATATAGCTAGTACAACCCAAAATAACGGCACATCCAATAACAAATGTGCTGAAAACAACACCACAAACAACAGTCCCGCGGCAGAGCTGGTAATAATCATACTCCAATTATTACGTTCGAATGATTGCCATAAATGAAAACAAAAACCAAAGGCCAATAAAATAGATAACCATGCTTCACCGCTACTTAAAATAGCTAAACCTACAACACCTGTGCATAAATAACTAAATTTAATGTTGGTATTTTTAACCGAAAATAAAGTGGTGATCATCGCCATTAAAAGCGCTCCACTAAAAAAAATCGGAAAATTACTGTCGGTTAATATATTCAAGTTAACGGCACTCGTATTCGTAAAAAAACTTTAACAACAACATGTTAAATATGAACAAAAATAATACAAACTAATTAAGTTTACCCAAAATCCATAAATTTGACAGTTTATTTACGCCGAATTGGTAACTTAATTGCGATGGGTGGCTTATTTGCCAATGTGCAATGTCGGCTCTGGCTCCCACTTTTAACACTCCTCTATCATTTAATCCCAGTGCTTTAGCTGCGTTGCTGGTAACACCTGCCAGTGCTTGCTCTGGTGTTAATCTAAAGAGTGTACATGCCATATTCATCATTAATTGCACCGAACACAGCGGTGAAGTACCTGGGTTAAAGTCGCTCGCAATCGCAATTGGCACCTTATATTGATTAAGTAGCTCTATGGGGGGCTGTTTAGTTTCTCTTAAAAAATAAAATGCCCCCGGTAACAGCACAGCCACAGTGCCAGCCTTTGCCATGGCTTCTACACCTTGCTCATCAAGGTACTCTATATGATCTGCCGATAATCCATTAAATTCGGCCACCAGCTCAGCACCATGCTGATTAGATAACTGCTCTGCATGGCATTTTACTGGCAAATTATGTTTAGCCGCCGCCGCAAATACGCGCTTAGTTTGCTCATAACTAAACCCTACATTTTCGCAAAACACATCAACGGCGTCGGCAAGCTCACCTGCAACGACTTGCTCAAGCATCTCGTTGCACACCAAGTCAATATATTCATCTGCACGGCCTTTGTATTCCTTAGGTAATGCATGAGCGCCTAAAAATGTTGTTTTTATATCAATAGGGTGATGCTCACCCAGTAGTCTTGCCACTTCTAATAGTTTAATTTCGTTTTCGGTATCAAGCCCATAACCCGACTTAATTTCAACTGTTGTTACGCCTTCTTTTAACAGTGTATTGAGCCTGTCTTTGGCATCAACAAATAGTTGCTCTCTATCTGCAGCTCTGGTTGCTTTTACTGTACTTGCAATGCCTCCGCCTTGCGCTGCAATTTGTTCATAGCTTACGCCTTGTAATCGCTGCTCAAATTCTTGCGCACGAGAACCAGCAAATACCAAATGTGTATGGCAATCTATTAAACCAGGTGTTAGCCATTGCCCTTTTATGCTCAAAGTTGGCGTTGCGAAAACGTCAAATGACGGCAGCGATGCTTGCTCACCTAGCCATACAATTTCTCCGTTTTTAATGGCTAACGCTGCATTTTTGATGATCCCATAAGGCGTATCTCTAGTGGGATCCATTGTGGCAATATTTGCATCGGTTAAAACTAAATCAATATTTTCTAAGTTATTATTTTGCTGAGTGTTTTGCATATTGCAGTCCATACATACCCTGACATGATTGAAATATAGTCTAACAACACATCTTGTATATACAAGAGGATTGTGTCATCTTATTTAATATAAATTACTCCTAATGCAGCTACCCAGTTAATGACAACACCTAAATTTGCGCAAATAAAACAATTTATTGTTGATAAAATTCGCAGCGGTTTGTGGCAAGAAAACCAACGCGTTCCCTCTGAAAACGAGCTAAGCACACAATTTAGCGTTAGCAGAATGACTGCTCGCCGCGCACTTAGCGAATTAACAGAATCTGGAATACTTACGCGTAGCCAAGGCCTTGGAACATTTGTTGCTTCGTTTAAGTCGCAGTCTTCATTACTTGAAATTAAAAATATTGCCGATGAAGTTAAAGAACGTAACGGCAACTACACCTGTAGCGTGCTTATACTTGAATCAATAAACGCGGTGGCCCCTATTGCTATCGCACTAGGAGTAGAAGTAGATAGCGTCGTGTACCGAAGCGTACTGGTTCATAACGAAAACGACAGCCCAATACAGCTTGAAGAACGCTTTGTAAACCCTGCGCTTGCTAGCGGCTATTTACAACAAGATTTTAGTGCAACGACTCCTCATGAGTATCTTTCAAGTGTTGCACCTCTCACCCAAGCTAGACACACAGTAGAAGCCATTATGCCCAACAACGAAATGTGCCAATGGTTAAACCTATATAACGAAGAGCCTTGCCTGCAAGTTATTCGCAGAACATGGTCAGTTAACGGTATTGTAAGTTTTGCACGACTTGTATCGCCTGGTAGCAAATACCGCTTGGGCGGACACTTAACGTTTAAAAAATAAGATAAACAAAATTGCGCATCATGCGCTTTTTTTGTAACAAATCACCTTGTATATACAACAGGAGCAACACATGACTAACCGACTCGACACAAGTCGCGTAATACGTGCACCGCATGGCGATATGATAAGCGCAAAAAGCTGGCAAACTGAAGCGGCAAAACGCATGCTCATGAACAATTTAGACCCTGAGGTTGCAGAGCATCCTCACGCATTAGTTGTTTATGGTGGTATTGGTAGAGCGGCACGTGATTGGCCAAGTTTTGATAAAATAATAGCAACCCTAGACCGATTAAATGATGACGAAACATTGCTTGTTCAGTCAGGTAAACCTGTTGGCGTATTTAAAACACACAGCAATGCTCCTCGCGTTTTAATTGCAAATTCAAACTTGGTACCCCACTGGGCTAACTGGGAGCACTTCAACGAGCTAGATAAAAAAGGTTTAATGATGTACGGCCAAATGACGGCTGGATCTTGGATTTATATTGGCTCTCAGGGCATTGTACAAGGCACATACGAAACATTTGTAGCTATGGCTAAACAACACTTTAATGGTCAAGCTAAAGGTAAATGGGTGTTAACAGGTGGCCTTGGTGGCATGGGCGGCGCGCAGCCACTGGCGGCAACTATGGCGGGCTTTTGCGCCTTAGTTGTTGAGTGTGACGAAAGCCGCATCGATTTTCGCATTAAAACTGGCTACGTTGATGTAAAAGCCACAAATCTTGAACATGCACTGCAGTTAATTACTGACGCATGCGTTAACGACAAAGCAATTTCGGTTGGTTTGCTGGGCAACGCTGCAGATATATTTAGCACACTTGTAAGCAGTGGCATTACACCCGATATAGTGACTGACCAAACATCAGCACACGACCCACTTAATGGTTACTTACCACAAGGTTGGACTATGGAGCACGCCGCAAAAATGCGTGAACAAAATCCAAAAGCGGTTGTAAAAGCAGCCAAACAATCAATGGCTGTACAAGTTAATGCCATGTTAGCCCTACAAAAAGCAGGCGCAGCAACCACTGACTACGGTAATAATATCCGCCAAATGGCATTTGAAGAAGGTGTTACAAACGCATTTGATTTCCCTGGCTTTGTTCCAGCTTATATCCGCCCATTATTTTGCCAAGGTATTGGCCCGTTTCGATGGGTCGCTTTATCGGGCGATCCAGAAGATATTTATAAAACAGATGCTAAAGTAAAAGAACTAATCCCTGATGATGCGCATTTGCACAATTGGCTTGATATGGCGCGCGAACGCATTCAATTCCAAGGCCTACCGGCTCGTATATGCTGGGTGGGTTTAAAAGACAGAGCACGCCTAGCACTGGCATTTAATGAAATGGTAAAAAATGGTGAGCTTAAAGCACCTATTGTTATTGGCCGTGATCATCTTGATTCTGGCTCAGTAGCAAGCCCTAATCGTGAAACAGAAAGCATGAAAGATGGTTCAGATGCCGTCTCTGATTGGCCATTGCTTAATGCGTTGCTTAACACTGCAAGCGGTGCTACGTGGGTATCACTTCACCATGGCGGTGGTGTAGGAATGGGCTTTAGCCAACACTCAGGTGTTGTTATTGTTGCCGATGGTACAGACGAAGCGAAAGCACGTGTTGGCCGCGTGCTTTGGAATGACCCCGCTACCGGTGTAATGCGCCATGCAGATGCCGGTTACGACATCGCAAAAAACTGTGCCAAAGAGCAAAACTTAGACTTACCAATGCTGAACGAGGAATAATCATGGTCGAACTAACTCTCACGCCCGGCTCGCTTGATTTAAATAGTCTAAGAAAGATTAATGCATCAAGTGTACAAATAAACCTTGAAAAAAATGCCGAATCTCAAATCGCTGCCAGCGCACAAACCGTTCAAAATGTCATTAATGAGCAACGCACAGTGTATGGAATTAACACCGGGTTTGGCCTGCTTGCTAATACCAAAATTGCCGATGACGAGCTTGAGCTACTTCAGCGTTCAATTGTGCTTTCTCATGCCGCTGGCATTGGCGAGTACATGGACGACAGCACAGTAAGATTGATGATTACACTAAAAATCAACTCACTTTCTCGTGGCTTTTCTGGCATTCGCTTACAAGTCATCGAGTTCTTTATACAGTTGCTAAATAGTGAAGTTTACCCATGCGTTCCTAAAAAAGGCTCTGTTGGCGCTTCGGGTGACTTAGCTCCACTTGCACATATGTGCTTACCCTTGCTAAGCGAAGGCCAGATGCGCCATCAGGGTAAAATAATCAGTGCGGCTGAAGGTTTGAAAATAGCAGGGCTTGAACCGCTTACGCTTGCAGCAAAAGAAGGTTTAGCGCTGCTTAACGGTACTCAAGCGTCTACCGCTTTTGCATTACAGGGGTTATTTAGAGCAGAAGATTTATATGCGCAAAGCTGTGTAATAGGCTCTATAAGTATTGAGGCAGCAATGGGTAGCCGCGCTCCATTTGACTCACGTATTCACGAAATTCGTGGGCAACGTGGTCAAATAGATACCGCACAAGTGTTTAGAGATTTGCTTGATACTCAATCACAAATTAGCGACTCCCATGTAAACTGTGAAAAAGTACAAGACCCTTATTGTTTACGTTGCCAACCTCAAGTATTAGGTGCGTGTTTAACACAAATACGCCAAGCGGCTGACGTATTGCTGTGCGAATCAAATGGTGTAACCGACAACCCACTCGTATTTGCCGATGTGGGCGATATTATTTCTGGCGGAAACTTTCACGCTGAACCTGTCGCTATGGCCGCCGACAACCTCGCTGTTGCAATTGCTGAAATTGGCGCTTTAGCAGAGCGCAGAATTGCTCTACTTATTGATTCTAACTTATCAAAATTACCGCCCTTTTTAGTTGAAAACGGTGGCGTAAACTCTGGCTTTATGATTGCTCAAGTAACAGCAGCAGCATTGGCATCTGAAAATAAATCGCTTGCGCATCCCGCGTCTGTAGATAGCTTACCAACATCGGCCAACCAAGAAGATCACGTTTCAATGGCTACGTTTGCCGCGAGGCGGTTACAAGAGATGGCAAATAATACACAAGGTGTTTTGGCTATAGAGTGGCTTGCATCAGTACAGGGCTTAGAATTTAGAAAACCGCTAAGCCCGTGTGAAAAAGTATTAAAGGCAAAAAATTTACTACGCGAATACGTGACCTACTACGATAAAGATCGCTATTTTGCACCCGATATAGAACAAACTAACGCCCTATTGAGCGAAGGTAAATTGTGCGACTTTATTGACCACAACCCACTCCCTTCTTATTAAAATAAGTGTTAAATACCGTACTGGTAAGTAAAGTCTAACGCCTCTATCGCTGAGCCAATAACCTTGCGCTCAGCTTTTTCATCGCTCGTAAATTTTGGCATTTCGCCACCATTCTGCTTACACTTTAATGCATAGTAATCGGCTTTTGTTGGGTGCTCGGGGTTAACGATATTGTAAATATTTTGTCCTACTTGCCAATGCGCTATTACCGCAAAAATAGCATTTATTACATCTTGCTGATGCACCATGTTAACCACTTGCTGACTTGAAGTATTAAGCTCTTTACCCGCAACAAACTTACCCGGCTCTCTGTTTGGGCCAAGTAATCCTGCTAAACGCAGTACCTTACCGTTTTGCTCAAGGACTTGCTCTTCGGCCTGATATAATTTTGTTTGCCTTGGATTGGCGCAAGCAATATCGCTACTTTCACTGTATACACCGGGTTCTTGGTCGTAAACCCCTGTGGATGAACATAATAAAAACCCTTTTGCATTTAACTTTTTAGACAACGCCAAGGCTGCAGTAAGTGTTTCTGGGTAATTACTCTCGCTATGACGACTTCGTGGTGGAATAGCACAGACCCAAAACGCATTGTCTAAATCAACCTGATGTATTAGCTGATTACCTTCTAATTTAAACTGGCGTTCAAAATCAAATTCTCGTGTATTAGACCGATGAGTACCCTGCACCTTCCAACCTGCCTGTTGTGCATTAACACATAGCGCATGACCTAACCAGCCAGCACCCAATACAACTAATTTATTTACCTTATTTTGCATGTTGACACACACCTTCGCGTTAAGCGCACCATTGTTTAATGCTGTTATCTGAGCATAATTTTCTAAAGTTCACAAATGTAACGCCCCCCTTGTTTTTAATTTTTTAAGCACCATATATTCACAGTTCATTACTATTTTTATAGTAATGAGTTAATACCACGGCTTTTTTAGAATGCAGATCAAATTTTTCTATTTTATATACAGATCTTTTGGCTGAGATAGTTTGTTGTTTGGCAGAGTCTGGTATAGTAGCGCACGTAATAAACAGTGCTTTTTGAATGGTTTAATACAAAATTGCTAATTAATATGTACTAAGTGTTACTTAAAAGCACATATTAATTACCAATTGTTAAAAATGGGTTAGCCGATACGCGGCTAACAACGAATTGATTGTAACGGTTTTATCATGATATCTAATTTATTTACCAAGATTTTTGGTAGTCGCAACGACCGCACTATTAAAAACTTTAGAAAGACGGTCGCGCTAATCAATGCGCTAGAAACACAGTTAGAAGCCCTTTCTGATGAAGATTTACGCGCTAAAACAGCAGAATTCAGAGAACGTTACGATAACGGACAAAGCCTTGACGATATTCTACCTGAAGCATTTGCAGTAGTTCGTGAAGCATCTAAACGCGTTAATGGCATGCGCCACTTTGACGTACAGTTACTAGGCGGCATGGTTTTACACGAAGGCCGTATTGCAGAAATGCGTACCGGTGAAGGTAAAACACTTACAGCAACCTTACCTGCTTACTTAAATGGCTTAACAGGTAAAGGCGTTCACGTTATTACCGTGAATGACTATCTTGCAAAGCGCGATGCTGAAACTAACCGTCCGTTATTTGAATTTTTAGGCCTAACGGTTGGCTGCAATGTTCCTGGCATGATGCCACAACAAAAAAAGCAAGCGTATGCCGCTGACATTACCTACGGTACAAACAACGAGTTTGGTTTTGATTACCTTCGCGACAACATGGCATTTAGTATTGATGAGCGCGTTCAGCGTCCATTGTTTTACGCTGTAGTCGATGAAGTTGATTCAATCCTAATTGATGAAGCGCGTACACCGCTTATCATCTCAGGCCCAGCCGAGGACAGCTCACAGCTATACACTGAAATAAATACCATCGTTCCTTTACTTGAACTACAAGAAAAAGAAGACGAGGAAGGTGTTGAAGGTGACGGCGATTACACAATCGATGAAAAGTCTAAGCAAGTTCATTTAACTGAGCGCGGCCAAGTTAAAGTAGAAGATTTACTTAGCGAGCGCGGCTTAATTGAAGAAGGCGATTCGCTGTACTCTGCCGCAAGTATTACCTTGTTAAGCCATGTATATGCTGCACTTCGCGCGCACAAATTATATCAAAAAGATGTTGATTACGTTGTTAAAGAAAACGAAGTTATCATCATTGACGAGCACACTGGTCGCTCAATGGAAGGTCGTCGTTGGTCTGAAGGTTTACACCAAGCTGTAGAAGCTAAAGAAGGTGTTAAAATTCAAAACGAAAACCAAACATTGGCGTCTATTACGTTCCAAAACTACTTCCGTTTGTACGAAACATTAGCGGGTATGACAGGTACAGCCGACACCGAAGCATTTGAGTTTCAGTCAATTTATGGCCTAGATACGGTTGTTATGCCAACTAATAAGCCTATGATCCGTGATGATCGCGCTGATTTAGTTTACCTAACGCAAGAAGAAAAGTACGAAGCTATTTTAGTTGATATTAAAGACTGTCAAGAACGCGGACAGCCTGTACTAGTAGGTACTATCTCAATTGAAAGCTCTGAGTACTTATCACAGTTTTTACGCAAAGAAAAAATTAAGCACAATGTACTTAATGCTAAATTCCACGCACAAGAAGCTGATATCGTCTCAGATGCAGGTTTACCTGGTACTGTTACCATTGCAACTAACATGGCCGGTCGTGGTACCGATATTGTGCTAGGTGGTAACTGGAATAGCGAAGTTGAAAAACTAGAAAATCCAACTGATGAAAAAATTGCTGAAATTAAAGCTGCATGGAAACTTCGCCACGATGCAGTTATTGATGCTGGCGGTTTGCACATTATTGGTACTGAGCGCCATGAATCGCGCCGTATAGATAACCAATTACGTGGTCGTTCTGGCCGTCAAGGTGATGCTGGTTCTAGCCGTTTTTACCTTTCGATGGACGATGCGCTTATGCGTATATTTGCCGGCGAACGCATGACTAACATGATGCGTAAACTAGGTATGCAACGCGGTGAAGCAATTGAACACCCATGGGTTAACCGCGCAATTGAAAATGCACAGCGTAAAGTAGAAGCACGTAACTTTGATGTTCGTAAACAGCTACTTGAATACGATGACGTAGCAAACGATCAACGTCGTGTTGTTTACTCTCAGCGTAATGAATTACTTGAAGAAGGTGATATTTCAGAAACTATCACTGCAATTCGTGGTGACGTACTAAGCAATACAATAGATCAATACATCGCTCCACAAAGCCTTGCTGAAATGTGGGATGTACCAGGTCTTGAAGAGCGCTTAAAACAAGACTTCTTAATTGAGCTACCAATTACTCAATGGTTAGCAGACGACAATAAACTATACGAAGAAAAACTTCGTGAGCGTATTGAAGAAGCTGTTGACCAAGCTTACAAGCAAAAAGAGCAGCAAGTTGGTGATTCAGTTCTACGTCAATTCGAAAAAGCAATTATGCTTCAAAGTCTTGACCAACATTGGAAAGATCACCTTGCGGCGATGGATCATTTACGCCAAGGTATTCACTTACGTGGCTACGCGCAAAAGAATCCAAAGCAAGAGTACAAACGCGAGTCGTTTGAACTGTTCTCTGAAATGCTTGAAAACTTAAAAGTTGATGTAGTTAGCATTTTAAGTAAAGTACAAGTACGTGCAGAAGAAGATGTTGAAAAAGTAGAAGAGCAACACCGTAAGAGTGAAAATGCCCCTCGCGAGTACCAACATGAAGAAGCTGAGCACGTAGGCGGCGAAGCACCTCCAAGTGCGACGGTAATGGCCAGAACAGAGCCAAAAGTTGGTCGTAACGATCCGTGTCCTTGTGGTTCAGGTCAAAAATTCAAGCAATGTTGTGGTAAATTAAAATAACCACGCATTGTAAGTAATTAAAAAGCGGCGCTTGCGTCGCTTTTTTTATGGGATAAAAATATGACAATAAAAATAGTAAATGTAGCCGTTGGTGTAATTAAAAAAAATAATGCAATATTTATCTGCAAACGTGCCGATGAGCAACATCAAGGTGGCTTATGGGAGTTTCCTGGTGGTAAAGTTGAAGCGAATGAAAGTGTATTTGCAGCGCTTAAACGTGAGTTGACTGAAGAAGTAGGTATTACTATTCACAGCTCTAGCCAACTCATGGTGATCGAACATGATTATGGCGACAAATGCGTAAAACTCGATATTCACGTTGTCAGTAACTTTAGCGGTGAAGCGCATGGCGCTGAAGGGCAACCTAGTGAATGGGTAAATATTAGTGAGTTAACTCACTATGACTTCCCTGCCGCTAATGCTGAAATAATTGAAAAACTGCAATCTCGATACGCTTGATTAAGTGAGTTACAATGAATAACACTGTACAAAATACGTTGAGTAAACTGCTAAAACTCAACCCTGAAACAACTCAGTTGAGTACCATCAGCAGCGGCCATATAAATAGCACATGGCTACTAACACATTTTGATCAGCGATTTATTGTGCAAAAACTTAACACTCATGTATTTAAGTACCCAGCTCAAATTGTCAGTAACGCACAACTTATTGAGCAACACCTAAATACTAAGCAGAAGCAAAACAACTATCCGCTCGATATTGTTAAACACATTAACACAGGCAACAACGAGTATTTAACCATACTTAATGAAGAGCCATATCGCGTACTTAACTATATTGAGCACAGTTACAGCGAGGATGTTGTTAAAAACCCAGAGCAAGCGCATCAAGCTGCTTTGGCCTTTGGTACTTTTGCAAGTGCCTTACACGATTTTGACACAGCCACACTGCATACTGTGATTGATGATTTTCATAACTTGGCTATGCGCTTTGAGCAGCTAAACACAGCAATGACGCATAGTGATGAAAGCAGGCTTAACCGCAGTAAAAAAGACATTGAATTTTGCTTATCGCAACAACACTTAGTTGATGAACTTAAAGCTATAACTCAGCATTTACCTATTCGAGTTTGCCACAACGACACTAAAATCAATAATATGCTCTACTGCAGTAAAACTCATAAAGCGAAAGCTGTTATTGATTTAGACACCTGCATGCCTGGTTTTTTATTACACGATTTTGGCGATATGGTACGTACATTTTGCTGTGCAGAAGCAGAGGATTCGACACGTCTTGATAAGGTTGTTATTAGAAAAGAGGTTTTTGAAGCACTCGTTAAAGGTTACTTAGCACCACTCAAACCAATATTGAGTAAACAAGAACAGCTCAGTTTACTTTTAGGCGCTAAAATAATGCCCCTGATGCTCAGTGTGCGCTTTTTAACAGATTACTTAAATAACGACGTGTACTTTAAAACCGCATACCCCGAACACAATTTAGTACGCACTCAAAACCAACTCGCTTTATATAAAAACATTTTAGTTAACGAAGCATGGATGTACGAAACCCTAATGAAACAATAAAGTAAGCGTTTAAAATTTCGTATCAAAAAAGCCAGTAAGTTAAACTTACTGGCTTTTTTATTCACTGGTTTTTAGTTAACTAATACCAATCTGCTTAATTAAGTGATCTATTTTGAGGATAGATAAACGTGTTGATAGCTAGGCAAAAAATTCGTTATTTAGTTATTCTAAATGAGAATTTTTTAACGCAGATAACGACACTTTTAGCCCCTAAAAATAATCAAGTATTATTGCGAATTGGTATAACATTATCTGATTACCAAATTTTTACGCGATCTTCTGGTTTGATATACATTTTGTCGCCTTCTTTTACATCAAACGCTTCGTAAAACTCTGGCATATTAGACAAAATACCAATGACACGATAATGGCTTGGTGAATGCGAGTCGGTCATTAAACGGTTACGTAATTCTTCATCGCGGTAGTTACGACGCCAAATTTGCGACCACCCCATAAAGAAGCGTTGATCGCCTGTGTAACCATCAATAACTGGTGCTTTATTATCACCTAATGATAGCTGATATGCCTTATATGCGACTGTTAACCCACCTAGGTCACCAATATTTTCGCCAAGCGTAAGCTCACCATTTACATTCGCATCGTCAAACGGTTTGTACTTGTTAAATTGCTCAACTAACGCACCTGAACGCTCCTCAAACTGTTTAAGGTCACTTTCAGTCCACCAGTTACGTAAATTACCATCGCCGTCGTATTTAGAGCCTTGGTCGTCAAAACCATGGCCTAGCTCGTGTCCAATTACCGCACCAATAGCACCATAGTTTACCGCATCATCCGCTTCTAAGTTAAAGAATGGCGGTTGTAAAATAGCAGCAGGGAATACAATTTCGTTGTTTACCGGGTTGTAGTAGGCATTCACTGTTTGCGGTGTCATGTACCACTCTGAACGGTCAACAGGTTTGCCTAATTTGGCAATCATGTCTTTATACGCCCATTGACTGTAACGAATGTAGTTACCTACTAGCTCGTCTGAATTAATTTCAAGCTCAGAGTAATCCTTCCACTTATCTGGGTAGCCAATTTTAGGAATAAATTTGTCTAGTTTTTCCTGTGCTGCAATTTTTGTTTCAGGCCCCATCCAATCAAGACCTTCAATTGCAACGCTGTAACCTTTAATTACGTTATCAACTAGCTCTTCCATACGTGCTTTAGCTTCAGGCGGAAAATTGTCTTTAACGTACACTTTACCTAAAATTTCACCTAACACACTGTTAGACGCATCTACGGCTTTTTTCCAAAGTGGTGCTTGCTCTTCTACACCACGTAATGTCGTACTGTAAAAGTTAAATTTAAGGTCAACCAAATCATCATTTAATAGCTGCGCATAGCCACTCACAAAATGAAACTTAAGGTAGTTTTTCCAGGTTGCTAAGTCGGTGTTTTGATAAATACCACCCAGCGCTTCTAAAAAGCTTGGTTGGCGCACAATAATATCAGCGGTGTTTACACCTGCCTCTTTAAAAAACGTAGATAAATCAAGCTCTCCAGCAAGTTTATCAGCCTCTGCTAGGGTCATTTTATTGTATGACTTAGTTGCATCACGGCTTTGTACACGGCTCCACTGCGCATCAGCAATGGTTTTTTCAAAGGCAAGTACGCTTGCTGCTGCTTGTGCGGCCTCTTTGACACCCGCTTTAGCTAATACATCAGTTATGTATTGCTCATAAGAGGCGCGAATTTTAGTAAATTTCTCATCGTCTTTTAAGTAGTAATCGCGATCAGGTAAACCCAAGCCAGATTGAGATAAATACAAAGCATATTCGCTTGAATTTTTAGCATCGTTATTGATAAACCAACCAAACGGTAGAGTGCCGCCTTGCTGTTGAATAGACGCCATAAGGCTAATTAGATCAGACTTAGATTTTACACTATCAATACTATCTAGCGACGGTTGCAGCGGTGTAACACCAAGCTCATTACGGGCGTTTTTATTCATATAGCTTTTATAAAACGCGCCAATTTTGTACTCGTCGCTGCCTTTTTCAGCCGACTTATTGGCCGCTGCGTTTTCAAGCGCCGTTTTCATCGCTTTTTGCGACTCATCATATAATTGCGAAAAAGAACCATAGTTAGACTTGTCACCTGGAATTTCGGTTGTTGCTAACCAAGTGCCATTTACATGGTAGTAAAAGTCATCCTGCGGGCGAACTGAGCTGTCCATATTAGCCAATTCAATACCTAGCTCTAACGGTTTTTCTGCCGGTGCTGTTGCTGCTTGAGTGTCAGCTACTTGGGTTTCTTGTTGTTTTTCGCCACAGCCCACCAAGCCAAGCGCAAGTGCAATACTTGCAGCGGCCATTGTTACTTTATTCATAATTAATCCATTTGTTAGTCAATTTTATAAATTGCTCATACCAACTCCATTAAGCTCTTTAACAAGATAGCAGTCAGCTATTACTTAATGGAATGGGCATCAACTTACACTAATTATTGAGTGCAATAACGCTATAATAAACCTGATTTTGAGAACATTGAAATAGATTATGTAACAAAGTATTTTGAATGAGATAAACGTTCTAAATTGCCCTATCAATACCTTAATAAAACAGCCGGCAATTAACCCTTATTTTTACCGTGCAGGGCCAAACGTTGTAACTTCTCTTTTAATGAAGGTGGTGCTGAGTCGGCAATCGCATTTAAATAATCGGCTGTTTGTTCACTCATTTTACGTGAATTTGTGACGGCGGCTGATGCGGGTTTGTTGGCCGAACTTAATCGCTGAGTTGCCTGTGGATTAGCTGTAATTTTAATTTGCCCTAGTTCAGCCATACCTGCCGCTCTAAAGTGCGAAAGCATATCCATTTTTAAATAATTAAGTCGAAGCGCTATCGGGGCCGATACCGCTTCAATCATTAAAGTACCATCGCGATAATTACTTACGCGGCACTTATCCCCTAATTTAGGGCCTAAAAAATCTTTAAGTAAAGTTTGCTGAGTATCAAGAGCTTGGCTTTTACCAGCGTAAGCCGACAGACGGTTGTTTAGGCCCGCCATAATATCGGTGAGTGGTTTTGGTGCGTATCTATCTTTAGCCATTAAATATCTCAACTCGTACTTATTTACACACTTAAATTTAGCACCATCAGAGTAAACTTAAGTGTGTCCATAATTAAGCATAAATCAGGTATTAAGCACCCGCTATTTGCATTTGCTCGATTAGAACAGAGCCAGTTTGAATGCCGCCTCTGCGCTCAATATCACCACCGATAGCAGAAATTCCTTTAAACATATCTTTTAAATTACCGGCAATCGTAATTTCACTTACTGGATATTGGATCTCTCCATTTTCAACCCAAAAACCACCAGCACCTCGAGAGTAATCACCTGTTACTGTGTTTACGCCTTGCCCCATAAGCTCGGTAACTAACAAGCCGGTACCCATTGTTTTTAACAATGCTTTTAAATCATTATGCGTTTGTTCTACTAACCAGTTGTGAATACCGCCGGCATGACCTGTAGGGGTCATATTCATTTTACGCGCGGCGTAACTTGCTAATAAATAAGTTTGTAACTCACCACCTTGAATTATTTCACGATCAACCGTTTTAACACCTTCGCTATCAAACGGTGATGAAGCTAATCCTTTTAAAATATGCGGGCGTTCAGCAATATTTACACAATGACTAAATACTTGCGTACCTAAACTATCGAGTAAAAAGCTCGACTTACGATAAAGTGCGCCACCGCCAATCGCTGACACTAAATGACCAAATAATGAGTTTGCAATATCAGCCCTAAATATAACCGGGACTTTCATTGTTCCTAATTTTTGGCTGTTTAATTTAGCCAATGTTTCTGATGCGGCTTCAAGCCCAACCGCTGCTGCATCAGTCAGACCTGCTTGATCGCGGGCAACCGTGTATGCTGAGTCGCGTTGCATTTGTTCACCATCTTTACCAATTACCATGGTGCTGATGCTATGACGAGTGCGAGGAAAGCCAGCAATTAAACCATGGCTGTTTCCATAAACACGAAGCCCTTGATGCGATGAAAAACTCGCACCATCAGAATTTACAATACGTTCATCAGCATTTAATGCCGCTTGCTCGGCAGTATGGCAAAGCTCAATACCTTGTTCTGGGTTTATATCCCAAGGGTGGTATAAATCGAGATCTTGTGGATTAAACTCAAGTAGCTCTTTATCGGCGACCCCATTGAAAGGATCGTCTGATGTGAACTTTGCAATATCAATCGCTTTCTCTACCACTGTGCGCAATGTTTTAGGGTTTAAATCAGCCGTTGAGGCAGACCCTTTATTATTGCCAACATAAACACTAATCCCCAGGCCACCATCTTGGTTAAACTCAATGGTTTCTACTTCACCCATTCGTGTACTCACCGATAAACCCGACGTGCTAGACATTGCTGCTTCAGCTGCTGTAGCACCTAATTTTTTAGCATGTTCGAGTACTTCGGCTACCGCATCTTTAACCTGCGATATTTGAGAATAAATTGGATCGTTTTGTTGGCTTTTCATAAATTAAGTCCTGAGCCTTAGAGGCATAATGCATGCATTTCTTATAGTTAAATGCTAACACACTCACTGCACCACATCAGCTAATATTAATCACTAAAAGAATGGCGTATAATGTCGCCAGTTATTTTTATTTAAGAGCACCCCATGGCGAAGAAAAAAGGCAAGCCTGCTGAAATTGAAGAAGAAATTGAATACGTATCAAGAACAGAGCTTAAGCGCGAAGCACAAGAATTTCATCAGTTAGGTTCTGAAATTGCCAAAATGGGTAAAAAGCAGCGTGAGCGCCTACCATTAAATGACGATTTAAAAGAAGCGATGGTTGTTGCTGATAAAATTAGTAACAAAAGTGATGCATACCGTCGTCATTTAAATTACATTGCAAAAACGCTTCGCACAGTAGAAAACATTGAAGATATTAAAGCTATTATCGATGTAATGCTTAATAAAAATAACCAAGCTGAAGTATTGGTTAAAAAAATAGAGCAACTGCGCTCAGACCTAATAGAACAAGGTGATAGTCTTATAAACGAGACTATTGAGCAGTTCCCATCGCTTGATCGTCAAAAAATGCGTCAATTAGTCCGTAATGCAGCAAAAGAAGTCAAAGCCGAAAAGCCAGGTAAAGGCTATAAAGAGCTTTTTCAGTATTTAAAAGATGCGCATACCGTCACGTATTAACGCGTAATACGTTGTGATAAAAAGGTGCTTCGGCACCTTTTTTGTTATAGATCAACATATCTCCTTAGTTACTTTTTTATAATCACGGCTCTAGTTAAAACTTAGGTGCGCGTGATGATAAAACTTCCTCAATGGGACCAAGCTCTCATTAATAAATACAATGTGTCTGGTCCGCGGTATACATCCTACCCTACCGCATTATCTTTGAATGAGGGATACGATAAACACGATTTAATCAGCGCTGTAGAATCATCTCAATCTCGTTCGCTTTCTCTATATGTTCATATTCCATTTTGCAGTCAGCTTTGCTACTACTGTGGTTGTAATAAAATAATCACTCGCCACCAATCTAAAGCCGATACATATATAGACTTTTTAGCAAAAGAAATTGCCGCACAAGCACCTTTGTTTAAGCACTACAGCGTTGAGCAACTGCATTTAGGTGGAGGCACTCCTACCTTTTTAACCCCTCAACAAATGAAACGCTTAATTACCCTGCTCGAACAGCACTTTAATTTTACCAGCACAACAGAGCGCGGTATTGAAGTTGACCCACGATCGCTTGCTGAAAATATGTTGGTTGATTTAAGAATGCTTGGTTTTAACCGAGTGTCGTTTGGGATTCAAGACTTTAATGACGACGTGCAACTTGCAGTTAATCGCCCTCAAAATGCCGATACCGTTAAGCGGTTAATTACTCAGGCACGTGAATTGGGCTTCAAATCAATTAACGCCGATATGATTTACGGGCTTCCACTGCAAACCCCCGAAAGCTTTAAACAAACAATAGAGCAACTCATTGAGCTTAGCCCCGATCGTGTTTCGGTATTTAACTACGCTCACTTACCAGAGCGATTTGCCGCACAACGTAAAATAAAAGAGCACGACTTACCAAACGCTCACGACAAGTTAACCATGTTTAAAAATACCTTAGAGCAGATGACACAAGCAGGTTATCAGTTTATTGGTATGGATCACTTCGCGAAAGCAGACAACGAGCTGGCTATCGCACAAAATGAAGGCCAATTGCATCGAAACTTTCAAGGTTATACAACGCATGGTAATTGTGATTTATTAGGGCTGGGTGCATCGTCTATTTCACAAATTGGCACCGCTATTTTACAAAATAAAAAAGAGCTAAAGCATTACTACCACAGCATTGAAACGCAAAGCGGCTGCGCACTTAGTAAAGGTATGCATTTAACCCATGATGATGTTATTCGAGCGGATGCTATTAAGCAGCTTATTTGTCAGTTTGAACTAAATATAGACGAGTTTGCTAAAAAGTATCATATTGAATTTGATACCTACTTTGCGGAGGCATTGGTTTCTCTTAAACCACTTATAGACGATAACATGGTGATTATTGAAAACAATCACGTCAGTGTCACACCACGGGGTAACTTATTCATTCGTATAATTTGTATGTGTTTTGATGCCCACTTACAAAATAAAATCAACGCAACGCGTTTTTCTCGAGTCATTTAGCCCCCTAATTAAATATTATTTGGGCACAAAAAAAGCATACCTAGGTATGCTTTTTTAATGTTATGTACGAGATTTAGTTAAAAACTACGTTTTCACTACCTGGAGCAGCTTTGAACTCAGAGATAATCTTAACGCAATCGGCCTTAATCTCATCACTGTAGCTTTCTTCTGCACGCCAACGCGCCGTGTCTTGCTTAAATATTTCTTTTTTAGAATATTTTTTTCGGGCATCGTGTGTCGGCATTTCTTTTACCACTTGGTACATCTTATAAATGCCAGGGTACTGTATGGTTAAATCTCGCTCGTCTTCAAAGCCATATTGCGACATAAGCACCCACACGCGCAAACATCCCTCTGAAAACTCACATTGTTCTTCTTTCATTGCGCGCGCAATTAGATGAATACTGTCGGCGAGCTTAGCATTTCGCTTTAAACGAGATGCTGCAAGCTTTTGCTTTTGCTCTGCTTGCTTTTTAGCTATTAACTTTTTTTGTGCACTTAACTTGTACAACAACTGACCCGCATAAAATGCCAAACCAGCTATAATAATAGCGCCTAAACACAAGGCTATGATCACAGCAGTACTCATTGATTACCCTTAATTACTTATCTTCGTCTTCATCATCGTCTAGCCATTCACTGGCAAGATCGTTTGATAAATACTGGTCGAAGTCTGAATTACTCTCTTCGCCAAAGTCATCTTCATCATCAAACTCGTCTTCATCCTCAAGGCCTAATAATTTGCATAGAACCTGATGGCGAGCAATTCGACTATTAAAGTACTTAGCATCTTTACCAGTCAGCATCTCACCGCCTTCATGACGCTCAACCAACTTAAGTAAGCGTACATCATTTTCAAGCTCTTCAAGCTCTTGTTCTGGTGTAAGCTCTGGCTGAACTACTTTTTTAAGTTCAACCACTGGTTTTAAGTTACGTTTCATTTCTACTTTTGGTTCAGCAGCAACAGGCACTAAAGACACCGGCTTTTTACTACCAATACGTTTATCTCTTGAACCTGAATGCGATGTTTGGTTTTGTTCTTCAACCAAATCTGGCGCATTACGAGAACCAGGCTTAGCACCTTTGGTTTTTTTAACACGCTGCTCTTTTAACGCACGCATTTCTTTAAGCTTATCTTGGCTTAAGCGAACAGGTCCATTTGATGGGATTTTGCGTGACTTTTTCTTTCTACTCATATCTTGATCATCTCACTTAAGAGGTTTTGAGCGAGGCGTATATTAATAGGCATCGCAATGCTGGCATAGCCAGAAGAATTCAGTTTGCGCTTTAGAGGTTGGGCTTCTCTTTAACATGACGCACTAGCATATTGCTAAACGGTGGGTATTGTAACAGGACAAATAAAAAGGCGGTAGAGAAAACATCTCTACCGCCTACTAATCTGAGCGCCATAAAATGGACACTTCTCCCTTCGACTTTTTTAGTCTTTGTTATTTTTATTATTATCAGTCCGTATTGTTATTATTTTTACGTTCCTTGTTTCATTCCATTTTGTTTTTATTATTAAACTTCCATGAGTTATTTTATTATTTTCGGTCATCCTGACTCTTTTGTAGTATTTCCTTTAGTAGCACAATCTTTGTGCTATGTAGTCGTGCCGCGCTACTTTCCTTATAGCTGTTTCCATTTTTTTATTGTTTTTTGCGACAGCTGTTAATTTACTCGTTAATAATTTTGTTACAACTGGTTTATATCTTTTTTCTTACATTACAGCCATACATAAATAAAAGCCTATTTAAATAACAACAACTTAACAAATAAAAGACATTTAAAATAAGACTTTTACCATACATCCGTATGGTCAATGTCTTACAAAGTGAAAGACGATATCGCGAATTTCAGACACAAAAAAAGCAACCGAGGCTGCTTTTTTTTCATATTACACTGTAGTTGGTATCTAAATTTAGATAAATACGACTTTAGTGTAAACCGCCTAAGTACTTAGAAAGCACTTCAATGTCTTTGTCTGTTAGCTTTTTAGCGATGTCACCCATCATACCGTTTAGGTCATTATGGCGTGTACCATTACGAAACTTTTCAAGCTGAGACTTTATGTACTCTGGGTGCTGAAAAGACACTTTTGGAAACTTAGCTAACGATGAGCCGTTACCACGAGGACCATGACACGAAGCACATGAAGGAATTCCTCGCTCTGCATCACCCGCTTTATAGAGCATAGCGCCGACTTCAACGACGTCTTTAGGTGTTGAACCCTCTGACATGTTTAGTGACGAAAAGTAAGCTGCCAGATCTTTCATGTCTTGTTCGCTTAGTGGCATTGCCATTGCGCTCATTACAGGATCCATACGGCCTTCTTTCCCGCCTGATGTCATACCTAGTTTCAAATCCTGAAGTTGCTTTAGGATATAATCTGGGTGTTGGCCTGCAATTTTAGGGTAAATAGTAATCGGTGCATTACCGTCTGGGCCGTGACATGCCGCACACGTTGCTGATTTTTGTTTACCTGCGTTTACATCGCCATCAAATGCTGTTGCGTTGCTTGCTGACAACGCACCAAGCAATATTGTTAAAGATAGTGCTATTTTTTTCATGGTGAATTCTCTGTTCCCGACCCTGTATCATCTACAATCATGATGTTGCAATACATATATTCTACACGATAATAAATTCTCTGGCACGTTTTCTACACATATTAAGCTTATAATTTACAGGGTTTTGACTAAGGTGAAGCTTTAATATGCTTTAAATGTACCACAGACACTGATTTAAGGTATTTAAATACGCTTTTTAATACATCTTTTATAGTATAAAATACGTGCCCTAAGTAAATTTGGTTTACTTAATGTTATTTTTAAAGTTTTAGGAGAGCCTGTGCTCAAATCTCGTATCAAATATAATACCGCGTCTTTCGTTACAAGCGCTCCAGACATTACTAAATTACCTGCTGATACGGGAATTGAAGTTGCGTTTGCGGGTCGTTCTAATGCTGGTAAATCAAGTGCGCTAAATGCATTAACCGATCAAAAATTAGCACGTACGAGTAAAACCCCTGGGCGAACTCAGTTAATTAATACCTTTGAGTTAGCTGATGTTGATAACATGCGCCTCATAGATTTACCAGGCTACGGTTTTGCCAAAGTACCAATTGAAATGAAGAAGAAATGGCAAAAGTCATTAGGTGAATATCTTCAAAAACGCCAAAGCTTAAAAGGAATAGTTGTTTTAATGGATATTCGTCATCCGTTAAAAGATTTAGACCGCGACTTAATTAATTGGGCGATTGGAAGCGAGATTCCAGTATTGGCCCTGCTAACAAAAGCTGATAAATTAAAGCAAGGTGCAAGAAAGGCACAAGTACTAAAAGTTCGCCGCGAACTAAGCGAGCTGGACGGTGATATTACTGTCCATGCATTTTCATCTTTAAAAGGCACTGGATTACCAGAAGTAGCTAAAAAACTAGACGAGTGGTATTTAGGCCCCGTTATCGCGATACCACCTGCAGAAAAAGTATCTGACGAAAGCAGTTCAGACACTGCAAGCTAACTTAAGTAAAACACCTCACCTGCAGATTGAATAAAATAGCCGAGCTCATCAGACTCGGCTTTTTCTGCCCACTGATAAAACACACTTCTTGCTATACGTGCACTACAACCAAAAGGTAATATTAAATAAGGTACTTTAGCGCCCTTATAATTTTTTACCTGCAAAGGCTGCTGCTGGCAAACAATCCACTGCCTGGCTAAATTATCGATACAACACAAAGCCTCGCCTTCATTAGTTTGCTTTAAAAACCAATCAACAATAATAAACGGCGCATCTTCTACTGTAATCGTTACTTTTTCGATAGGTGTTTTTAAATAAAAATGTGCACCCTCTTTGCACAATACAGAAGCAAACAATTTGACCATAGGTAGTCTTGTTATTTTACTACCATCGTAAAACCATTCCCCTTGGTCGTTAATAACGATTGGCAACTCACCACAATGAGAGGGTTGCCAACTATCAAAGGGCTTACTCGGCTCACTTAACTGTTTACTGAGCTCATTAAGCGAAATCACTGTTTATTAAGCGTTAATGCAAATGAAACTGGGATAGCCGTTGCAATCGAAGGCAAACCAGCAAGCTCTTGTAACTGTTTAACTCCCTCTGTCACACCAAAGTCGCCACTATTTATGATGACTGGCGTGAATGAAGCAAGCGTCAAATCACCACTTTTATTGCTATTTACCAGCACATCAATTGATAGTGATTTTTTGTTACCATGAAAATCAAGCTCTGCGCTAATACCTTTTAATACGTGACTACCCGGTTTTTTAATTATTACTAACGACTGCTTCAAATTAGCTGTTAGCACGGCTTTTGGGAATGTATTTACTTCAAACAAAAGGCTTGTAAGCCTTTGATTACGAATAGGTATATACGTTTCTGCTGATGCTAAATCTATATAAACATTAAACTCACCTTTATCGTTAAGCTTACCTTCGATTGCAGTGAAGTGATGGGCTTCAGCAATCGTGTCTTTCTTTATAGAAACAAAACTTACCTGGCTTTTATCGTTGTCTAGCAGCCAATTAGCAAAGGCAAAATTAGACATAAGTAAACTTGATAACGAAAGGCCTGTAATCACTAACGCTTTAAACATAACGCACTCCTTTAAATACATAGATGAAGGTAAAACCTCATTGAATACTATCATTTAGAAATAACATAAACCATACTAAAATATGAGATTGTAATATCGCAACTAATACTCGCTATAATTACGGAATTTAAACGTAAAGATGATCACAATAGAAGTAATAATTAGGTCGAGAATACTGAAAAGTGCGGAATAAAAAACGGCCTAATAAAAGGTTATTAGGCCGATATAGCAAACTGGGGAGTCGCTAACAATTTGTTGCATCTTTACAGACGCATCATCAACAGGATGTCCTACAGAGTAGGACGGGCGGGACTTTAACAAAAGCGCGCATAAAAATACAATCATATTCTGCATTAATAGTTAGAATTGACGAACATGTAACCATTTGGCATAAATAATTACCTATTTTAACCAATTATTAACTAAATTCTGTATATATAAAATTGACCGTTAAGGTACTACTATTTTTAATACACATAAAAAAAGCGCCTATTGGCGCTTTTATTATTTATAAAGTTTAGTGGGCTTGTTCCCAGTTTTCACCTTCGTCAGCCTCTACTATTAGCGGTACATCGAGTGAAGCAGCTTGTGACATTAACTCGCAAATTTGTTTTGTGTAAGCCTCTGCACAATCAGTTTTAATCTCAAATACTAATTCATCGTGCACTTGCATAAGCAGCTTCACGGTATTTGGAGCTTGTTCGTACACCCACTGATTAACACTTAACATAGCCTTTTTAATTATATCAGCAGCAGTGCCTTGCATAGGCGCATTTATAGCAGCACGCTCCGCGCCTTTACGACGGGCTCCGTTACGGGCATTTATTTCAGGTAAATGCAATCTGCGTCCAAATATTGTTTCAACATATCCATTTTCTGCTGCTTTTTCGCGTGTTGTTTCCATGTACTCTAATACGCCTGGAAAACGTTCAAAATATTTATCAATATAATGTTGAGCTTCATGGCGTGGTACATCTAACTGGCGGGCTAAACCAAAAGCCGACATACCATAAATAAGACCAAAGTTTACGGCTTTTGCTTTACGGCGCATGTCTGTTGTTACGTCATCTAAATCAACACCAAACACCTCGGCCGCGGTCGCACTATGAACATCTAAACCGTTTGCAAAAGCATTAAGCAAACCTTTATCTTGTGAAAGATGCGCCATTATGCGTAATTCAATTTGGCTGTAATCGGCTGCCACTATTTTATAACCATCGGCAGCAATGAAGGCCTCTCGAATACGACGACCCTCTTCTGAGCGAATAGGAATATTTTGCAGATTAGGATCAGTAGAACTTAAACGCCCTGTCGCTGTTACAGCTTGATGATATGACGTATGTATACGCTGTGTTTTTTCATTAACCATAAGCGGTAGTTTATCGGTATATGTTGATTTAAGTTTTGATAAACCACGGTGTTCAATAATAACCTTAGGTAACGGGTAATCATGAGCGAGTTCTTGAAGTACTTCTTCTGCGGTTGAAGGTGCACCTTTAGGCGTTTTTTTAATTATTGGCAGCTCTAGCTTTTCAAACAATAATACTTGTAACTGTTTTGGTGAACTTAAATTAAAAGGTTCACCTGCAATTTCAAACGCCTCTTTTTCAAGTTCAATTAAGCGCTCACCTAAACGTTGGCTATGCGCGCCAAGCATGTTGCTATCAATCGCAACCCCTGTGCGCTCAATATCTGAAATGACGCTTACCAATGGCATTTCAATCTCTTCAAATACTGATTTAAGCTTTTCATCTGCCTCAATTTTAGGCCACAGTACTTCGTGTAAGCGAAGTGTTATGTCCGCGTCTTCTGCTGCATAAGGCGCTGCTTTGTCGAGTTCAATTTGATTAAACGTCAGCTGCTTTTTACCCTTGCCTGCAATATCTTCAAAACTAATATTTTTATGACCTAAATACTTTAATGCCAACGAATCCATATCGTGGCGCGTACCTACGCTGTTAAATACGTAAGACTCAAGCATAGTGTCAAATTTAATACCATTGAGTTCATAGCCGGCATTAGCTAATACGCTTTTGTCGTATTTAAGATTCTGCCCTACTTTTGCTTTATTAGCGTCAGCTAAAATTGGCCCAAGCTTTTGCATCACAAATTCAAGGCTTAGCTGTTCTGGTGCATCGGGGTAATCGTGCGCAACAGGTAAATATGCAGCTTCTCCTGCTTTAACGCTAAAACTCATGCCTACTAATTGCGCTTGCATATAATCGAGGCTAGTTGTTTCTGTATCAAATGCAAAAAGATCAGCGCCAATAAGTTGCTCTATTAACGTATCAAACTGCGCCTCTGTTAAAATAGTCTCGTAATGAGCCTCTTCAACTTTTGGTAATTCTGTCTCTTGCGATGGAACTGCTAAGTGAGTTTGTGCATCACTTGGGTTATCTAGTAGCTCAGCTAACCAACGACGAAATTCGCATTCACCATATAAAGCAATTAGCTCGTCTTTATTTGGCTCCTGCAATTTAAACGTATCAAGATCTGACTCAACCTCAACGTCACACTTAATGGTCGCCAACTCATAGCTTAAAGGTAAATGATCTAATGCATTTGCTAATTTTTCACCAATTTTACCTTTAATTTCGCCTGCGTTATCCATTACACCTTGCAGAGATCCATATTTTTGTAACCATTTTACAGCTGTTTTAGGGCCACAGCCTTCTACGCCAGGAATGTTATCAACCTTATCGCCCATCAGTGCTAGGTAATCAATTATAAGATCTGGGCCCACACCAAACTTTTCAACAACAGTGTCAGGATCTGAAATAGTGTCGGTCATCGTATTAATGAGTGTCACATGCTCATTCACAAGCTGGGCCATATCTTTATCGCCGGTCGAAACCAGTACATGGCGTTTTTGCTCAGAGGCAATTCGCGCAAAGGTTCCTATGACATCGTCTGCTTCAACCCCTTCAATACTAATAAGCGGAAACCCCATTGCTTTAATAATACTGTGGATAGGTGCTATTTGGGTGCGTAAGTCGTCAGGCATAGGTGGGCGATTAGCTTTGTATTCGCTGTACATGTCGTTACGGAATGTTTTACCTTTGGCGTCAAATACAACCACCATATGCGAGGGATCATACTGTCTGATCAAGCTTTTCAGCATATTAATAACGCCATAAATAGCGCCCGTAGCCTCACCCTTAGAATTAGTTAGATGTGGAGGAGAATGATAAGCACGAAATAAATACGACGAACCATCAACTAAAATAAGTGGATTTTCGGGGATCTGAGCCATGGTGAATTTGGATCCTAAATGCTAAAAATTATGATAATTGTAAGCATGCCATAAGGGTTAAAATAAAACGACTATCAATTGATATTCGGTATTTTATTAAAATAAGAGCAAGCTGTGGATAAGTATGTAGATAACAGGCACAAATAATTCTTCCAAGGCCTATTTAAACGCCTAGAAAAATGATTAACTATATGTTTTAATTTAAAAAAGATAATACGAAGTTCTTTTTTTATTATTTTTAAACCAATGTGGAAAAAGGTTTTGTATGGCTACTAGTGCCATCATCTACTTTGGTTATTCGTGTCCAATTAAATAACCGGAGGAGTATTCTAGCATAATGGATCGAAGATCATAGCGATCCTTTATACTTTTTTTTATTGGTGCTAATTGTGAAATGGCATATGCCGCATTGCAACTTACTTAGCGGATAATTTTCACACAAAAATTAATTTAAATAGGCAATTTCGTCCGTGTTAAACTTCAAACTATAGACTGAATAAATTAAATCAAGGAGCACAAAAGCATGAAAAAAGTAGCCGTGTTATTAGCTGGAAATGGTGTATACGATGGTGCCGAAATTAATGAAGCCATTTTGACTCTTTTACACATAGCTAAAAATGGTGCAACCTACCAGTGTTTTGCACCAGACATAGAGCAACTTCACACTATTAATCATCTAACGGGTGAGGAAATGAGTGAAAAGCGTAATGTATTAGTAGAAGCTGCACGTATTGCCCGAGGTGATATAAAAGCGCTTAACCACCTTAATAGTGATCAATTTGACGCATTAATAGTTCCAGGTGGTTTTGGTGCTGCGAAAAACTTATGTGACTTTGCGGTCAAAGGCGCACAAGCGACCATTAACAACGACGTATTAAACGCCTGTAAAAAATTCGCTAATACCAATAAACCAGTCGGCTATATGTGTATCGCGCCTGCGTTAATTCCATTTATTTACGACGATGCAAAAATCACTATTGGCAACGATAAAGAAACAGCAGCCGCACTCACTAAGCTTGGCGCAACACACTTAAATTGTGACGTTGATGACGTTGTAATTGATCAACACAATAAAATTGTGACTACACCTGCTTACATGCTAGCGCAATCGATTGTTGAAGCAGATGCGGGGATCGAAAAACTTGTTAAATCCGTATTAGCATTAAATTGATTGTAACAAAGGTTATTTATTAGATGAGCAGGTATATTGGCTAAATAAATACGCCAAGGCACTTATTTTTGTTGAGCTAACGCAAAAAGTAGCCAGTTTTTAGTAATAAAAATACCTCTTAGCATTTTATAAATTGCCTCAGAGAGTTATAATCGGCGTAATTTCCGTCATCTATATCGTGATTGATCACGTTCAAATCGAAGTGAGCAAGGCAAAATGAAAAAATTAACAGCATTAGCATTATTAGTGTTAGCAACTACAGCATACGCACAGCCATATGATAACTCTATGACTGAAGATGCAATTAAAAAGCGTTTAGCACCTGTTGGTGCTGTGTACCTTGAAGGTGATAAAGCTGCAGTAGCTGCCGCGCCAACAGGGCCTCGCTCTGGTGAGCAAGTTTACCAGGCTGCGTGCTTTGCATGTCATGGTACAGGCGCATTAGGTGCACCTAAATCTGCAGACGATTGGGCACCGCGTATTGCCAAAGGCAAAGATACGCTACTTGAGCATGCAATTAACGGCTTTAATGCAATGCCAGCTAGAGGCACATGCATGGATTGTTCTGACGATGAAATAAGCGCAGCAATCGACTTCATGACAGCAGAATAACGCTCAGTTATACATAAAAAAAGGCTTAACTTGTTAAGCCTTTTTTTATGCTCAAAATACCGCGTTAACCATTATTTTTATTAGAATATCAGCTTGACGCTAAGCACTAAAAGTGAAAGTATAAGTCTAATAACTATACAATAATAATATCGGTTACATCATTGGAAGATAAACTCCCTTCATCGCGTAGATTAGCGTATCAAAATAAACGCCTCAAAACCCTACTCGAAAAGTACAAGCAATCACACCATTTGCAAAATGCGCTTATCCAACTTTCTGAGCGCGCGAGTACGGTTGCGGAGTTAACACTACTTTATCCCGCTATACACGATATTTTACAAAAGTATGTCCCCAGTAAAAGCTTTTACGTTGTTTTACAAAACCAGCAGTGCCAAACATTAGAGCTTTCTTATTTTTCAGATGAAAAAGATGGCATTGCAGTACCACTAAATCACTCTAATAGTTTTGATGAAGGTGCTACCGGTTACGTATTTAAAGAAGGTAAAACCACATACTTTACAAAACAGCAAATGCAAGAGGCAGCCGCTAATGGCTTATTCAAAGCGCTAGGCACACCCGCCGAACATTGGGTAGGTGTACCTGTGTACCAAGAAAAAAATATTATTGGTGTGTTAGCCGCTCAAAGCTATGACGTAAATCAAAGTTATAACTCCCAGCAAATACAACTTCTTGAAGTGATGTCGCTGTATTTAGCGACGGCGATAGAACGTGTAAAAAAACGAGAGTATTTAGAGTCAGAAGTAAAAATTCGTACTCGAGCACTGACTCAAAGTAACGATGCACTTAATCTTGAAGTAGCTAATCGTAAACGCGCGCTGCAACGTCAACAAATTTTATTTAAAGTATCTGAAATCGCCACTCAAGCTAAAAACCTTGATGATGCTTACGTTAAAATACATGGCATAATAAAAACAATTACCTACGCAGAAAATCTTTATATTGCACTCTATGACAAAGACTCAGGCTGGATAACATTCCCTTACTGTGTTGATGAATATAAGGAAAATACTCAGCCCCGTCAGTTTGCCAAAGGCTACAGCGAATTAGTAATAAGCACCGAAGAAACGCAGCTTATTAACCCAGAAAAAGCACAAGCATTATTAAATAGTGGCGTGGTACAACGTTCAGCCCCCGTTCCTAACAAACAAAAAGCGACGAGCTGGCTAGGTGCACCTTTAAAAACATCGCAGGGTGTTATTGGCCTTATTGTGTGCCAAGCATACAACAATAAACATATTTTTAGTCAAGACGATAACGAATTAATTACGTTTGTATCGCACCAAATAGCGGCTGTTTTACAAACTAAGCTAGCAAATCAGGCTATAGCTAAAAGTCACCAAGAGCTTGAATTTAGAGTAAACGAAAAAACAAAAGAACTGCAACAAACTAATTTGCATTTGCAAATGCAAATTGAAGAACGAAAAAAAATAGAGCAGCAGCTTTATCATGACGCCCATCACGATTCGTTAACAAGCTTGCCAAACCGCAGTTTATTTTTAACCCAATTAGAAAAAACGCTTCAACACTTTCAGCGTTTTCCAGAGCGTCAATTTGCTGTTCTGTTTATTGATTTAGATAAGTTTAAAGATATTAACGACCAACTAGGTCACCAAGCTGGCGATCAGTTCTTAATTAATGTGAGTGAGCTATTTTCACAATGTATTCGTGAGCACGATTTATTAGCCCGTTTAGGTGGAGATGAATTCGTTATTTTACTAACGCATTTAACCGAACCACAACAGGCCGAAGATGTGGCTAATCGTATTATCGATTTAATGAAAAAGCCTTTTAATATTAAAGGCACTTTGCTGCAAAGCGGTGCTAGCATTGGGATAAACTACTCAAAACAAACCTATAAACATACCGACGAAATTATTCGTGATGCTGATGCCGCGATGTATCATGCAAAAAATTCTGGAAAAAATCGTTACGAGCTGTTTCATCCGTTACTCACTCAATCAATAGCTGATGTAGGGCAAAAAGCACTGCATCATCTTGATGTCATGCCAATGAGCTTTAGAAGCTCAGAAATTATTACACTAAACGAGCAACAGCAATCTGAATCGCTATTTGAAGCGTTCGGTGAGCACCCAATTTTAGGGTTTACCAGTTTTGAGGTTTTGAAAAAATTTGCTACCGACAAAGAGCAACACTTAAAAGTAGAGTTGCAACTGCTAGCGTGTGCTTACACGCAGGCCATAAATGCAAATGTGGCAATGGCATTAGTACCATGCTCTTGTTTATTACTTGAAAAACACGAATTTACTTTATTTGTTGATGTGTTAAATAAACAACGTGGCCCAAGCCAACTTTGTTTACTTTTTGATGAGCAAGAAATTCGCCATGCATGTGCTACTCAGCTAGAAAATCTTAAGCAATTATCTTTGTTAGGCTACTCAATTGGCTTAAATAATTTTGCTAAAGACAGATGTGAACTTAACCTATTAACCGATGTAAATTTTGACTATCTATTGCTTAGCTCCACCTTTAGCAAGCGAATATTGCAACAAGATAGTTACGACCTGCAACTACAAGGTGTGCTTCCTATCACTAAGCTCAAAAAAATGAAGGTCATTGCAAAAGGACCCTCTATTCTTAATTTTAGAGCCTTATTGGAGAAACATGGCTTGTCATATTTTGTTGGCAAACAGCATACACTAACGTGCTCTAAGCCAAATCAAGGACACCTCAGCCAGTCTATTTAAGCCTGAGTATTACTCAGGCTTTTTAAACATAGCACGTAAGTTTGCTACCCTGGCCTGCCCTTTTTCCATTCGCTCTGCCTGTGAACTAGGCGCTTTTTTGTTTTCAAATGCCAAATCATCTTGCGGTAACTCTTGCACAAATCGACTTAACTCTGTTTCAGAAGTTTCACCAAATTGACGACGAATTTTTGCATAAGTTAGTGTTAACTCTTGCTGAGCACGCGTAATACCAACGTAAGCGAGTCGGCGCTCTTCATCCACATTGTCTTCATCAATACTTACCTGATGAGGTAATAACCCTTCTTCCATGCCAACCATAAACACATACGGATATTCTAAGCCTTTAGAAGCATGCAATGTAAGTAGCTGAACTGCATCGGACTCATCTTCTTCCTCGTTGCGCTCAAGCATATCGCGCAGTGTGAGTTTACTAACCACCTCGGCAAGCGTCATCGGCTCGTTGTCAGCGTCTCCGGTTAGCATGTCTGTGATCCAACGATATAATTCAGAGACGTTTTTCATTCTCATTTCGGCCGCTTTAGCACTGGGCGATGATTCGTAAAGGTAGGCTTCGTAATTAATATTACGCACTAAGTCTTTCACTGCCTCTAACGTATCACTGCGTACCGCGTTATCTGACAATTCGACAATCCATCGAGCAAACCCAGCTAAAGCGTTAAAACCACGCCCTTTTAGCCTGTAACTCAGGTCGTTATCAAAACAAGTAGCAAACAAACTTTGATGTTTTTCGTTGGCTAAAGTGCCCAGTTTTTCAAGTGTTACCGTGCCTATTTCTCGTCTAGGTGTGTTTACTATACGTAAAAATGCGTTATCGTCGTCTTGGTTTACGAGCAAGCGCAAGTACGCCATGATGTCTTTAATTTCTGAACGCGCAAAAAACGACATACCGCCACTTATTTTATAGGGTATGCGGTTGCTCATTAATGACTTTTCAAAGCCACGTGCTTGGTGATTACCACGATACAATATAGCGTAGTCTTTGTAGCTGGTGCGCTTCATAAATTTATGCGAAATAATTTCAGCAACTACACGCTCCGACTCATGCTCTTCATCACGACACCCAATAACTTTTATCGGCTCACCGTACCCTAATTCACTAAATAGTTTTTTTTCTATATCGTGCGGGTTGTTAGCAATGAGTATATTGGCAGATTTAAGTATTCGCTGCGCGCTTCGGTAATTTTGCTCAAGCTTTATAAGCCTAAGCCCGGGGTAATCTTTACTCAAAAGAACAAGGTTTTGCGGACGTGCACCACGCCATGAGTAAATCGATTGGTCATCGTCGCCCACTACAGTAAAGCGTGCTCTCTCACCCACGAGTAGCTTTACAAGCTGATACTGGCTGGTGTTGGTATCTTGGTATTCATCCACCAGCAAATACTTAAAGCGTTGCTGCCAACGCTCACGAGATGTTGCATTGCTAGTAAGTAGTAACGTAGGGATCATTATTAGATCGTCAAAATCTAATGCATTATAAGCACGTAATTGTGTTTGATAGCGCGCATATAGCTGCGCGAATAACGCCTTTTGCGCGTCACGCGCTTCACGTATTGCTTGCTCTGGCAATACTAATTCGTTTTTCCAGCTACCAATTTCCATTTTAAGTAGCTTGAGTAAATCTTTGTCTTTTTTTAATTCATCTTCAGTGAGCTCCGACAACAGCTGGTTGGTATCTTGATCGTCAAACAACGAAAAACCAGGTTTAAAGCCAAGTGTACTTATTTCTTTTTTTATTATTTCTAAACCCAGTGTATGAAACGTTGATACCCATAATCCTTTTGCTTCTTGCTTGCCAAGCGTTTGTAATACACGCTCACGCATCTCTTTGGCCGCTTTATTAGTAAAGGTAACCGCTGCAATATTACGTGCTTTGTATTCACATTTTTGCACTAAGTAAGCAATTTTATTTGTAATAACGCGGGTTTTTCCAGAACCGGCACCAGCAAGTACTAAACATGGACCACTAATGTATTTTACTGCTTCATCTTGTTTTGGATTGAGTTTCATAACGACCAGAAAGATTTAAAAGACGCGCAATTTTAACGTAACCATTACTACAGGCATAGCAATTGCCATAATTAATTACCTAAACATGATCATGTGTTAAATGAAGTGGGTATAAGGTAATATTAGTTATATTCATTTTAGGCAAGGCCGAAGGGACAATTATGATCAACCCAGCAAAACTAGAAGAAATTGCTAAGCAAATTACGAGTAATATGCCACAAGGTGTAAAAAATTTAGCAGACACGCTAGAAGGTAAAACAAAGCAAGTTTTACAAAACAAACTTGCTGAGATGGACTTTGTTAGCCGAGAAGAATTTGATATTCAAAGCCAAGTACTTATTCGTACACGCGAAAAACTAACTGAGCTAGAAGCTAAAGTCGCTATTCTTGAACAGCAACTAAACGAAAATACAAACGCAGAATAATTAATTCAACACATAAAAAAGCAGCCTGAGCTGCTTTTTTATGTCTAACAAAAATCTAGATAAATAACTCATCAAGCACATAATATTTTTGCGCCTCTTTTTGCTCTAAGCTTACCGCTAACATTTTTAAAGCAACTTGCTTTCCTGTTATAGGTTTATAACGCTTTAAAAAACCAATTTTTGTAAGCAATGGTAAAATCACACTGCCTATTTTTTCAGCTAATCTAAAGTGATCTCGCTCACCTATTAACAACGACGGTTGAAAAATACTTATTTTATTAAATGCTAATGGCACAACCTGTTGCTCTAGCTGCCCCTTCATTTTTAAATAAGCGCTATTGCTGTTTGCGTTAGCACCACTTGATGACACTAAACAATAATGGCTTATGCCATTGCATGCTGCAAGTTGTGCGGCGATAAATTGATAGTCAAAATCCACTTTACGCTGCGCATCTACAGAGCCCGCTTGCTTAAGCGTTGTCCCTAAGCACGAAAAAAACACATCGCCTTTAAAGAAATCGCGGTATTGAGTCAACTTTCCAAAATCAATAAGGTGATTAGTTAACTGAGGATGGGAAAATGGTAACGCTCGGCGTGTTATCGCGACAACCTGACTATACTCAGCGCAACTGAGTAATGCCGTTAAAAGCTCAGACCCAACTAAACCTGTTGCGCCAATAACAACCGCCTTTTTTGTCATTTATTTACTCACAACCAGCTTTTTTAAAAACATGTTGTATTGCACGTTTATAACTGTCCGACTCTTCTTCCGCGCACGTAACAACGGCTTCTAAATCATGTAAGTGGCCGTTTTCTAAACCATAAACCCAACCATGTATTGTTAAATCTTGGCCGCGCTCCCATGCATCTTGCACAATATTGGTACGGCATACATTGCGTACTTGTTCTATTACATTAAGCTCAATAAGGCGACTTAAGCGCTGCTCTTCGTCAATGCTGTTAAGTTGCTCTATGTGCTTTTCTTTTACATCGCCAACATGTCGAAGCCAGTTATCAATAAAACCAAACTTTGCATCGCTTAGTACAGCTTGAACGCCACCGCACCCATAATGGCCAACGACCATTATGTGTTTAACTTTTAGTACTTCTACCGCATACTGCATAACAGATAAACAGTTATGATCGGTATGTACAACGACATTTGCTACATTACGGTGTACAAATAATTCTCCGGGTAATAAATCAACTATTTGGTTTGCGGGTACACGAGAGTCTGAACAACCAATCCATAAGTACTCAGGGTTTTGCTGCATAGATAAAATTTTAAAAAACTCTGGATTCGCTTCGCTTGTTCGCGCAGCCCAGTTTTTATTATTATCGAACAAATTTTTTAATTTTCTCATTGCATCTCTTATTAAGCCAAAACGACTAGTTATTGGTTGAAGGGTTAGTATTGGCAAGAATTAAAATATTCCGAGGCGTTAACTGCTTTTCACAAAAGGTTTTAATACTTACTTGATAGCCATGCTGTTGCAAATATAAAGCACGATCGAGCACAAGCCAAACCTCAATTGCTCTTCTGAACACATGTCGAACCAGTTCAACTCTGTCAGTGACCTTTTTTCGAGCCATACCCACAGATAAAAAATATTCATAATCAATATCTTGCGGTATTTTTAAAGCTTTTTTATCGCCCGCCCACTCACAAAATGATTTAAATGAACCTGAGAACATGGCCTTATTAACAGAGGGAACACTAACATAGTGCAATTCATTAGTAATTGACCTCCTGAGTGCATCAAAGCCCAATCGCCACTCAAGTTCTGTTTTTCGTATTTTATCAACACGAGTTGGCGCAGTTACTGTTTCTTGCAAAGCTAGTTTTAAATCGCGGTGAGTTAACCTAAGCTGACTTTGCTTGGCAAGCTCGCTCATTGGTAAGTAATTGTTAGGTGTGAATAAATGATAGCAACAAGGTGAAAAGCTAATTTGCTGCACGTTTGCAGCTATTGCTTTGCGCATCATAGCCTGATGTAAAGCGCCGCATGCATGAAGCGCCACAGCATGCATCTGTGTATTAAAAAGTGATGTAGTATCATCTTTTAATACATCAACTTGGCTAAATTGCATTGCCAAGCCTTGTTGCAGTGCTGCTTTTTGGCCTTGTTCGCATAATGTTGATTGCAACTCAACACTGCTGACCTGCGTGGCACCGTTAAATGCGAGCATACGGCCTAAGTGCCCTTTACCCGCACACCATTCTAATACCGGTAATTTTGTGTTTGGCAACGCAGATACAAAGTCTTGGAGTTGTTCGAACTTACGCCCTTTTATGCCGTTACTAATCCAAAAAGGGTAATTATATCGGAGGGTATTTGCCTGAGGTAATTCACATAATAGCTGTAATTCATCAAGTAACTTAATGTGTGGATTAAAGAAGTCTATTAACTCATTCTGCTTGGTATCAAGCGTTGCTACTTGCTCATCTGTTAAACTATTTAATATACCTCGCAGTTCAGGCCAAGGGATCGCATCAAAATCAAAAGCGGTGCACTGCCAATAGGTACGAGTACGCTTTAAAATAGAGTCAAGTGAAGTAAATTGCTCGGCTAACGTCATAACAGCTTAATTTATTGAAAGGAAGCCAATTGTATCAGTAACATTAACAGCCATTAAACGGTTATTTTTTTACTAAACATTAAGCGCAAATACAACGGTATAGAGATAACACTCACAATCATCGCTGCAATTAACATCCACGATAATTCCATTTTTTCTGGTCGCTGATATTTATAAATAAAACTGGCTTTAACCTTATCAAACTCAGTTTGGTGAATACCGTACAAGTCTGCAATTAGGCGCCATTTTGGAATAGACATATGCCCCAGGCTAGTTGTTGCTGGCATAATGTACTCTTTTAATACTTCAGCCTCGTATGCTAATTCATGGAAACTTTTGTTAGGTGCGTAAAGTATTTGGGTAACCGCAATGGCCTCATCCATATTCATCATTGCGTAGCGCCACCCCTTTAGGCTGGCTTGGTAAAATTTTTCAACGGTTTCAGGGGATGTGCTTAACATTTTCCCAGTGGTATATAAGATATCTGCATAAACGTCTATGCCGTAACGCTGAGGACATATTAGGCGATGTGATATACCTCTTTGAGTCATATTGTAGGGCTCTGTAGATAGATAAACTTGCATCGCATCGAGCCTGTTTTCAATCCAGGCTTGGCTTGGGTTGTCACCGTTGTATACACTAAGCAAACGCGTATTAACTCCGCTGCGAGTCAGCATAGCCATTAACTCATTGCTATCATTGTGACTCACTTTACTAATACGCTTATTTACAAAATCACGAGGGTGAAAAATATCAGAGGTGTCTTTGACCATCCAGCAATAAGGTGAATATTGCAAGATAGGCGCCATTGCTACAAAAGATTGGCCGTTTATACGTTCCTGTAAAATACCCGAGTGACCTACACCAAACTCGGCGTCGCCATTAGCCACAGCACTAAACGCATCGGGCATTGTTAGATCTGCTGGATTTATGGTTACATCAAGACCCACATCTTTATAAAACCCTTTTTCTTTGGCCATGTAGTAACCAGCAAACTGAAACTGATGCGTCCATTTTAATTGTAGAGTGACCGATTCTTGCGCCGCAATTTGGCCACAAAAACAACACAATCCAAGTATTAATCCTTTAAGTAACAACCAAGTTTCCTCAAGTTAATGACGGTATCAGTAACTATATGTAAAACAAATGATAAAGCAAGCACCCTTGTAAGGTACTTGCTCTTTAATGGCTGTTAAACTGAAGCGAGCTTTGCGGTTTTCTCTGAAAGAGGTTGCGTCGTTAAAAACTGTGTAAAACACGGATTATGCGTTTCATCTTGCACGCTATAGCCTAAGTCATTGAGATGCTCGTTAAAAGTCTCAAATTGCTCAGGTTCAATAGCAAAACCGGCTAATACATAACCCATTGAGCCGCCTTGACTCCGATAATGAAATAATGTGATATTCCAATCGTTGCCTAGCGTATCTAAAAAGCGCGCTAGTGCGCCGGGGTATTCTGGAAACTCAAAACGTAACAAACGTTCATGCAGTTTTTCGGGTGCTTTACCGCCAACCATATAGCGCACGTGCAATTTAGCAAGTTCATTATCTGATAAGTCGCAAAATGTGTAATCGTTTTGAGTTAGGTCCTGCTTGAGCTCATTGAGCTCCTGCTCTCCTTGGCGCAGAGCAATACCTACAAATATTTGCGCTTCACCAGGCCCTGCATAACGGTAGTTAAACTCAGTAATAGCACGGCCACCTAAAGACGCACAAAACTGTTTAAAACTGCCTTTTTCTTCTTTGATGGTAACGGCTAATAACGCTTCGTTTTTTTCACCTAGCGCAGTGCGCTCAGCGACATAACGTAAGCGATCAAAGTTTAAATTTGCGCCCGAAAGCACAGCTGCTAAATGCAACCCTTTTAAGAGCGATTGTTGGCTCCACTTTTTAAGCCCTGCCGTTGCAAGAGCGCCAGAAGGCTCTGCAATTGCACGAGTAGACACAAAAATATCTTGCATGGCGGCGCAAATTTCATCGCTAGTCACAGTGATTACTTCATCGCAAAACTTTTGTGCCAAGCGAAATGTTTCTTTGCCAATAATTTTAACCGCTACACCATCGGCAAAACTGCCTACTCGGTCAAGCTCTACCGGTTCACCCGCTTCAAGTGCAGCTTGTAAACAGGCGCTCTCATCGGCTTCTACGCCAATGACTTTGATATCAGGACGAAGTGACTTTATATAAACAGCCATGCCTGCTAGTAAGCCACCGCCTCCAACGGGAATAAATACCGCGTCAAGCTCATTGAGCTGTTGCATGAGTTCTCGCGCTACAGTACCTTGCCCAACAATAACATCAGGATCGTCAAATGGTGGGACAAAAATGCCATTACGCTGCTCTGTGAGCTCAAGCGCGTGCGCTTTAGCTACATCAAACTGATGTCCATGCAATACGACCTCACCACCTAAAGCGCGTACGGCGTTAACTTTTATTTCTGGCGTTGTAACAGGCATTACAATCGTTGCCTTATGCCCTAAATGCGAAGCACTTAATGCAACACCCTGAGCATGGTTACCAGCCGATGCAGTAATTACAACAGACCCTTTTGGCAACTTATTTAATTTATTGTATGCGCCGCGTAATTTAAACGAATACACGGGCTGTTGATCTTCACGTTTAAGCCATACATGGTTGCCAAGTTTAGCGCTGAGGTCAGGCATTTCACTGACCTCAGTGACTTTAGCCAAGGGCTCCATATTTGCTTGAATAATTGCACGAAAATAATCGAGCTCTTGAGAAACCATAATTAGCTCAGCTCCTCCAGTTTCTCTAAATCACGCACTGCGCCCTTATCTGCACTTGTTGCAAGTAGTGCATAGGCTTTTAATGCCGACGAAACATAACGCTCACGGTCAAGGGGCTTATACGCCTGTTTACCACGCGCTAATTGCTTTTGCTTACGCGCTTCAAGCTCTTCCTCGCTTAATGCAAGCGTGATCTCACGCGTTGCAATATCAATAATAATTTTGTCGCCATTTTCAACGTACGCAATAGCACCACCGCTTGCCGCCTCTGGCGATACGTGGCCAATAGATAAACCAGACGTGCCGCCCGAAAAGCGTCCATCTGTGATCAGCGCACACTTTTCAGCTAAACCTTTTGATTTTAAGTAGCTCGTTGGGTAAAGCATTTCTTGCATACCAGGACCGCCTTTAGGGCCTTCGTAACGAATAACCACAACATCACCAGCTTTCACTTCGTCGTTTAAAATGCCTTCTACTGAATCATCTTGCGATTCGTATACCACTGCAGTGCCTTCAAAATGCAGCATTTCGTCAACTACGCCTGCGCTTTTAACAATACAGCCATCAACCGCTAAGTTTCCTGAAAGTACAGCTAAGCCACCATCTTGTCTAAATGCGTGTTCAACACTTCGAATACAACCATGTTCGCGGTCGTTATCGCCTTCATCCCAACGACACTCTTGGCTCATTGCTTTTGTAGTACGAATGCCAGCTGGTCCCGCGCGGTAAAACTTTTGTGCCGCTTCGTTTTTAGGATCCGTCGCATCCCATTTTTTAACAAGCTCACCCATAGTCATACCTGCAACGTGGTTTACCGATAAATCAACTAAACCGGCTTTGCCTAGCTCACGCACAATTGCCATCATGCCACCAGCGCGGTGAACATCTTCAATATGGTACTGTGCTGTTGCTGGAGCTACTTTACATAAAAATGGGGTTTTACGAGATAGCTCGTCAATGTGCGACATGTCAAAATCTACGCCAGCTTCTTGTGCGGCTGCTAGTAAATGCAGTACGGTGTTAGATGAACCACCCATGGCAATATCAACAACCATAGAGTTCATAAAGGCTGTTTTGTTAGCAATAGCGCGTGGCAATACGTCTTGGTTATCTTTTTGGTAGTACTCACGGCATAAATCAACAATGCGAGCACCCGCTTCTACATACAGTTGCTTACGATCTTTATGGGTTGCAAGCGTTGTACCGTTACCCGGTAGTGCAAGGCCAATAGCTTCTAATAAACAGTTCATTGAGTTTGCAGTAAACATACCTGAACACGACCCACAAGTAGGACACGCAGAGCGCTCTACTTGCTCTGAATCTGCATCACTTACTGTTTCATCAGCGCCTTTTACCATGGCATCGACTAAATCTAATTTGATATCAATGTTAGCAAGTTTCGTTTTACCCGCTTCCATTGGTCCGCCCGATACAAAAATAACCGGTATGTTTAAGCGTAGCGCTGCAAGCATCATCCCTGGGGTAATTTTGTCACAGTTAGAAATACAGATCATCGCATCGGCGCAGTGGCCGTTAACCATGTACTCAACAGAGTCGGCAATGAGATCGCGCGAAGGCAGTGAGTAAAGCATACCCCCGTGGCCCATTGCGATACCGTCATCAATTGCAATAGTATTAAATTCTTTTGGTACACCACCCGCTTGCGTGATTGTTTCAGCCATTAGCTCACTTAGCTGATTAAGGTGTACGTGCCCTGGCACAAATTGCGTAAACGAGTTAACTACAGCAATAATTGGTTTACCAAAGTCGGTGTCGGTCATGCCTGTTGCGCGCCATAATGCACGTGCGCCTGCGCGTTTACGTCCTTCAGTTGTTGTTGCACTTCTTAATTTAGCCATAGTTACCTCTGTTTTGCCGCTGTGTAAGCGGGCATTCCTCATTCTAAAATTGGTGAGTAACAGTTATTCAATTACTCGTAAATTTGTGTTGTTAGCAATTACACAGCTTGTTGCTGTAAATTTTGTAAAGTGATTTCTTTAACGTCCACCAGCTTATTTAACTGGCTTGTTAAAAGATGGATTGGTTTATCGCTGTCTACCGTCATTGCAACATTGTAGTGGCCATCATCCATATTGAGCTGAAAATGCGTAAGATCAAAACCACGGTGACGCACTACACGTAAAAAACGCTCGACCGCTATACTTTGGCTCTTTAATGCAATAGTTAGGCTGTGTTTCATTGTGCTTTCTCCGTAATCATTTCGTCATTTGCAGCCCCTGGTGGTACAAGTGGCCATACGTTTTCTTTATCGTCTATGCAGGCATGTACTATGTACGGCCCTTTGCTGTTAACTAATGCTGTTATTGCATCATCAACTTGATTGGCATGGGTAATTGTTTGCCCAGGAATACCAAATACAGCGGCTAACTGAACAAAATCAGGGTTATCTGAAAGGTTTGTTTCAGAGTAACGTCCTTCAAAAAATAGCTCCTGCCATTGGCGAACCATACCTAAGCGTTGGTTATCTAATATTAGTATTTTTACTGGTAAATTGTTACGGCGAATAGTCGCAAGCTCTTGAATGTTCATCATGATTGAGCCATCACCCGACACCGTTATTACAAAATCGTCTGGGCGTGCTATTTGTGCGCCAATAGCCGCTGGTAAACCAAAGCCCATAGTGCCTGCGCCACCACTACTTAAATGGTTGCTCGGGTGGCTAAATTTCATGTGTTGCGCTACCCACATTTGATGCTGACCCACATCACAGCACACTACGCCTGTTTTTGGCATACGCTGGCTTAATTGGTTCAATAAATACGGGGCAAATACTTTTTCGCCTGGGTAATCGTAGCGCCACGCATGTTTTACGCTTAACTGCTTATTTATATCGCACCATGCTTTAGAGGTTACAAAGCACTCAAGTGCCGGTAATGACGTTTTTAAGTCAGCAATTAATGAGGCTTTAGCTGGTTTACGTTTACCTACTTCAGCCGCGTCAATATCTAAATGGATTACTTTTGCTTTGGCTGCAAATTTAGCTAAGTTACCTGTTACGCGGTCATCAAAGCGAGCGCCTATACACACTAAAACATCACACTCTTGCACCGCTATATTAGCGGCTTGTGTACCGTGCATGCCTAGCATGCCTAGGTAGTGTTCGTAATCTGGTAATACGCTACCTAACGCTTTAAGTGTTGATACCGCAGGCATCTGCGTTTTATTTAAAAACTGCATTAACTCATTTTGCGCATCAGCGGCTTGTACACCACCACCTACATACGCCACAGGTTGCTTTGCTTCGCTTAATAACTGATTGGCAATGGCTACTTGGTTTAAATCAAGCTGCGGTAAATACTCATCAGCGGCTAACCAAGGTTTAAACGGCACTTGCGCCATTTGAATATCTTTTGGAATATCAACAAGCACAGGACCTGGGCGACCACTTTGGGCTAAGTGCATGGCCTCTTGTAGTATTTCGGCTAAATCTTCTGCTCGCTCCACCATGTAACTGTGTTTAGTACATGAAAGCGACATACCTAGTACATCGACTTCTTGAAATGCGTCTGAGCCAATAGCGGCAGTCGGTACTTGGCCGGTAATTGCTAATAATGGCACTGAGTCCATCATTGCATCTGCAAGTGCTGTTATTAAGTTAGTAGCCCCAGGGCCTGATGTTGCTAAACATACACCTAATTTACCTGTGCTGCGGGCATAACCTACAGCAGCAAAACCAGCACCTTGCTCGTGGCGAGTGAGGTAATGCTTGACTGGCGCACCATACAGCGCATCGTAAATTGGCATAATGGCTCCACCAGGGTAGCCAAATACCTCTTTTACGCCGTGTTTGGCTAATAAGTCGATTGTGAGTTCTGCGCCTGTCATTAATAAATCCTCATTCTTCAGTGACAACCTAATTAATTTTTAACCTTAAAACTAAAAAGCCCTCCGAACTGTTAAGTGCGGAGGGCTTTTTAATGCTCAAGTTTATAGCACTACAAAGCCCTCGCGGGAATAATCACCACGATAATAATCAGGACTAGTTTAAGTGCAGTTGTAAGCATGTAATTGACACCAAATTTAAATAATCTGTTGCGAAAGTTCATCTTTCGCTCTGTTATGTATTAGTACCGCGCTAAGCGGCTTAAGTCAACACCAAACTCAATTCAAAAAAAGCACGAAAAACCAAATTAAGTGGTTTTAAAATTCACTAAATGCAACCATAAAGGAATTTTTATGTTTTAATTTAAAGTATAGAAATTCACTATTCTTATATTCCCCATTTATGGTTTGATTAATTTTTGAGTTTTAGTAAAAATTAAATTAATTTTTTTATACAGATAGTATTTAGACCTTCCGAATAGTTTTAATAATCATGGTTTGCGACTGTACTAAATCAAAAAACGTAAATAGAACAAATACTCCACTGAGCGCACATATTAGTACCAATAACCTCACAAAAGACGATTGATAAATACTAAATTTAGCACTGCTGTATAGGCAAATTTAGGTTAGTATTTGTGTAACTCAACAACAGGATTTGAAGGACAAACCATGAAAGCGATACCTCGTATTAGTCATTTTTTTATTATGGTGCTATTTACAGTAGTTAGTTTTAATAACGTTGCGGCACCAGCTTTATATAAAGTAGAAAAAAATGGCACTAGCTCGTATTTGTTTGGCACCGTACACGTAGGTGACGCCAGCATGAAAGGCTTACCAGCAAACGTTACCAAAGCGATTGATGAGAGCGAACACGTTATTGTAGAAGTGGATATTAGCAAACTGACTCCATTTCAAATGCAACAGCGCTCAATGCCATTAATGATGCTAAAAAATGGTAAAACATTACAAACAGAACTATCAAAACAAAATTACAATAAGCTTAAAAATTACTTTGCAAAAAAATCGATTGATATTGCTATGTTTAGCAACTTCAAACCTTGGGCTGTAATGGTGACTATGATGCAAATTGAGTTTCAAAGTGCAGGCTTTTCTGATCAAACAGGCATAGACAAGCAAGTACTTGCTTACGCTAAAGAGCACAACATTAAAATTGGTGAACTAGAAACCCTAGAGCAGCAGTTACAAATGTTTGATGGTATGGCGCTATTAAGTAATGAAATGATTGAAGAAACCTTTGAACAGCTTAGCGATATTAATACATACTTTATTAAGCTAGTAAACGCATGGAAAAATGGCGATATGGATACCCTTACCGATTACTACAACATGAGTTTTGACGAGAGTAATTATGGTGAAATAAGCGAGCAAGTCATGCTAATAAACCGTAATAACAAATGGGTAGAGCAACTAGTTCCTCGCTTAAATAACGAAAAGCTATTTATTGCAGTAGGCGCGCTGCACTTACCAGAGCAGCATGGTTTAATAAAGCAGTTAAAAGATAAAGGTTTCAGTGTTACTCGACTCTAACCTCATTGTTATACCTAGGGTGATATTAATTACCCTAAGGGTTGCTAATATTATTAGTTTAAGCTCTATTAAAAAACGTAAATCAATGCGCTAAGTTCAACAAATACTAATTAAGAAACCGATTTTGATTTAAAAAACACTGTTGATAACAAGTTGAGTTTTCGTTGTTCAATTTTTCTAAATAGGCGTTTTATAGCGCAGAAGGCGACACGCTTAGCCCCACAAGATGATTAAGTACGATGGCGGATTGGTATCCCACTTACAGAAAAAATACATGTAATTTTCTCAAATAGAACCTCTCTTTGAAAAAGACCAATTGAGCGTTTTAGATTACCTATTGCAAATAATTTTTACTAAATTAACGCTGAAAATAACGCTATATAATCAATTTATTATTTAGGGTTTAAGCTACCTATTAACACTTCAGCTAACGCTTGCGTGCTGATAGGTTTAAAAACATGCCCATTTGCACCTAATTGAGTGGTAATTGCAATATCACTTTCTGATGTATTAGCGGTAACCACAATAATAGGCGTATTAGCGTCAAAAATGCGTATTTTTTTAATAGCCTCAAAGCCATCCATTATTGGCATATTTAAATCCATAAAAATGACTTGGTATTCGTTTTTAGTTGCCATCTCGCATGCGACCTTTCCGTTTTTTGCACATTCATAGCTGTAGTTAAGCTGTGAAAGAATACGGGTTAAAATGTGCATGTTTAACGGGTTATCTTCAACAACTAAACAATGCATATTTTTAGGTAACAGTGCACTTAACGAAGGTGCACTTTCATCAATCACAACGGGCATTTTCAGCGTAACGCACACCCCATTTGGCGATGTATTTTCAAACACAATATTTCCGTCAAAAGCATCAACAATGTACTGCACCCTTGCAAGGCCTGTTCTTAACCCTTGAAAGTGATTATTTTGATTAGATGAATCAAAGGTTAACCTGCTGACTGGCTTGGTTAATCCTGAACCTGTATCCGTTATTGTTACTGTTAATTGCTTATTGTTAACACAAGCCTTAACAGTAACAGAACCCTCTTCTGTAAACTTTAATGCGTTGCCAACTAACTCAGCTAACACTTGCTGAAAGCGTTGATGATCTAGTTTTATAGCTTGGTCAAGTGTCGAATCAAGTGCTCTAACTAAGGCAATGCCTTTTTGGTTGTAACCAAATTCATACCCTAAAAGCACTTTATTGAATGACTGAAGTAAGTTTTCATTTGACGGTTTTAATGCCCAACGGCCCAAACTAAGCGCCTGTAAATCTTGAAGTTCGTCAAGCATTGCTATTATTCTTGATGCGCAATAAGAGGCCTGTGTTTTAATCGATTTTTGGCTATGACTGACCTCTAACGAATCAATCGAGGTAACAAAACCTTGTAGGGGCGTTCTAAACTCATGACTTGCTCGAGCTATAAAGTGTTCTTTATTTTTACTCACTTGCTGCGCAAAATCTTTTTGCTGTTGATACTTTGATAACGCCTTAGTGATCTGCTTTTCCATCGGTATGAACACAAAACGTAATACACCAATAAGCAATAACATAGTTAGCAACCAAAAAAATAGCTCGGCTGAAGACACCCACGCCACTTTTTTAACGGACGCTTTTTCAAATAAGCCAACAGCTTGATCTAAATACTTTAGTAACTCTTCCATGCGCTTAACAGAAAACACATTGGGGTTTATTTTTTCCTGTTTATACAGCAGCCCTTCTACCTGTTGGATAAATTTTTGCACGCGCAAATCTAGCTCAATAGGTGATTGTATATATAGCTTTATAAGCTCAGGGCTGAGGTATTTATATTGACCATTATCGTTTTTTAACAATAAATATTGATGGTTTGCTTTAAATAGACTGAGCGATGCATCTAAAGACTGCTGATGACTAGTACTAGGAACTTGCGAGGTTAATAACTTATCACCATGCCATGCAATTTTTTGCGACAGCATTCGCTGTTTACCAGCAATGTTAATAATGTTTGCATCATTTTTTTGTACTGAAAAAAAGTACTGCATTAGTGATACAGAAACACTAATTAATAGCGCAATAGCGATTAATGCCCACCGATTACGTAGGCGAATATTTGCGACAACTTCAAACATAGTTAGCCTAACTTTTTGGTTTAAGTGTAGTCCAATTACATCAATATCTATACTTAATCTATAAATATAAAAAAGCCCAACTCAAAGCTGGGCTATATAAGAGGGTTTACTATCTATTTTCTAAACGGTTGTAATCGAACAAGCCATATTCAACACCACGGTATTTTTTTGCTGTAGCGTGTAAAATATCGCTGTATTGCCAAAACTGTGGATGAGAACGTCTAATTCCAAATTTAGTTTTTAAGGCTGCGTAATCAGCTTCTACTTGCATCATAGGTAACTGTTCAGCAAAAGCCTCAACCTGTTGTTCATTATTTAAATACCAAATAGAGGCTGGGTAGTCACCTATAAAACCAGGGACGATTGTTGCAGTGTCTTCTTCAAAAGCTCGTTGGCCGTCTTCATTTAATAAGCTCGAAATATTGTAATGCGCGTTATGATGAATAATCGTGTAAGCCTTATGGCTATCGTCATCTTTCTTTACTAATACAAACGATAACTGCGGTAATAAATTTACTGCTTTTGCCGGCATAGCATTAATGGCACTTAACGATTTAGGTACTTGCTTATAATCGTAGTGCTCACTTAGCACTGGACTTAGCGCCTCTTTCATTAATGCATACAATTCTTTTTGAGGGGTGTTTGTTTTATAAGTTATTCCGCTTGGCTGACTAAACTCACGGTTATTTTTAAAAAACTCAGCAAGACTTGGTGGTGATTTGCGATACCACTGGCCTTTGATTTTATCTCGTTTGTTTTCTGGTAATAATGCTAAGAAGTTTTGTTCTCCTTCTAGGCGTAAAAAGTCCATATATAAACGCGTAACTAACTGGTGCCCAATATTGCCGTAAACATCAAAACCAGCAACCAGTAAATAATGTATACGCTCGAATAAGGCATAATCTAAAATCCAAGTTGTTTTTGGCTCTTGGCCAATGAAACCCTTCACCACAGTGGCACTGTCAAAATGACGAAAAATAGTCAGTGCTGCATTTTTATTATGGCCATCTCCTTTCCACAATAAATCTGTAGTTAAATGCTCACCGCCTTTAAACATCTCATTCGCTAAATTGACCTTTGCTTTTAAATATTTTTGCTCCAGAGCTGAGTATTTAACCCAATTAGCAATAGGGAACGCATTACTTTCTTCTGCAGCTGGTAATTCAAGTGCGTCTTCATGCTGCATTATCATTTGTCCAACCGCTGGGGTGGCCACTTTATTTGGATCAGCAAAAGCAACCCAAAAGTGGTCGTTAATCACATTTAACGCTATCTGACCACGACAGACAGGCCCTTTAATAAAGCCCATAATAATCAACTCCGCTTCATCAAGCATAAACTGATATTTAGAATTAATTGGGATCACTTCAAACGTTTTAAACGGATTAGATGCAGACTCTGCCTTGTAGCTAGGCATACTTTTAACCGTATACTCTGGTGCAATGAACTGTTGGTACAAGCGCGTCAACTTTTCATCATTTAGCTTAAGAGGTAAGTGAGTTTTAGATAAAACAGTGCTGCGATCATGCAAAAATCGGTAGTAAACACGGTTAACTTTAGGGTCGTCATAAGGTCGACGTGTGCTTATTAATTTTATTTTTTCGCCTGGAGGTGTGTTCGAACGGACGAGCTTAAAAAAGTTATCAGGGGTCTTTTGATCAAAATATATGTGAGCTAAAAACCAATGCTCGTATATATAGCGAGCCGATAACTGATACTTCAAATCATCTTGGTTTAAAAATGCTTCCCAACGCTTAACCTGCTCAAGTTCAAACTCTGTTGGCGGGTCAATATGCGCCATTTTACCGCCTGCTTTGAGCCACTTCTGCAAATGATTAAATTCATCACGGGATACGCCCGGTAATCCATAAGGCATACCAGCATGAGGTTGCTCACCCGCTAATTGATCAAATTCTCCCATAGTGGCACAGGTTTGAGAGCGGCTCAGCGAAAAATCAAATTCATTATTTAATATTTCATTTGCAGGCAATTCATGGCTTTGTTTCAGTACTAAACTATTAAACAAGACGCTACCAGCTAAGTTAGCTTCCTCAGTTTGTACTCGCTCATTTAAAACAGGAGTAAAGTTCTTTTCTCGCCATTGCTCTGTGGTTGTAGCATCAAATAACAATCGACTCGGCTTTGTAGCAAGTAAACGAGTTCCGTCGTAGACAAGGTCTTTGCTTACCCCTCTATCTATTCCTTCAGGGGATGATAGCTTTAACTGACAAGGTGCATCGTAACAACCATGACACACAACACAACGAGTATCGAGCACCGGCTTCACATTCTGTAAAAAATTAGCCCCTTCGCCAGTAGTATGAGATACGATACGCTGCTGGGCCTGCTCAGTGCCAAATAGCTCATTGTAATGAGCATTACCTAAGTATGCACAACCACTTAAAACAACTAATGTAACGATGCCTATGAGTTTATTCATTCGCCTTCATCACCTAAATCAAAGGTCGGCATCATATCCATTTGCGGAGATATAAATACATCTTGATTCTCAGTATTTAGTACAACACTCAATAGAGGGCCATGATTTAAAGTTATTTGCGCGTGGTGTGATTGTTCTAACATATATTTGTAAGAAGGATCGGCTATTAACAGCTCATAACTTGTTATTGTAATAGCTATGCTGCTGTCTTCTGAGGGATTTTGGCAAATTTGAGCAAGTAACTCATCATCGAGCGCTACTGATATTTCAAAATCAGGCTGCTCTACATCCCTTTCACTTAAGGACTCGTTTAATAAAAATAACGGCAGCGTTAAATTGCTATCTTGTTCAAATTCCATGGTCTACTCAACATGCATAATTTATATAACTGGCATTATAACAAAATAACAAAAAATTAAACGTTAATGCCAATAACCAAAGTAGCTAAGTGCAAGACAACTCTCTCATGCACTTATCAGCATGTTGTAAACGCTTTAATCCTTCGTTTGGATCACCGAAAAAACAGCACCTTGAGGATCACAAAGAACACCAAATCGGCCAACGTCTGGTACTGTAGTAGAAGGTACACATACTTGGGCTCCCAGCTTTTTCGCCTTATTAAGGGCAGAATCACAGTCGTCAACTGCAAAGTAAATCATCCAATGAGGTGGGACATCATCAGGCCATTCGCTACTCATTTCCAGCATTCCAGCAATTGGCTTACCGTCTACCAAAAATAAAGTATATTCCATGTTGTCCATAGGTTTTACTTCGCTCTTCCAACCTAGTAAAGCACAGTAAAACTCATTACTTACTTTGCTATTTCGCGTCGCTAACTCATGCCAATAAGGCGTTGATAGCTCTGATAAACGTTTACATCCTTTATGATCTTTTCCTTGCCATAATGCAACGGTTGCTCCCCCCGGATCAGTAAACATCAGCATACGACCTGCATCCATAACATTGTGCGGACCCGCAATTATTTTAGCACCAAGCTCTTTTGCTTTAATTGCACAATGCTCTACATCATCTACAGCAATGTAAGTTAACCAACTGCTTGGAACACCCTCCTGAATTTGCTCTTTTGGCATTTCGTACATAGCGGCAATGTCGTCACCCTCTTTCTGGAGCATAGTGTAAAAAATACCATCGCCAATTGGCTGATCATCATGACCCCAATCAAATAAAGAGGTATAAAAAGCTTTACCTTCTTTCCAATTATGTGTGCAAAGTTCTGACCAACAAAAAATACCCTGAGGATAATTATCCATATTAAAGCCTTTGTTATTTTTATATTAAACATACTCTTGAAATATAGTACGCAAGATTATCTTTTAATTAGCTTAGATCAATAACTATTAAGAGTCGATGAGAGATATAAGGAACTTGCTGAAATCTAAATGATGCGATCTAAAACAGGGGCTGTATTTCTGAATACCATCTAGGTTATTAGCTCCGTGTATTAAGAAAATTGGGCAAAATGAGCTTACTAGGGTAATACTGTATATCTAATTACGTTATTTATCAGATAGCCATGAAAAAATAGTTGATCAAGTATAGGGATAGTGAATTTACTAAACCCCAGACAGTAAAAAACATCACATTGATTTAACGAGTTTTTCTTATTTGAAGTCGGTGTGCTACTAATAACCAAAACACTGTTCACAAAGAGGCGCTTCGCTTTAGAGAAGGGAATACTGAAGATTACTTTTCTGCAGACGTAAAAAAGCCGCTTCATCTCTGAAGCGGCTTTCTACAATTTGAAGCCTGGTAATGTCCTACTTTCACATAGCAAATGCTACACTATCATCGGCGCTGTTTCGT
>NZ_JAWJBQ010000010.1:0-139914 GCF_046535955.1 Pseudoalteromonas sp. SIMBA_162 | reverse complement strand
ATTCGAACCCTCGATAGAGCTACAAACTCTATACTCCCTTAGCAGGGGAGCTCCTTCGGCCACTCGGACACCTCTCCGTCTTGTGGGGCGTATAATAAAGATTTCAGAAAATATGTCAAACACTTTTCTATCAAAAGTGTCTATATGGTTACAGAACACACATATGTTATGTTTTTATATTAAAGAAGCCTAATTTTTAAGCTAATTAACTCTCTTCGTTAGGCGTATGTGTGTCGTCGATTGGTACGCATTTATCTTTTAAACTAGCTAGGTACTGCTCTTGATAACCTAGTTGTTGAAACTCTGCAATGCATGCTCGGTAAAAAGCTTCTCGCTCTCGCTCTGTTTGACTGAGTTCTTCCGACTCTTCGATAGTTTTATCTGTCATTTTATTATTTTGTAAATCCGTTTTTATTATTTACAGCACCTAAAAGTTAGGTCGTTTAAAATTTGGCCGTATTGTAGCTAACAAAGTTACAAAAATACAACATAATGTTTAAATGTTACTCATTAATTTGTTATATGCACATAAAATTTTTCATAAAAATTACAACTAAATATCAACAGCTTAATATATGAATAATGATCTTATTAGCTATGAATAAACAAAGTAAAAACAAAAACGCCGCAATTAAGCGGCGTTTCAAGGTGTTATTTTCGTTAAGCTTAGTCAGCTTGCGGACGCATATGCGGGAATAAAATAACATCTTTAATTGTAGATGAGTCAGTAAATAACATTACTAATCGGTCAATACCAATACCCTCACCAGCAGTAGGCGGTAAACCGTACTCTAGTGCGCGTATGTAATCTTCATCGTAATGCATTGCCTCATCATCGCCTGCGTCTTTTTCTTCAACTTGGCGAGTAAAGCGTTCTGCTTGGTCTTGTGCATCGTTAAGCTCCGAGAAACCATTTGCAAGCTCACGTCCGCCAACAAAAAATTCAAAGCGGTCGGTAACAAATGCATTGTCGTCGTTACGACGTGCAAGCGGCGACACTTCCCATGGGTAACCTGTAATAAATGTAGGTTGGATAAGCATGTGCTCAGCCGTTTCTTCAAATATTTCACATAAAAACTTGCCTGGGCCCCAAACACAGTTTTCAGGAATTTTAACGTGCACTTGTTTCGCGTACGCTTTTAATTCTTCAAAGTGATTTTCTGGGTCATTAAATACCGCAGCATCAAACTCAGGGTTATATTTTAAGATAGCATCAGCCATGCTTAGGCGCTCAAACGGCTTACCAAAGTCGTACTCTACTGAGTCGATTACTTCGCCGTTTTCATCTTTCGTTGTATTAACAACTATTGGGCTGCCTAAAACGTTTGTTGCAACTGTACGTAGCATGTCTTCGGTGATGTTCATCAGGTCGATGTAATCGGCGTATGCTTGGTAGAACTCAATCATAGTGAATTCTGGGTTGTGACGCGTTGATAACCCTTCGTTACGGAAGTTACGGTTAATTTCAAATACGCGGTCAAAACCACCTACCACTAAACGCTTTAAGTAAAGCTCAGGCGCAATACGTAAGTACATGTCGATATCAAGCGCGTTATGATGAGTCACAAATGGACGCGCAGACGCACCGCCAGGAATAACCTGCAGCATTGGCGTTTCTACTTCCATAAAGTCACGATCTGCTAAAAAGCGACGAATACCTTCAACTACTTGTGAACGAATACGGAACGTTTCGCGCGTTGCTTCGTTAGTAATTAAATCAACATAACGTTGGCGGTATTTTGTTTCTTGGTCTGAAAGGCCATGAAACTTTTCTGGTAATGGGCGTAGTGACTTAGTAAGTAATTCGTACTCGGCCATATCTACGTATAAATCGCCTTTGCCTGATTTATTAAGTGGACCTTTAACACCGATAATATCGCCAATATCAAGCTGACCATATTTTGCTTTTAAGTCTTTTTGTACGTCTTTTGATGCGTAAACTTGTACACGGCCTTTCATGTCTTGAATAGACATAAATGGACCACGCTTGGCAAGAATACGACCAGCAATTGATACTACGTGCTGTAGCTCAATTAATTCTTCTTTTGTTTTATCACCAAACTCAGCTTGCAAATCAGCCGTGTAATGTTCACGACGGAATTGGTTTGGATGACCGTTGGCTGGGCAATTTTCGCGAATAGCATCTAACTTGCCGCGACGCTCAGCGATTAACTTGTTTTCGTCTTGGATTTTATCAGTCATTTTTTAGCTCTTTATTAGCTTGGTGGTTATAGGCCAGATTTAAGGCTGGCTTCAATAAATTTGTCTAGGTTACCGTCAAGTACCGATTGGGTATTGCGGTTTTCAACGCCGGTGCGTAAATCTTTAATACGCGAGTCATCAAGAACGTATGAACGAATTTGACTGCCCCAACCAATATCTGATTTTGCATCTTCTTGCGTTTGTTTTTCAGCATTTTGCTGCTGTAGCTCAAGCTCAAATAATTTAGCTTTTAATTGCTTCATTGCTTGGGCTTTATTTTTATGCTGCGAACGCTCGTTTTGACATTGCACTACCGTGTTTGTAGGCACGTGAGTAATACGTACTGCCGATTCGGTGGTGTTAACGTGCTGACCACCTGCGCCCGATGCACGGTACACGTCTATACGCAAGTCAGACGGATTAATATCAATTTCAATATTGTCGTCTATCTCTGGGTATACAAACGCAGAGGCAAACGATGTATGACGACGGCCACTTGAGTCAAATGGGCTTTTACGAACTAAACGGTGTACGCCTGTTTCTGTACGTAACCAACCGTAAGCATATTCACCAACAAAGCGAACTGTTGCGCCTTTTATTCCGGCCACATCGCCATCGGTTGCTTCTACTAGCTCAACTTTAAAGCCTTTTGCTTCGCCCCAGCGTAGGTACATGCGAAGTAACATGTTACACCAGTCTTGAGCTTCAGTGCCGCCTGAACCTGATTGTAAATCAAGGTATGCATCATTTGCGTCGTGCGTGCCCGAAAACATTCGACGAAACTCTAAACCTTCTAATTGCTCGTTTAGGCCTTCAAGCTCTGCATTTGCTTCGTCAAAGGTGTCTTCGTCTTCCGCTTCTATTGCAAGCTCAAGCAAGCCTTCAACGTCATCAGCGCCAGCAACTAAGTTGTCGATTGTTTCAACAACCGCCTCTAATGCTGACTTTTCACGGCCAAGTGCCTGTGCGCGTTCAGGTTCATTCCATACAGCTGAATCTTCAAGTTCGGCGTTAACTTCTTCTAGGCGCTCTTGTTTAAGAGCGTAGTCAAAGGTACCCCCGAAGCAGTTCAGTACGATCGCGAATTTCCTTGATTTGATTAATCACAGGATTCACTTCAAACATGTACATTACTCCAAAATGGCTAGATTATTACGGCCCGACTTGAGGAATATCCGCAATAAATTATCGTCAAATGATAAAAACGCCCGATTTTAACAAAAAATCGCGCGCTTTATTAGCCTTTTATGCATGTATTGTGCATATTTTTTAGTGCACTTTTTCAAGCTCTCGTACAATTAGCTGCAAGCTAAATTTACCTCTAAACTCGTTTATATCAAGTTGATAAGCCACTTTAACAAAGCGTGCTTCGGTATCTGGCCACTCTTTTACGTCTATACCAAAAGCAATAGCGTCAACTAATCGCCCTGATTGATGTTTAAGCACCAGTTTTAAATGCTTTTCACCAACAATACGTTGCTGAATTAATTCAAAGGTATGTTCAAACACAGGCTCTGGAAATTGCTGCCCCCATGGGCCTGATTGCTTTAATAATTGGGCAAACTCCATGGTAAAGCAGTCGTTTGGCAGCTCGCCGTCGGTAAATACAATACAACGCTTACTTTCTTCGCTTAATTGCGCACTGACTGCGGCATCAAACGCGTTTTTAAAGTCGTTAAAATTTTGCTCGTCTATGCTTAAACCCGCAGCCATTGCGTGGCCACCAAACTTATTTATTAAATGGGGCGTGGCGGTATTTAACCCTTCGAGTAGGTCACGCATATGCAGCCCTTCAATAGAGCGGCACGAGCCTTTAATTTCGCCATTTTCACCACCCGCAAAAATAACGGTTGGGCGGTGGTACTTTTCTTTTAAACGGCCAGCCAAAATACCAATTACGCCTTGGTGCCAGTCATCTTGAAACAAACAAATAGCATCAGGAATGTTATCGTCGGTAAAGGCGAGCCTATCAAGCACGGCTTGTGCTTCAGCTTGCATACCTTGCTCTATTTCACGCCTTGCATGGTTTAAGCTGTCGAGTTCGCTTGCGATACGCCTTGCTTGGTTTATATCGTTACTCAGTAAACACGCTATGCCCAAACTCATGTCGTCTAGGCGACCTGCTGCGTTTAAACGTGGCGCAAGTGAAAAACCAAAATCGCTGGCGCTCAAACGCGCTGCATTTCTGTTGGCCACTTCAATAAGTGCTGTAATACCTGGGCGTGTTTTACCACTGCGAATACGCGCTAAGCCTTGGTGTACTAATGTTCGGTTATTTGCATCAAGTGCAACTACATCAGCGACTGTGCCCAGTGCAACTATGTCTAATAAGTTTGCTAAGTTAGGCGGTGCTTGCTGCGTAAAGTAACCTTGTTCGCGCATTAGACTTCTTAGTGCAATTAATAAGTAAAACGCAACGCCTACACCAGCAATAGACTTTGACGGAAAGTTACATTCGTGTCTGTTTGGATTTACAATGGCATCGGCATTGGGAAGCTGTTCACCTTGTAAATGGTGATCTGTAACCAACACTTTTATACCTACCGATTTTAAAATATCAATACCAGCAATACAGGATATACCGTTATCTACGGTGATCACTAAATCGGGCTTTATTTGTACTATTTGTTCGGCCAGTGCGGGGCTTAAGCCATAACCTAAGCTAAAGCGGTCTGGAATGAGGTAATCTAAATTTTGAAAACCAAACATTTGCAACCCCTGCATTAAGGTTGCAGTACTGGTTGCGCCATCGGCATCAAAGTCGCCCACAATTAAAATGTGGCTTTGCGCCTTAAGCGCATCGACTAGTAATGCACTTGCTTTGTCGATGTCTTTAAACAATTTATAATCGTGAAGCGTAGCAACACCGTTATCGAGCTCTTGGGCATCAACCACACGACGAGTCGCGTAAATTTGTTTTATTACCGGATGCAAATGACTCGGTAAGTGCGAGTCGTTAACGTTTTCGCGCGCAATGATCAGTTTTTTCATGCAGTTTTTTTAACTTATTAAGTCGTATTAAAAAGACAAAAAAAGGCCATTAAGGCCTTTTTGTAAACGTAAACACGTTATTAAGATGCTTTATTAGCATCTAACGCTGCTTTTAATGCAGCAGCAGGTTGGTAACCTGGGATCATTGTGCCATCGTCTAAAATAATGGCTGGCGTGCCACTAATACCAAAGCTTTGGCCTAGCTGGTAGTGTTCAGCAATGGGTGCACTACAACCTGCAACTGCCGTGGTACTCTCACCAGCTTTAGCTTCTGTTAACGCCTCTTGTTGATCTTTTGCACACCATACATTCATTAAATCTGCATAGCCTGAACCTTGTAGGCCACCACGCGGAAACGCTAAGTACTTAACGGTAATACCCGCATCAAGTAAATCGTTTAGCTCACGGTGTAATTTACGACAATAACCACAGCTAATATCGGTAAATACAGTGATGCTGTGTTTTTCGTTTGGTGCTTTGTACACAATCATCGACTCTTCGTATTCTGTAATACCTTCAGCACGTACGCTATTTAAAGCTTGTTCTGTTAGGTTATTACGGTTGTCTAAATCGATTAACGTGCCTTGCATTAAAAACTGGCCGTCTGGGCTTGCGTATAACACGCCTTTATTTGTAATTAGCTCTTTTAAACCAGCTACTGGGCTTGGATTTATTTGCTTAACCGTAACGCCAAGTGCCGCAAACTTAGTAACAATAGGATCATTAGCATTTGGCGTTACTGCAACGTCATTTGCCAATGCACTCATACTTGTGCACAACATGGCACCTGCTAACATTAATTTTTTCATAACTTCTCTCTATCCTAAAAATACTTAATATATTGACCGGCTTAATACTATTTAATTTCAAATTAAGCGCGCGGATGATGCTGCGCGTGTACCGATTTTAACCGTTCATTAGCAACATGAGTATAAATTTGCGTTGTTGATAGGTCGCTGTGTCCCAGCATCATTTGCACAACACGTAAATCGGCCCCATGATTTAATAAATGCGTAGCAAATGCATGGCGCAATGTGTGGGGTGATAATGGCGATTCAACCGATGCCAAAATAGCATAGTGTTTGATTCTATGCCAAAAGGTTTGTCGAGTCATGCCCACACCACGCTTTGACGGAAATACAAAGTCGGTGGCGTGTTTGATCATTTGTGGGCGCCCAACTTTTAAAAAAAGCTCAAGCCAATGCATGGCTTCTTCGCCCAGCGGCACTAAACGTTCTTTGTTGCCTTTACCTTTTACAAACACAACCGCTTGGCGTAAGTTAATTTGCTCCATGCGTAGCCCAACCAACTCACTGACACGCAGGCCTGTGGCATAAAGCAATTCAAGCATGGCTTTGTCTCGTAACCCCATGGGTTCTTCAGTATTGGGGGCGTTAAGAAGCGCTTCTACTTCGGTTTCAGAAAGTGTTTTAGGTAAAGATTGCCCCGCTTTGGGTTGGGCAATATTTAGCATTGGTGTGTCGGTAATCATTTTTTCACGCACAAAGTACTGATAAAACCGTTTTAGCGCACTGATACTTCTCGCTGTACTGCGCGGCTTTAGGCCTAAATCAACCCGATGCGCTAAGTAGCTTTCAATGTCGTGCCCTGTTACCGTCATTAAGTTTTCGCCTTTTAAAAACTGGCAAAACTTATCTAAATCGCTACGGTAAGCACTTAATGTGTTTTCGCTTACACCTTGCTCTAAATAAAGGCTATCTAAAAAGGTTTCTAGGTAGTCGCTATTGGTGCTCATACTGCTTTTATTTTCTGAAAAATCGTCAGATAGCGTTGTCACATTATGCTCTCATGCTTTGCTAAGGTATCAATTAAAAATACCTTACGGTAAACTTGAGCCTATCATATCAGGCAATTACACAGTGATAAATACGATGCAAATTGGTTTATTTTTTGGCTCTACTACGTGCTACACCGAAATGGCAGCAGAAAAAATACGTGACCTTATTGGTGACGATATAGTTAGCCTTCACAATATTAAAGACGAACCACTAAAAAATGCAGAGCAGTACGACTTTATCATCTTTGGTATTTCAACATGGGACTTTGGCGAAATACAAGAAGACTGGGAGTCTAAATGGGACGACATAAAAGACGTAAACCTAAATGGTAAAACCATTGCTTTATTTGGCATGGGCGACCAACAAGGTTACGGACAGTGGTTTCAAGACGCTCTAGGTATGCTGCACGACGAAATAAACACACAAACATTTACACAACTTGGCTTTTGGCCGAACGACAGCAGCTACGAGTTTGAAGCCTCAAAGGCACTCACCCCAGATGGCAAACAGTTTGTAGGGCTCGCCCTTGACGAAGACAGCCAGTACGAGCTGAGCGATGAGCGCATAGCCAGCTGGGTTGAGCAAGTAATGACCGAGTACAGTGAAACGCTTTAACTGCTTAAGCGTAATACTTGCTACGCTATATAACAGCGATTTAACACATTACCAATATTGTTTATGGTAAAAAGCCAAACACGCTTAGGTGCTTGGCTTTAGTAATAATGCACATCGCTAAATTTAACGAATAGGTTTAAAAGTTACGAATATCTACATTTGAGCTATTAAATTCAAACATATTTATTTTTCCACATTGTGCCACATGGTTAGTGCTGGCAAAGGGTGTATTGGCTTGGTTTATATCGTTTTCCCAGCCTTGGCCATTTTTAACAAATGCTTTTACCTCAAACCACCCATTTACTGCTTTGCTGCAATCCATGTCTACATCTAGCATCCAATAGTGTTCGCCCCAAATATTCAGCGGCGTAACGCCAAAGCCGTCATTAGTCACTGTTTTTTGGGCACCATATGTACTTGGCCACACGTTTGTAGTCCAATCGGCTGCGGTACCTTCTGCCTGGGCGCTTTGCCCGCTTTCAATACCGTACCAATCTAGATAGTTATCGTTTACTTTCCATGGGCTTGTAGTGGCATTTTTTAAATTGTTATGACGAATAGGCATCGCACATTCCACATTAGTTGTTTGACAGTTTCTACCTAAATTTGTATTTGCATAGGTATGATCTATTCCGCCGCGTACAAACATGTCTTGCCCACTTTGAGTTTGTGCGTTAATAAAAATGACGGTACGCTGCCAATCACCACTCGGATTTGAAGTCGAACCTTGTGATAACTTAGCGTTTTTATGAATTGCCATCGCATCCCAAGGCGCCACATTTAGATTAATAGTGCCGTTACTATTAACTGTAATAACCTCACCGCTACAACTTTTAGCATCGCCCGATAATTCACCTTTTAATACATTACAATATTGGCCAGGCGCCATGTCTGTTTGCACAGTGGCATTGAGCGCTGCGTCTTCTTTGTTAATGGCCATATGACCTGAGCTACCGCGGCCAAATGAAATCTGATTATTAGTGTTATCCCACCAATTTGTCACAGCCCAGTTGTCGGCGGTGTTATTTCTAAAATCGACGCCACCCGCTATGTATGACCAACGATGCTCACATTTCCAATTGCTTGCAAAACATTCTAAATTACCACTGTTATGAACGGGAACACTCGGCCCGCCCGCATCGGTATCACCATGGAAATCGTAACTCGACATTACTTTTGGATAGCCATACGGATACGCCAACATAAATACGTTAGCTAGGTCGTATAAGCGGCCATCTTCAAAGGTAATTACGTTACCCGCACCACCATGCCCCCGCTGATTATCATGATTATCTACAAATACGACCGCTGACGAGCTTGGCATAAAGCCCCACCCTTCACCAAAATTACTTAACCATGCAAGCGAGCCGTTTCTAAATGTATTACCGAGTTGTGTACTGTATTTAAACTCGGTAACTAGCCCTGTACTTAAATACTCAGAGGCATCAACGGCTTCTGTTCCCTGATCAATCACTTCATGAAACACTAACGGCGAGCCATTTATTTTAGCCATAAGGCTTTGAATATCGCTAGCTGCTACGTGTTTAGCCGCATCAAATCTAAAACCTTTTACTCCAATAGCCTGAAGATCGTTAATATAAGCAGCGAGAGTATTTTGCACGTAATTTGAAGACGTATTCAAATCAGCAAGTCCTACTAACTCGCAGTTTTGAACGCGGTAACGATTATTACCGTAATCTTCTGGATTTATACTACAGCTTTCATGAAAGTCTTGTGGGCTATAAATTGGGTATTGTTTATTACCAAACGTGCTACCCGCAACGCCATTACCACTGCCAGCCGCCATGTGATTAATTAAGGTATCTACATAAATATCGACCCCTGCACTTTTACAACGGTTAACCATATCTACAAACTGCGTTCGATTACCGCCTCGGCTTTGCAGTTGGTAGCTCACAGGTTGATAGCGAGTCCACCATTGGTTGCCTGTAATATGCTCGTTAGGCGGAGACACTTGTACAGCAGCATACCCTTTTGGCCCTAAAAACTGCTCGCATTCTTGTGCAACATCGGGCCAACTCCATTCAAATAAATGAACAAACGTAGTGGGTGCAGCAGCTGCAAGATTAGGCAAAAGCAAACCTAGGCTTAAACCGGCGGTGGTGACCATTTTATTCAGCTTCATAGTGTGTGTTTCCAAATGTTGGCGGGCTAAACAACATGCCCAGCGTTATTTACAAGTGGTTAACACTAGTCTTGAGATTGATTAAATAACAACTGAATACGTATGCATTATGGGTAAACTATCCTTTATTATTAGATAATACCCCTCACAATTACACCATCTTTAAATAAAATGCCTTACACAAAGTAATGTAATCAGTAGTGTAATTATTGTTTAACTCTCTAATGCATAGCGTTGAATTGTCGGTTTGTGATTCTAGATAACTAAACGTCATTAAACCGCGGCTTATGGGTTTGCTAGGTGTCGCTTTTACTTGGCAATGTGTATTTAAATAAAGCCCTTTTTGAGTAGCAAGCTCAATAAATACTAAAGCCTCAGTGTTTGGCAGTATTAAACTAAACCGTGACTGTGAATGGCTAAGCCGCTTAAACGCGTTAATTAGCTCCTCAAAGCTCAAACCATCGGTGTGACGCGCAGTGTTTCGGGCGGCATTATTGCCTTTTAAACTGTGATTAAAGTAAGGCGGATTAGAAATGATGACATCAAAGGGAGCGTCACTATTAAAGCTTTGAATAGTTTGATGCTTAATAGCTATATTGGGCCACGGACTATTTGCTACGTTTTGTACTGCTTGATTGTGTGCGTTTTCATCTATTTCAACCGCAGTAATACTCAATGCTGGCCTGCGCTGTTTACACATTAACGCCAATAACCCCGTGCCTGTACCAATGTCTAGTAACGAGTTTGCACCAGCTAAGTTTGCCCACGCACCAAGCAAAATGCCGTCGGTTGAAACCTTCATTGCGCAGAGGTCGTGTTCAACCTTAAATTGTTTAAATGCAAAACCAGACATTTTTTCACCTTTTCATTCACCAAGCGCAGCATAGCGCGTATAATCAAGGTAATTGTCCACTATTTTAGACACTCTATGCAATTTTCTGAATTTGATCTTGATACCAAATTACTCGATGCCATTGATAAAATGGGCTACGAGAAGCCAACCAGTATTCAACAACAAGCTATTCCTGAAGCTCTTCAGGGACGTGATATTTTAGCGTCTGCGCCAACTGGCACAGGTAAAACAGCGGCATTTTTAATTCCTGCGATTCAATACTTATTGGATTTTCCGCGCCGTGAACCTGGTTTTGCCCGAGTATTAATAATGACGCCAACACGTGAGCTGGCTTATCAAATTCATGAGCAATGTGAGTTACTCGCCAAACGTACGCACCTAAAAATAGGTGTCGTGACCGGCGGTATTAACTACGGAACGCATAAAGAAATTTTTGAAAAAAATAACGACATATTAATTGCTACACCAGGGCGATTAATGGAATACCTTGAAACTGAAAACTTTCATGCTGAACACGTCGAAATGCTTATTATTGATGAAGCCGACCGCATGCTAGACATGGGCTTCAAAAAAGAAATGAGCCGTATTTGTGACGAAGCTAAAAACCGCCGTCAGTGCTTTTTATTCTCAGCAACCCTTGAGGGTGACAGCGTAGAGCGATTTGCAGAAACCACATTAAACGATCCGGCTTTGTTAGAAGCTGAGTCGTCTCGTAAAGAAAAAGCTAAAATTCACCAGTGGGTTCATCTTGCTGATGATTACCACCATAAACTCGAGCTTTTAGTCAACACCCTCAACGGCCCAGACGTGAGTAAAGCCATTGTATTTGTTAAAACCCGTGAACGTTTAGAAACTCTCATTGGTGAATTAACTAATAACGGTGTAAAAGCCGCTTGGCTGCGAGGTGAAATGCCACAAGACAAGCGCATGAAAGCAATGGAAAACTTTCATAGTGGCCGCACTAAAATATTAATTGCAACAGATGTAGCTGCTCGCGGTATTGACGTATCTGACATTAGCCACGTTATTAACTTTGATATGCCACGTACCGCCGACGTATATGTTCACCGTATTGGCCGTACTGGTCGCGCAGGTAAAAAAGGCATCGCTATTTCATTAGTTGAAGCGCATGATATTGGTATTTTGTACAAAGTAGAACGCTACATTGAACAAAAGCTTAAACGCCGTGTAATTAAAGGCATAGAGCCTCAGCATAAAGAGGCTAAGCCACCGGTTAAAAAGCGCAAAGATCCGGTAAAAATGAAAGCAAAGAAAAAAGCGAAAGTTAAAAAGAAAAAGTAACTTAGCATATTTACCAAAGCCGGCGTATGCCGGCTTTTTAATGCGTGTAACATATGTAACCGGTGCATGTAACACCTACCCATTTAAATGTAATTATTGCCCACCTGAATTCCCACTTAATAAAATAACCTTATATTTCAATAAATTAAAACTGGCACTGAACTTGTAATATTAAACACAGAATAGCCAGAATATTTAATGGTTTGGCTAAATTTTTAATTGATATAAAAGGATTGAGTTATGAACCGCTTAAAGTTAACTATCGCGTTAGTTTCGTTTTGTTGTTTATTTTTGTTAGCCTGCGCTACCAAAGTGAGTGCAGCAACACACCTAGCCGTAGTCAGCAGCGTAGCAACTCAACCTAACCTTCAGCAAACCATTACAAGCACGCTTCGTACTAACCCCAACTTTGCATTAAGCAATATTCGCGTACAGGTTAAAGATGGCGAGGTAGTATTACATGGTCAAGCGCAAACCGGTTTTGAACGTGCGCTTGCTCAAAAGTTTTTAGAAAATATGGATGGTGTTAAAATCATCCGTAACAAAATTAGTGTTATTTAAATCGCATTTTTATTAACTCAATTGATCCTAGGCGCAGCATGTTACTCCAACACATGCTGCGCCTTTTTTGTGCCAGTATTTACTTGCAACTCACATTAACTACAATAAAAAACTCGCTTTAATTACCTCTCACTTACCGCCTAATATTTGCCAAAATAATCCGCTCTTTAAATAATAAATTTATATTAAGCCTAGGCCTATTTAACTGATATTATTAAAGCGTGTTCTATCAAGGAGCAACATAATTACGGTGTGCGATTTGTGACCCAGTAAGCTAAGTACCTACTCCTGCATTATTTTAATGACTTCGCCTATGTAGGTATAACTTAAAGTCGTATACAGCTTATACGCCCTACTTGCTCCTTATTAACTATTATTTAGGCTACAAGGAGAAGCAACCTATAAGGGGGACCACAAAAGTTACTGCATGTTTTATATTTATGCTGCGTTATCGTCGGTTTCGAGAAGTAACTACACAATAGGCTTAGCCTTATCGATATATCACATAGCCCGCTTTCAATTTCACCCCAAAAGGTAAATAGGCCTTAATCAATAATCAATTAACGTTGCTCTCACCTTCTCAAACACTTAAATAGCCATAAAAAAATGCAGCTTTATAAAGCTGCATTTAGTCGTTGTGAACCATAAGTCATTTTTATTTAAGCCCACAACGCGTATTTAAATGTAAAATTGCGTTGCGAGTGAGTAAATAATTCCCACTGGTATTAATAGCTCATTTATTCGTTTTGGCTTGAATCTGCTCCACCAGCGTTGCCTTTATTTGATGATTGCTGGTTAATTTTATCGCTGATCATGGCATCGAGTTTTTCACCGCCTTTAATACCAAAATCGAGCGTGCGAATAGGGAATGGAATACTAATATCAGCTTCATCCAACGCTTGTTTAACAGCAACTACGCCTTTATGACGCACTGTCATAAAGTCTGGTTCACCTGGGTATTTAATCCAAAACCACACCAATAAATTAATGCTACTGTCGCCAAAGCCTTCAGCATAAACATCGGTTTCGTTTTTACGAATGACAAAGTCCAAATTGTTAATCTTATCTACAATAACTTCTTTCGCTTTTTCAATGTCGTCACCATACGAAATGCCTACCGGTACTTCTATGCGTCTAACTCCGAGTGTGGTGTAATTTTTTAACACATTTCTGAATAATACCTTGTTTGGTACTAAAATTAACTGCCCGTAAAAGCTCTCTATTAGCGTGTTACGCAAGTTTATTGAGTGCACTGAACCAAACACGTCGTCGGTTTCGATTACGTCTCCTGTTTTAAAGGGTTTGCGTATACCCATTGCTATGCCCGCAATCAAGTTTTCGGTCATATCTTGAAACGCAAAACCTATGGCTAAACCAACAATACCCGCACCGGCTAATAAAGAGGTAACCGTACCTTTTAACCCCACAAAATCCAGCGCTATAAATACCCCAACACACAGTACAATAACCTTAAATATAGAGGCCATTAAATCGGCTATTTGTTGTGAGTCGAGTGAACGGCGCAATATGTTTTTCATTAGGTTGCCAGCAAAGCGCGCTAGCATTGAAAATATAATGGCAATAATAACCGCCACTATAAAATTAGGGATGTGACTTATAACAACATCAAACCAACCGCCGAGTTTTTCTTCGATAAGTTTTTCGGCTTCTGTTATCGAGGGTATGCTGATCATTTTTTGCACCTATGAGTAAATAATAATGTGAATACTTAACTCATGTTTGCAAGTTTAGCGCCAGCATATAAAAAGCCATGCAATGCATGGCTTTTTGGGTATGTGTTTAGCTTTAATTAAACGCGTTAGTTTTGCTCTTCGCGCAAAAATACCGGCTCTAACTCTTTAGTTGTTGCCTCAGCGCTAAAATAGTAACCCGCTACGGTAAACTCTTTTAGCTGACTTAGTTGCGTTACTTGGTTTTCTATAATGTAACGCGCCATCATGCCGCGCGCTTTTTTAGCATAAAAGCTAATGACCTTGTATTGACCATTTTTGCAGTCTTTAAAGTGCGGCGTAATAATTTGCGCGTTGAGCGCTTTTTTATCTACCGCTTTGAAGTATTCGTTTGAAGCTAGGTTAACGAGATATTGTGCATCTTGTGCTTTTGTTACTTCATTTAGCTTATCAGCAATAATACTGCCCCAAAACTCATACAGGTTTTTACCACGAGAGTTTTCAAGCTTAGTGCCCATTTCTAGTCGGTACGCTTGCATTAAATCAAGCGGTTTTAACAGGCCATATAATCCAGATAATATACGCAAATGACTTTGCGCGTAATCAAGGTCGCTTGCAGTTAAAGTACTCGCCTCTAACCCACCGTATACATCACCATTAAAAGCAAGCGCGGCTTGTTTGGCATTATTAATGGTAAAGGGTTGCGACCATTCGCTAAAGCGAGCAGCGTTAAGGCCAGAAAGCTTATCGCTAATTTTCATTAAACTGCCAATTTGCGCAGGTGTTAGTTCACGGCATACTTTCATGAGTTCCTCGCTCTGCTCGAGTAATTCAGGCTGAGTGAACTTATCGGTTGCCGGTGGCGTGTCGTAATCAAGATTTTTTGCAGGTGAAATAACAGTGATCATAGTTAGCTATTGACTTGTAAATTATTTAATGTCAATTTCAACATTAAATGAAACGAAAAGCACGTTTTGTTTATATAAATCCTCCCTAAAAAACTCATACATTGCCGTTTTTTAATTGATAAGGACATAAGACCTATCAAGCATTGTCACACTGTTGCAGTATGGATGGTATATATTAAGGGTCGATTTTTCTTTTAACTTGCTTGGAATGAGGAAAGCAAATGACTTCAGCTCTACAAAGGCTAAAACAACATTCATCTATCGTAGCCGACACTGGCGATATTGAAGCGATCAAAAAGCATCAACCAGAAGATGCAACCACAAACCCGTCGCTTTTATTAAAAGCGAGCGAGATTGAAGCTTATAAGCCTTACCTAGATAAAGCTTGGAGCTATGCAAAAGAAACCGAGCAAGATCCAGCTAAACAACTAGAACTTGCATGTGACTACTTTGCTGTTTTACTTGGTAAAGAAATTAGTGAGATTGTACCGGGTTATATTTCTACCGAAGTAGATGCACGTTTATCGTTTGATACTCAAGCAACTATTGATAAAGCACACACTTTACTTAGCCTTTACGAAAAAGAAGGCGTAAGCAAAGACAAAATTTTAATTAAAGTTGCGTCTACGTGGGAAGGTATTAAAGCCGCTGAGCAGTTAGAAAAAGAAGGCACTAAATGTAACCTTACTTTACTATTTAGCGACGCCCAAGCCCGTGCATGTGCTGATGCAAATGTATTTCTAATCTCGCCATTTGTGGGCCGTATTTTAGATTGGCACGTTGCTAACGGCATGGAAAAACCAACGGATCCACTACAAGATCCAGGTGTTCAATCAGTACGCAGCATTTTTGAATTTTACAAACGTCATGACTACAAAACAGTAGTGATGGGCGCAAGTTTCCGTAATACGGGCGAAATTATTGCCCTAACAGGTTGTGACAAGCTAACTATTAGCCCTAATCTTTTAGAAGACTTAGGTAACCTTGAAGGCGCACAAGAATACTTACTAGAAAGTGATATTCCTAAAGAGCCAAAACCTGAGCCGCTTACAGAAGCTCAGTTCCGTTGGTTACATAACCAAGATGCAATGGCAACTGAAAAGCTAGCTGAAGGTATTCGCTCTTTTGCTGATGCACAAGAACAGCTAGAAGCACGTTTTAAAGCAATGTAATTGGTTTGAACGTACTTTAAAAAACGTCGCAATTGCGGCGTTTTTTTATGCCTGTAAAGTGCGGACTAATAACCCGCTCTCCTTCATACATTTTAGCTTTAAACCAAATAACTCTCATCGACTTGAATTTCTTTGTAAATTTTATACAACGTGTTTTTGTATTTAAAAGCAATACTTTACTTGTATAAACCTTCATTTAAACATCACAACTTTGTAACATCTCTGTCACTTTTTTATTCTATTTTAGCTGGGCCTGTGGTATAGGTACTCTTGAGGTCAATAAAATCAATAGGAGAAGTTCATGGATAGCCTAAACGATATATTAGAGATACTAGAAGGTCCTGATGAAAAAAGAAAAACCTCTCAGAAGAACAAAAAAAGAAAATGGCGCGAAATAGAAGCAATAAAAGATAAACAACGTCTACGTAAAGAATTAGAGGAATTTGATTACTTTGCAGACACAATTGCAATTGATGAGCTAGATTTTTAATTTCTATACCCACCAATTACACAAAAGCCCTCATTTATGAGGGCTTTTTTAATGCTAAGCTTATTAAGCTAAACCTGCCAATTTATAGGTTTTTTACCTTGCGCTAACAGCAGTTCGTTAGTTTTAGAAAAGTGCTTACAACCAAAAAAGCCTCGGTGAGCCGACAGCGGCGACGGATGCGGCCCACTCAAAATAGAGTGGCGAGTGCTATCTATGCCTTTTCCTTTTTTTTGCGCATGCGCTCCCCACAAAATAAACACAACCCCATCACAGTTCGCGTTAATATGGGCAATAACATTATCAGTAAATTGCTCCCAACCTAAATGTTTATGGGAATGGGCCTGCCCTTGCTCTACCGTTAAAACAGTATTTAGTAAAAACACGCCTTGTTCTGCCCAGCTTTGTAAGTAACCATGCTCAGGAATAACAAAGCCATCAATATCTGTAGCTAGCTCTTTGTACATATTTTTAAGCGAGGGTGGGAGTTTTTTTACCTCGGGCATAACAGAAAAACACAGCCCATGAGCTTGCCCTTCGCCGTGGTAAGGGTCTTGCCCTAAAATTACCACCCTAATATTGTTTAGCGGCGTGGCATTAAATGCATTAAATACGTGCGACTTGGGAGGGTAAACAGCAATACCTTCCGCTCGGCGGTTTTCAACTGCATTTAAAGTTTGCTGCATATAAGGGTGCTGTAGCTCGTTTTGTAAAAATGTATCCCAGTCGCTCATTACATACTCTTTATTATTTTTCGTGACGTGTCTATTTTATCACACATATCAGCAAGCCCATCTAACATACGCGGTGTAAAACGGTGAAGTAAATCGGCATTTACGCGAATAAACTGGTTATTTATAACCGCAGGCACTTCTGGCCATGCCTGCCAATTAACATTAGGCTGCGGGGTGTTAGATTTTTCGTCAGGAATAATAATAATTTGAGGCTTAGTAACAATGACATTTTCAATGCTGATTTGTGGATACGGGGTCGTGCTATTAGCAAACACATTATTTACGTGACAGGTATTTACTAGTTGGCCAATCCATGTACTTTCACTGATTGTCATCATAGGCTCAGCCCACAACTGATAAAAACCAGATATAGGCTGCTTCCCTTGCTGGTTTTTAATAATAGCGGTTAACTTTTGCTTAAAAGCTTTAGCAACCTGTTGGCTTTGCTTTTCGTACCCTGTTAGTTTACCAAGTGTTAGTAGCTCAGTTTGCACGCCTTCTATGGTTGTAGGGTTACTTAAATGAACTTGAATACCCAAGCGCTCTATTTGTGCGATATCTTCCTGCTGATTTCCGCTTTTCCAAGCAATCACTAAATCAGGTTTTAAGGCTAATAATTTCTCAAGAGAAATACCATAGTAGCCGCCAATGCGAGCTATATTTTTTGCTTCATATGGGTAATCGGCATAGTCAACGGTGCCCACAATATTGTCACCTGCACCAATGGCAAATAGGTTTTCGACTATGTGTGGGGCAAGCGCAACTATACGTAGTTTTTTAATCTCAGGCGCTGAGTTCGCCACTGCATTGCCATGTAAACTAAGCAGCATTAAACCTATAAAAAGCAATTTAAACACTAGTAGTCAAACCCTTCTAACGCTTTTACACCTGAGTCGAATGCGTGTTTTACATTACGTACTTCGCTCACAGTATCGGCAAGGTCAGTCAATGCTCTGTGCGCTGCGCGTCCTGTGATAATAACCGACTGCATAGCCGGGCGATTATTAAGTGCACTTAGTACTTCGTCTAAGTCGACATAACCATAAGTCACCATGTAGGTTAGCTCATCAAGTAACACTAAGTTAATACTGCTGTCGGCAAGCATGCGCTTTGCCTCTTGCCATGTTGCTTGTGCTGCTAAGGTATCGGCCTCTTTATTTTGTGTATCCCATGTAAAGCCAGTATTCATTACAGCAAATTCAACCCCTGCGCCTAGTAATAAATTACGCTCACCACACTCCCATGTCCCTTTTATGAATTGACACACAGCGGCTTTTTGACCGTGGCCAACACAGCGTGCTACCACGCCAAAACCAGAAGTCGATTTACCTTTACCATTGCCAGTAATAACCTGAAAAATACCTTTAACCTCTTGCGCGGCTTCAACACGGGCATCTACATGTTCTTTTACTTTTTGCTGGCGCTGTTTGTGTTTGTCGTTTGTTTGTTCAGTCATTATTATGCCCTTTATAAATCGAGGTAATTTGCGCTATATCTAAATGTGTTTCGCACATGGTTGCTAAACGCGCTAACTGCTGTTCGCGGTGTCTATCAATACTTATTGGATCAATATTTAAATCTGGCTTTACCCATTTTAAAATTTCCATCGTGGCGTTGGGCTCATCAAATAAACCGTGTAAATAAGTGCCCGCAATTGCATTATCGTCACTTATAAAACCATCTGTTTTAAACCCATTCGGATGCTGACTAAAAGTAATTAAAGGGGTCTTTAATGCATTGCCTTTACTTACTCCTGCATGGATTTCATAACCACTACATAAAGTTTGTCGATTATTTAGCTTTAAAGTGGCCGTCACTTTACTTAATACTTTTTGCGATGTGAGTGTGGTTTCAAAATCACATAATGCCAACCCACTTACCCTTTTTAATGACGACTCAACACCCTCGGGGTCGTAAATTATGTTACCCAGCATTTGCATTCCCCCACAAATTCCAAGTACTTTTCCACCATAGCGTAAGTGGCGTTTTATCTGATTATCCCACCCTTCGTTTATCAAAAAGGTTAAATCGCCAAGTACGTTTTTACTACCAGGCAATATAATAAGATCAACATCAGGAATGACCTGCGTATGGCGTATATAGTTAACATTAATATTTGGGTGTAAACGTAGTGCGTCAAAATCGGTATGGTTACTAATATGCGGCACTAATAATATTGCAATATTGATAGTTGCATGGGTAACGTTATTGTTTATTGCAACAGCATCTTCCGCGTCGAGAGTTAAATCGTGAAGGTATGGCAGTACTCCTAAAACAGGCTTACCCGTGTATTGCTCTAACCAGTCAAGCCCTCCTTGAAGCAAACTTATATCACCTCTAAAACGGTTAATTACAAAACCCTTTACACGTGCTTGCTCAGATCCGCTAAGTAATGCCAATGTCCCCACTAAATGAGCAAATACACCGCCTTTATCTATATCGGCAATAATGATCACTGGGCAGTCTACTTTTTCAGCGTAGCCCATGTTAGCTATGTCGTTTTCACGCAGGTTTATTTCAGCGGGGCTTCCCGCACCTTCCACCAATAAAAGATCAAACCGTTTTGCTAAACGCTCGTGTGATGTAATGACAGCGTCCATGGCGACTTTTTTATAATCGTGGTACTTGCCGGCTTCCATGTTGCTAATCGCTTTACCATGAATAATAACTTGGGCGCCTGTATCGCTATTGGGCTTAAGTAATATCGGGTTAAAGTCGGTTTCGGGCTCTACCTTAGCAGCAATAGCTTGCAAAGCTTGCGCACGACCAATTTCGCCACCGTCGTTTGTCACTGCGCTATTAAGTGCCATATTTTGTGGCTTAAACGGTGCGACTTTTATGCCTTGATTTGCAAATACTCGGCAAAGTGCAGCCACTAAGGTGCTTTTTCCCGCATCCGAGGTAGTACCCTGTATCATGAGTGTTTTCATGGCTACACCTTAGACTTTCTAAAAAAGAGTAAACATAAGAAAAACGCACTCCCCATAGCGGCCGTGATCACCCCTACTGGCAACTCTTGATTTTGAAGTAAAGAACGAGACAGTACATCGACCCACACCATAAATGTGCCTCCTGCTAAGCTTGTTATTAATAGCCCTGCTACGGTGCCTTGTGAAATAAAAAAGCGCACAATATGTGGCACCATTAATCCAACAAAACCAATACCGCCACACATTGCCACCAGCACAGCGGTTATTAAGGAGCTTAAAATTAGCATCAGCACCCTAAATCGATGCACTTTAACACCAAGGGTTATGGCACTTTCGTCCCCTAATAACATGGCATTAAGCTGGCGCCTAAAACTAATCATTACGCAGGTGCACAGTGTAATCACTAAAAAGGGTATCCAAAGCGTTGCCCACTGCGCACGAGCAAAACTTCCTAAGGTCCAAAATAAAATAGCTGCAACGGCTTGCGGCTCGCTCCAATAAAGCAACAAACTCGTAAATGCACTAAATAAAAACGAGAGTGCAACACCAGCAAGTAACATAGACTCAACTTGCCCGCCCTGCTGCCTTGTGGCAATTAATATAAGTAAGCTCATTGCTAATAAGCTACCAAGCAAGGCTGCGGCCGAAAGCATAAAACCCGCGCTAATTCCCACAAATGCCATAAGTACAACTACACCAAACGAAGCACCTGACGATATACCGAATAAGTAAGGATCTGCTAGTGGGTTACGTGTCACGGTTTGTAAAATTAGCCCAGCGATAGCTAACCCGGCACCGGCTAAAAACGCCAATAATGTACGGGGCATTCTTAATTCAAAAATAATACGGCTGGTGAATGAAGCATCATTTAAATAAATAAAACTGTTAAATACATCCTGTATTGAGGTATCTGCAGCACCAAAGCTCAATGCTAAAAATAAACTCACTAAGGCAATAGTAATACAGATAATCAGTGCAACTGAATGGCGTACATGCATTGCTAACATATTATTTGTAACCATAAAAGTAGGTAATATGAGGCGTAACTTTACCCAATTGAGATTCTTGAGGATGGTTACTAACCTGAGCGCATACACCAAACACATCATCAAGCATGTGCTCAGTCAGTACCTCTGCAGGAGAGCCGGTATGCGTTATTTCTCCATTTTTAATGACGACAAGCTCATCACACATAGCGCTAGCCAAATTAAGATCATGAAACGAAGCAAATACTGTAACACCAAGAGACTTTGCCAGCTCCATAACCTGTATTTGATATTTAACATCAAGGTGGCTAGTGGGCTCATCCATAATTAACAGCTGAGGTTGCTGAACAATAGCACGTGCAATGAGTGCCCGCTGCTTTTCGCCCCCAGAGAGCGATTCAAAATTTTGATTTGTATGCAGCTCAAGCCCTACCGTTTTTATAGCTAGAGTGATTTGTTGTTTTTCGCTTTGCGATGTTGAACTAAATAACGATTTATGAGGCGTTAGGCCAAGAGCCACAACATCAAATAACGACAAATTAAAATGCGATGGCGCCTCTTGTAAAACAACAGCAACGCACTTTGCATATTCATCACTTTTAAGCTGCCAAATATCATGGTTATTAAACTCTATAACCCCTTCATTAGGCTTATTAAAACGATATAAACAACGCAGTAAACTCGACTTACCTGCACCATTAGGGCCAATTAAGCCCACAAATTTACCTTCGGGTATTTGCACATTAATGTGTTTGAGAATAGGTTTATTTGCTATTCCCCACGAGAGATTTTGAACGTTTAATAATGGTGCTTTAGTTTGCAATACTCTGTCCTAGACACGAGTACCCACTTGTAATGCAACCACCAAAAAGGAGTACATTAAAATTAGCATGAGTAGGCCCGCTCATTAAAAATTGATTTGTATCTGACTTAAAGCATAGCGCTAATTACAGTTGCGGGAACAGTTGAGGAATTGCACCTCATTCCAAATGAAGCTCTATTATGGGCGGGTAAGTAAATAATTTAAAGCAAAAAAAACCGCGCTAATTACAGCGCGGTTAAAAAGGGAGTGTTTTAACTCGTCGTTAAAACTTATATTCCATACCTAAACCTAAGTAATCTTGGTCTACGTTGTTGTCCATATCAAAGCTTGAGTAAAAGCCAAATACTTTAATGTTCTTGTTAAGCTTGTGATCAACACCCACTGAAATAGCTGTTTTATCATCACTATCGTCAAAGTCCATTGCTTGGTACTGAACTTTGAACGTATTTTTACCCATGCTGTATGCTGCATTTAATAAGTAACCGTCACCTTCAGCTGAACCGTCTACTTTTTCTTGAGTTTGGTACATAGCACCGAGTTTAAAGTCTTCAACTTTACCTTGGATTGACGCACGTACAACATCGTAACCATTTACTTCGCTGTCAGCTGCAATTGAGGCATATACCGCACTCTTTTTAAGTGCTGAATCACCGTAAGTTACTGCCATTGAGTAACCGTTATCAGCATCTACATCATCCTCAGCAATAAAAGTAGCAAGTACTTTAAAACCTTCGTATGAGTTAGAAGTATATGTAATTGAATCACCTAAACGGTTTTCACCCTTGAATACGTTTTTAATATCGCCTTCAAGGTCATTAAATAAATCGAGTTTACCTTGCGCTTGTTTAAACGCCGTGTCGTTACGACCCACTACAACCTGACCAAACGAGCCTTTAACACCAACATATTGGTTACGCGCAGAAATATTATCGTCGTCGCCTTTTGAGTCTGCATCTGTTACATCAACTTGAAACTCAAACTTATAAACTGCTTCTAAGCCATCGGTAATTTTTTCTGAACCTTTAAGGCCAAAACGAGATGCATTACTTTTAATTTCAGTGAACGACCCTTCGCCGTCATCTGTAGACTGAACAGTCACATTTGCTTTACCGTAAACATCAACGTCAGCAAGTACATTAAAAGATAAACCACTTAGCAAAGCGACACATAAGCTCGATTTTACAAATTTCATGTTATTTCCTCGATAATCACAAAAGACTAATTTTTAAAACGACTGCAGTTTGTCACCACTAAATGACAGAAATATTACAAATGAAATATTTTTGACTTTTAAAGTTAATAAAACTGCATTATTTATGAAATCAAAAGGACATGAACATCAATCATACAAATATGTACCCACTTAAAATCCAATTACTAAGCATGTGCCTTAATAGTAGGTAGTAAATTTATGAGTGTTTCTATCAGTTCCTTTTGTTCGTTATCTCTATGGTAGGCTACAAATATATCTCTTGACGTATTTTCTACATTTTTTACATGAAATAATTCACCATTTTCTAAATGTTGCTCAACCAAAACATGTGGAATAAATGCGCTACCACCACATTGTAGTATTAAATCTAACGCAATTCGTCCGGTACTTGTTCTAAAGTAAGGAGGGGTTTTACCGTTAAACTGGCGTGCATGCCAAAGTGAAAATGTCGTTCCCCAGTCAACATACACGTACTGATTATCAAAAAAGTTTTCGTTTGTTGCAGTGTCATACCCACTTACAGGAATAATAGGCAGTTCACAAATACGCTCAACAACTAACTCATCTACTTTTGGTGGATCAAATAAAATGGCTAAATCAAGCGTGCGCTCAAGCAATAATCGCGTGCTTTCTTGCTGGGCTTTAACTTCAGCAACCAAAGAGACTCCCGGCATAGCCGACACAATATTAGTAATACCAAACTGCAAAAAGGCATCCCAAATATTAGGCGTCCCTGCCAAGCTAATTTGTTTATGCATATTATCAGCAAGGGCTACATCTACTTTGGCGCGCTGCATACCAGTTATGATCATTTGCGCATGAGGCAACAACCGTTCACCAGGCGCTGTTAATTGAATATTATTACGCTGGCGAATAAATAAATTAACACCAAGCCCTTGCTCTAATTGACGAATACGAAAACTGACCGCCGACTGCGTTATATAGAGGTTCTCTGCGGCTTTACCGAAATGACGCGTGCGCACTACTTCAACAAATGTTTTTAATAAATCGATATCCACTTTTTTATCCTCACGATAAAAATAACTTGTTTAAAAAATTGCCAAACTTGCATCATACTCCAACTAATTAATAGGGTATGAGGATATAGCTATGAGCATTAACATTTCACTACTACGCCAAGCATTTGTTAGCCAACGTCAATTTTATGATGATCAAAATTTTCCACGTGGTTTTAGCCGCAGCGGAAATTTCACCTTATTAGAAGCCAGTATACTAGAACAACATGGCATTGTTTTAAAAGGTTTATATAGTAAGACGATTGAACCACAAAATGAGCACCAAGAAAATTTTGTAGCTGTAGTAACTGGTTCACAAGAACCCACTAATCCGATTGAACGAGCATGGCTGAAATACCTAAAGCTCACTACTTGTAAAACGAAGTTTCATACCTTATTTGGCCGCTCAAAAATATCGAGCCCTGCGCCAATAAATCATGAAAGTTTTTCAGAATCAGATAGCCTATAACACACTCAGCTATTTGCTTTTTGGCGCTTTTACGGTTACAAAGTGTATTAAGCAATTTTTTTGCATAATATAAACTGGGTGTTCCGTGAAGCGAAAAATATTAATAGTTGAAGATACACCTGCTATAGCGCTTGTGCAGAAACATATAGCGCTAAAAGTAGGCTACGAAGTAGATGTAGCAGAAACGTTAGCACAAACAAAAATACTAATTAGTCAAAATAATTACTTTTGCGCTGTTGTAGATTTTATTTTGCCTGATGCGCCTAATGGTGAGGCAGTACCGTGCACAATTAACGCAGAAATCCCCACCATTGTCATGACGGGTAGCATTGATAAAAAAACACGTGATACTGTTGAAAAATTCCCAATAATTGATTACATAATAAAAGAAAATAAACAAGCTTATCAATACCTTGAAAAACAGCTTAAGCGTTTGCCTCGCAACGAAAGTGTAAAAGTATTAGTTGTTGATGATTCTATATCTACCCGCCACTATATTGTGAGCTTATTGTTACGTCATAAATATCAAGTATCTGAAGCTGAGGATGGCAAGCAAGCACTAGAAATGTTGGCAAAGTCACCCGACATCTCAGTGATCATTACCGACAACGAAATGCCCAATATGAATGGCGATGAGTTATGCAGTGAAATTCGCAGATTATACAATAACGACGAAAAAGCAATTATTGGTATTTCAGGCGCTGACTCGTCGGAGCTATCTACTTTATTTTTAAAAAATGGCGCAAATGACTACCTCCATAAACCCTTTAATAACGAAGAGTTTTATTGCAGGCTAAGCCAAAACGTCGACATGCTTCAACAAATAGCCACAATTAAGCGCCAAGCGAATACGGATTACCTCACTGACCTACCTAATCGTCGTTACTTTTTTGAGCAAGCAAATACGTCTTTAAAAGCGCTCAGCCTTAAAAAGGCAAACGGCTCACTGGCTATGATTGATATAGACCACTTTAAATCTATTAACGACACATATGGCCATGATGCAGGCGATCAGGTTTTAAAAGGACTCGCTATTTGCTTAAAAAAATACTTTGAAAAATATTTAGTCGCGCGTTTAGGTGGTGAAGAATTTGCCGTTTACTTTGCAGATGAAAACACCCCAGAAGCACTGAAGAGACTGGAAGGGTTTAGGTATTTTGTAGAAAATAACAGCCAAGAGTTTAGTAAAGAAAAAATAAAACTGACTATTTCGATTGGCTTTTCTGGCGGGCCCGTTTATCAAATGGATACATTATTAAAACAGGCCGACCAAAAACTTTATGAGGCTAAAGAAGCTGGTCGCAACCAAGTAACTAGCTAAATAAATAGTTAAGCAACTTCGGCGGCTGTAATGGCCGCTTTTTTACGCTTACGTGATTGATGATAAGAATCCCAACTAAAGATAGCCAGAGCACTCCAAATACATGCAAAGGTAATAAGCCTTTCTGTATCAAATACCTCATCGTAAAACACCACAGCAAGTATAAACATTAAACTAGGCCCTATATATTGAAAAAAGCCTAGGGTTGTATATTGCAAGCGCTTAGCGGCACCTGTAAAGCAAAGCAGCGGCAATGTGGTAACAATACCAGCACTAATAAGAAGTAAATTAGTAAGCCAATCGTTATTTGGCAGGCTTGAAGTAGCAGAAGGTGCCATCATCCACCAATAAACCAACGCCACTGGTAGTAATATTAACGCCTCGAGCAAAATGCCCGGCAACGCCTCAACAGGAAGCTTTTTTCGTAACAGGCCATAAAGTGCAAACGATATCGCGAGTGAAAAAGCAACAACAGGGAACGAGCCAAAACTCACCAACTGTAATATCACACCCGAGAACGCAAGCCCAACAGCCACACCTTGAAATTTTCGGAGGCGTTCACCTAAAAAAAGCATGCCTAATAAAACATTTAACAGCGGATTTATGTAATAGCCTAAACTTGCATCGAGCATATGGTTATTGTTAATCGCCCATATAAATAATCCCCAGTTAAAACCAAGTAGCCCCGAGGTGACAACCAGCATTAGCATCAGTTTGGGCTGTATTATAATGTGCTTAATTTTACGCCAATACTTTAGAACACTCACCACTAAAATTAAAAATACGACTGACCACACAACACGATGCATTAATATTTCAAATGCAGTCACATGTTGTATTAACTTGAAGTAAATGGGAGCAAGACCCCACATAACAAAAGCAAGACAGGCAAATATTGCGCCTTTACGCTGCTCGGTAACAATTGGCATAGTAAACACTTAGTGATTTAAAAGGTCGCCAGTTTACTCGCCAAACAGGTTTTATCCAACTAAATACGTGCCCGTGCCAAAAGCGATTTGTACAGATTGCTCATTATGTAATTCCATTCGGCACACGCACACTTTATTACCCGAACGAATAAGCGTGGCACTGGCGGTAAACACATCCCCTTTTCCTGGGCGCAAATAATCGGTGCGTAAATCAATAGTGCCCAGTGTTGCTAATTTTTTTTGTACACTGTTCATATCTAAATCGGTCAGCTTATCTATCACACTCGCCGCTGCGAGCATACCACCGACGTTATCGAGCACCGCTGAAATAACCCCACCATGAAGAATTTTTTGGGCTGGGTTACCTATAAAAACATCCTGCCACGGGAATGTAATTTTAGCTTGTTCTGGGCTAAGTGATTCTACCGATATATTTAAAAATTGATTAAACGGCATACCATTTACGAATAGCGCTCCCACTTGTTCAATTAACATTTCTTTATTCATTATTATTCTCTGATATCAATAGGTACATCGAGTAAAACATACCTTGTTTAAAACTACGAGCGTAAAGCTAAAGACATCTTATAAAAAAAACACTAAAATACCCGCCAATGAATACATCTACACTACCTTCAAGCACCTTAGTGCGAAAACCCGAGACTGTCCTCAAGCAAGTGTTTGGTTACAGCGAGTTTCGAGATGGCCAAAAAGCCGTTATTGATGCCGCTTTAAATGCTCAGGACACACTTGTTTTGCTACCCACTGGTGGCGGAAAATCTGTGTGTTATCAAATTCCGGCGTTAGTTCTTGAAGGGGTGACCATTGTTATCTCGCCACTTATTTCACTTATGCAAGATCAAGTCGCGCAACTTCAAGCTTTGGGTGTAAAAGCGGCATATGTTAATAACAGCCTAGCTCGCGAAGAACAACAACGTGTTTATCAGCAACTTCATCAAGGGCTTATTAAACTATTGTATGTAGCCCCCGAAAAAGTATTACAACGTGATTTTTTAGAGCGATTATCGCATTTAAAAATAAGCTTATTTGCGATCGATGAAGCGCATTGTGTGTCGCATTGGGGTCATGATTTTAGGCCGCATTATTTTCGCTTAAACGAACTTAAGCAACGCTTTGCCCATGTGCCTATGATGGCCCTTACAGCGACGGCCGATAAAGCCACACGCTTTGATATTGTTGAACAGTTAAAACTTCAGCAGCCTTACATTCATACTGGCAGCTTTGATAGACCTAACATTCGTTACACCATAGAAGAAAAGTTTAAACCTATGGTGCAACTATTACGCTACTTAAAAGAACAAAAAAACCAAAGTGGCATTATTTATTGCACTAGCCGAAAGCGTGTTGACGACATAGCAGAAAAACTTGCCGATGCAGGCCTTAATGCAGCCGCTTACCATGCAGGTATGAGCAACGAACAACGCCAGTTTGTGCAAACAGGGTTTGCCCGTGACGATATTCAAATAGTGGTGGCAACCGTGGCTTTTGGTATGGGGATTAATAAACCCAATGTACGTTTTGTTTTGCACTACGACATTCCCAAAAGTATAGAAGCGTACTATCAAGAAACAGGAAGAGCAGGACGCGATGGCTTAGCCGCCGAAGCAATTATGTACTTTGACCCTGCCGATATAGGCCGTGTAAGGCGCTTTTTTGAAGATATTGACGACGAGCAACGTCGCCGTGTAGAAGAGCAGCGCTTTAATGCCATGGCAAGCTTTGCTGAGGCACAAACGTGCCGTCGTCAGATACTACTTAACTACTTTAGTGAATACCAACGCGAGCAATGTGGTAACTGTGATATTTGCTTAAACCCACCAAAAAGCTTTGACGGTACGCTTGTTGCCCAACAAGCGCTTTCGTGTGTATACAGAGCTGAACAGCGATTTGGTTTAGGATACATTGTAGAGCTATTACGTGGCGCCAACACGAGTCGTATTCGCGATAACAACCACCATCAGTTGAGCACTTACGGCATAGGTAAAGACAGAAGCAGTGAGTTTTGGCTGAGTATTTTACGCCAATTAATCCACCAAGGATTACTAAGCCAAGATATAACACAAGGCGCCTCTTTGCGCTTAACCGAAGCCGCCCGCGCTATATTAAAAAGCGAATACGCGCTGCAATTAGCTGAACCTCGCTTACAAGCAAAACACGTATATCAAGATAAGCTAGCGCAATTTAATTATGATAAAAAACTATTTGCTCGCTTGCGTTCATTACGTAAAGAACTTGCAGATGCCGACGATGTGCCACCGTATGTGGTATTTAATGATAAAACGTTAGCCGAAATGGCGCAGCTAATGCCCACGACCGACAGTGAGTTTTTAAAAGTGTCTGGCGTTGGTTTTACCAAGTTAAACAAATACGGCGGAGCTTTTTTAACAGCAATTCGCAACTACTTAGCCACACAATAAGCCAATTATGAGCAAAATAGATTACGACCACACGCACCAATGCATCATCATTACCCCAACAGAGCCGCCACACGATGAAGACTTTGAGCTATGGAGTACCTTATTTTTACACTCAGATGATATCGCTATTAGCGAGTATTCGGCGGGAGCGGATAGGCATCAGGTGCGTTTTTTTTATAGCCAACAAACGTTTAACCTAAATTACGAACACTACAGCCAAAGTATTTGGATTAACGGCGAAGGGCCTGAAGCAGAACATTTATTAGCCGCGCTGGCCTATTACTTAAGCTAAATTAATTATTTTGTTAACACCCATGCTTTTTACTTACAATTAAATAACAATGATGTAAGCTGATATCACGGTAGTCGTTTGCTACGCAGTAGATAAGAGGCTTAATGGTTAGTAATACGTGGTTTTCGCCCTATTGTGGTGGGTTAATTTGTCTTTTTTTATTAATGCCTTGCGCCTTTGCTGAGCAATTTCCTTCAAACATTGGTAGCTGTCCTCTTGAGTCATCAATAAATTTGAGCGAAGAAAAACTACGTCGCCAACTTAACGATGAAACAGTGCTTGTTGCCGCAAAGCCTGATGCAAAAATTGCCACCATTACGCTTGAGCAACTCAATGTATTTAATACTGCGCTGGAAGAAGAAAATAACGCATTGTTTAGGTTTGCTAACCGAGCACACATTCAAACTGAGCCTGAGGTAATTAAAAACCTACTGCTTTTTAACTCTGGCGATCTTTACGATGCTAAAAAGCTTTCTGAATCAGAGCGTCTACTGCGAAAAGAAAACTACCTATACGACGCACAAATTAGCGCAACAGAAAACTGTGATGGCGACATAGATGTAAAAGTAATTACCCGTGATTTATGGACACTCTTGCCAGAAATAAACTTTAGCCGCAGCGGAGGCGAAAATAAATCGAGCATTGGTTTTAGAGAATCAAACTTGTTTGGCTGGGGTAAAAGGTTGTCTTTTTCTCGTACAACCGACAGCGACCGCAGCGGTTATTTATTTGTTTACGACGATCCTAATATTTTTTCTAGCCGCTATCGTGGTCGCATAGAGTATGCCGATAACAGCGATGGTAAGCGTCATTTACTTGAGCTTACTTATCCATTTTATGCCATAGACACACCTTACAGCTACGGTATTTTAAGCTATTCAGAACAACGAGAAGAATCCTTATATCGGCGTGGTAAAGAAATTAGTGAATTTGATCAAACAACCGAACTCAATCGCATTTTTATTGGTCATTCTAAAGCATTAAGTAATAGCTGGACCCAGCGAATTAGCTTAGGTTATGTAGATGAGCAGCATAAATTTAATGCTATTCAAACCACGTTTGAGCCTATAGCTAAAGATAGAAGCTACAGTTATCCCTATATTAGCGGCCATTGGTTTGAGGATAATTTTATTAAGGTGCGTAATTTTGACAGCATTTATCGCACTGAAGATTTAAACCTAGGTTGGAATGCACAAGCATTACTCGGTTACTCAGATGAGTCATTAAGTGATGACGATAGCCGCTTGGTGTATTCGCTTAATGTTAAAACAGCGCATTTTTCTGGCGATAATACGCTTTGGCGTTTTAGCACGAACCTAGAGGGGTTTTGGAACAAAGAACAAAAACAACTCGAAAACTTTAAAGCGACATCGCAAGTACAATATTATCTAAATACAAGTGTTGATCAATCCTGGTATGTAAAAGGCCGTGTGCAATACGCAAAAAACCTCACCGCCGACCAACAGCTTACCCTAGGTGGTGAAACAGGCTTGCGTGGTTACCCTATGGATTACCAACATGGCGACCGTAGCTTTTTAGTGAGCCTAGAAAAACGCTACTACTGGGAGTACGATTTGCTTCAACTATTTAAAGTAGGTGGCGCAGGCTTTATAGATATTGGTAGAGCATGGTTTAATGACCAAACAAATGGTGAAAATAATCATGTTCTCAAAAATGTAGGCGTTGGTTTGCGCCTAGCACCAAGTAGAGCAAATGCAGGCACTATGATCCACCTTGATATAGCTGCTCCCATAGATAGCGCCGACGATGTCGACTCTGTGCAGTGGCTTGTCAGTGTAAAAAAATCTTTTTAAATTGCTACTTAGCGCTAAAATAACACGCTAAACTAAGGCCTTTAAGCTAGTTGAAATTCAACCTAACGTGTTGCTTTATTTACTACTTTTAACTACTACATAACTACAAAAGGCGCTATTTTGGAATTTTTAGATGTTTTAGAATTACTCACCAATCAATATAAACTCATAGTCACCATTATTGCCTTGTTACTGTTTCCAGTGCTATTAAAGCTAACTAAAAAGTTACTTGAGCAAGCCATTAAAGGTAAAGTAGATTTGCACCGTAAATACCGCGCAGAGTTACTGCTTAAAATTATTCTCGCCTTTGTAATGTTATGTTTAGTGTTAGTATTTTGGGGTATTGAACTAAGAGGATTATTGGTTCTAGGCTCGTCACTATTTGCAATGTTAGGTGTAGCGCTATTTGCAGCATGGTCATTATTAAGTAACCTGACCGCGTTTTTATTAATGTTTATTCAAAACGACTGCCGTGTTGGCTTTTGGGTACGCATTGTTGATGGCGCAAACCATATTGAAGGGCGAATTGTCGAAATGGGCTTAATGAATGTTGTACTTGAACATATTGATGGGCACCGCGTCATTTACCCTAATAATTTATTTGTTACGCGCCCTGTTTTGGTTTTAAACGCAGAGCCTAAGCCATCAAAAACGCCGGTAATTAAGCGGATTATAGGCCCTAAAAAATCATAAATTTTGCATAAAAAAAGCCGTTTAAATAACTAAAACGGCTTTTTACTAATTGCTTAAGGGTTAGTTATTTAACTCTGCAGTTTTTAGTTCTTCGTCCAAATCATTTATTTCATCAATAAATGTTTCTAATTGCTGCTCAACCAAGCTATTAGCATGAGCAAAATAAGCAATATGAAAAACTGCATCACCTTCATTAACCAATGGCATAGTTTGCTGACCAATTACAATACCACTTCGTGGTGCTAGTAACTCAAGTTCAGAGTCACCAAGCGGGCTACTTATAAACGCCAGTATTTGCCCTTTTGTAACACGCTCTCCCAGCGATACTTGAGCACGCACAATGCCATCTACTTCAGCTCGCACCCAGCTTGTCGAGCTTGCAATGACAGGCTCTGGTAGTTTTTTAGGGCGTTTGCCGCGCATCATTTTTAAATGGCGCATTACATAGTCAACCCCTTGCACGCCGGCGGCTATTGCAATTGGGTCAAAACGCAGTGCTTCACCCGCTTCATAAGTAATAACCGGTATGCCTAAATTAGCCGCTTCACTTCTTAGTGAGCCATTGCGTAGCGAGGCATCAATCACCGCCGGTGTACCAAAGGCTTTGGCCATCTGCGCCGTAGCCTCATCCGCCAAATTTGCACGTATTTGTGGCAAGTTTGTTCGGTGAATAGCCCCAGTATGTAAGTCAATAATGTGTGTGCAATGCACTGCAACTTGATTGAAAAACATATACGCCATACGACCCGCTAGCGACCCTCTTTCAGAACCTGGAAAACTGCGGTTCATATCGCGACGGTCGGGTAAATAGCGCGATTTATGAATAAAACCAAACACATTCACAATTGGCACAGCGATAAGCGTGCCACGTAGCTGGTTTGGATCTATTTTAGCAAGTAATTGACGAACAACTTCTACCCCATTTAGCTCATCGCCATGGATAGCGGCACATACCATGAGTACAGGGCCCTCCATTACGCCATTAACAACCTCTATAGGTATGTTAAGAGGTGAGTGGGTGTAAAGCTTTGCAGCCTCTAAAGCTAACGTTTTGCGTTCACCAACACCAATACTTTCACCTAATAAAGCGAAAGGACGGTTAATTTTAACCTTTGCCACGAGTTGCGGTTCCTTTGATTGAGGCATTTTTTTCGATGAAATCAATCACCATACCTGCAATATCTTTACCTGTTGCTATTTCAATACCTTCAAGACCTGGTGATGAGTTAACTTCCATCACTAAAGGCCCACGAGATGAACGAAGTAAATCTACACCCGCTACGTTTAACCCCATCGCTTTAGCAGCAGCAACTGCTGTTTTACGCTCTTCAGGGGTAATACGTACTAACGTTGCGCTACCACCACGATGAAGGTTTGAACGGAACTCGCCTTCTTGCGCTTGGCGCTTCATTGCTGCAATTACTTTATCACCTAATACAAAACAGCGAATATCCGCACCACCCGCTTCTTTAATATATTCCTGAACCATAATGTTAGCTTTTAAGCCCATGAAAGCTTCGATTACACTTTCAGCAGCTTTGCGCGTTTCAGCAAGTACAACACCAATACCTTGTGTGCCCTCTAGTAATTTAATCACAACCGGTGCACCGCCAACCATTTCGAGTAAATCTTTCACGTCATCAGGTTTGCTCGCAAACCCCGTTACAGGCATGCCTACACCCTTGCGTGATAATAACTGTAACGAACGTAATTTATCGCGTGAACGAGAAATAGCCACAGATTCGTTTACTGGGTATACCCCCATCATTTCAAACTGGCGTAAAACGGCACAGCCATAAAATGTTACCGAGGCGCCAATACGCGGCACAATGGCATCGAAATCTTTTAAGTTTTCACCGCGATAGTGAATTTCTGGCTGTTCAGAGTTTATATTCATGTACGAGCGAAGTGCGTCTATCACTTTCACTTCGTGCCCACGAGCCTCTGCAGCCTCGATTAAACGACGTGTTGAATATAACTTTCTGTTACGAGATAAAATACCGATTTTCATAGTTAAAACCTTAACTAAATTTTACAGCATTAGTGCTTAATGGCTGCTTTTTTGCAGCATAAGCCCAATACTTTTTATAGTAAATGAGATAATGCCGTGTCAACAACGACACGATTCTCCATGGCTGTTCGACCTAGCAACATTCTAAACTTCATGGTTGCGCGGCTTGTGAGGGTGACTTCAATAGGCCAACTATGTTCACCCGCGTGTAATGTTGTTTCTATAAAATAACGCAATTGCTTTTCACCACTGGAGCTGGTTACGTATTTCATTTTTTTCACTTTAGCATTACAAGTAATTTGAGTTTCTTCGTCATCTTGTAATGGTTGAGCTATAAATTTAACCCACTTTTCGCCATCAACTTCGTACTCTTCAATGTTAATTGCATGAATACATGAAGTGCGTGCACCAGTGTCAACTTTAGCCTTGATCCGCTCAATACCAAGCTCAGGTAAACTTAACCACTCACGCCAACCTATTGTTATTTTTGTCGTCATAAATGTGCCCTTAGTAAAAAAGAGGTTTATACGCTATAGAAATAAAAAGACCAACAAAATAAATTTATCTTACTCATGAATCAATTTGATTGATCTTTAATGCCTATTAGTCTCACAATGCACGTCTTGCTGCAATATAATTAAACAGCATTTAAGCTAGACCAATAATTTAAAAAGTACCTTAACTTATTAAAAGTAAATATGTTTTGGTCAGTTAGATACACTATAGTTTATAGTATTAAAATTACACTATTATGAGACATTATTATGATTAACGGTTTGCTTCACGCCCTAGTGCTTGATGAAAAAGGCGGTGCTCGCGCTATACAAAGCAGCGAAGATCTTCACAACTGGCAACCTGAGCAAGGTAAATTATGGGTCCATATGGATTACAGCCAAACCGACGTAGTCAACTGGCTCAAACACTGTGAGCTTTTAACCGATTATGAGCTAGAGTCATTTACGGCGGATGAAACACGCCCACGTATCACTCAGTCTACAAATGGGCACTTGCTGTTTTTGCGCGGTGTAAACTTAAACCCAGCGCAAAGCCCCGAGGACATGGTGTCGGTACGTTTATTTATTAACGAAAATATAGTCATCACTTCGCGTAAGCGTCGCCTTTTATCTATTGACGATGTACTTAACTCGTTAAAAGACAATAAAGGCCCGTGCTCTATATCAGAGCTTGTGTGTGCTATTACACAAAAGCTGACTTCACGTATGCAAAGTGTTATTAACTCTTTAGATGAAACACTTGATGGCTTTGAAGAAGAAATAGACGAGCCAAGTAAGCGTTTTGACAACCAAGCGCTATCGCAGTTACGCCGCCAAACTATTGCGCTTAAGCGTTATTTAAAGCCTCAAAAAGAGGCGCTCACTACAATGGTAAACGGTCATTATGAGTGGCTTTTAGATGACGATAAGGCAAAGCTAAACGAAACCACTAACTTACTTATTCGCTACCTTGAAGAGCTAGACAGCTCAATAGAGCGTGCACAAATTATTCAACAAACAGTTACTAACCATGTTTCTGAGCAGTTAAACCAACGTATGTATGTGATGTCGGTAGTGGCTGCCTTGTTTTTACCGCTAGGCTTTTTAACAGGCTTGCTTGGGGTAAACGTTGGGGGAATTCCTGGTACAGACAACCCTTACGCATTTACGCTATTTATTGTGTTTTTAGTGATACTTACTGGTGGTATTGGTGTGTATTTTAAAAATAAAAAGTGGCTCTAATAGTATTAAGTGATCTATCTGGAGGCTAAAAAATCATGTCGATGACAGGGCAAACATTTTGTTATTCTAAATACCTAAGTTTAAACCAGTGCCTCCCTGGTTTAGCCCTTCAAGTTTATTAAGTATTGATATAAACCTGATATAGCCATCAATTAAAAACTAAAAAGGCGCGCATTGTTAAATGCTCGCCTTTTTTAATTTTTATACTTGAATCGCTAATTACTCTTGAAAGTAAGTGCCCCAACCGTCGTACTCAACGTCGCATTCAACAGCAAGTGCTGCTAGTTTATCAACGTCTTCCATAATGACGTCTACGTCTAGCTCAGCTTCTACGACTATGTCGAAGCTCCAAATTTTGCTGCCGTCTTCAAGCTCAAGCTCTGCTGGCTCTTCAACATCGTAGCCTAATTTAAAAGCAGCCAATGCAGCTTGCTCTAGTTTAGGGAAGTCTTCACACACAAAGTGGTGTTCTACTTCATAAAGTATTTCAGGATCTGATCCATCTTCAAGTAATGAACTTACGATGTCTTCACTTATTTCGCGCCAGTTTTCCATTATTTCTCTCTCACTTGAGCATCTAATTCGTTTATTTTAGCAGCCATAACAGTATGTACGTTTTGAGCGTGCTCTCGCGCACTTATACTTTTATCAAGTGATATAGGCGCTAACATTTCGATGTAAATTGTACCATTATCCCAACGATTTAGCTTAATGGTTTTATGCGTTGTATTCATACACACGGGAACCACTGGCACGTCCGCACTCATCGCGGTATGAAAAGCACCTGTTTTAAAAGGTAATAAACCGCGCCCATAGCTTCGTGTACCTTCTGCGAATACCCATATAGATAGCCCATTTTTCTTAATTTTTTCAGCTGCTTTTGAAATAGTACCAGCCGCTTTTGAACGATTTGCTCTATCTATTAAAATATTGCCCGACAGCCAATAAAGTTGACCAAAAAATGGGATCCACTTTAGGCTCTTTTTACCAAGACTTACACAGTTTTTTGGTACCATTGCTGGTACTGTAAATAAATCATAACTATTTTGATGATTTGCAACGTACACTGCAGGGCCAATATTCTCAGCATCTTGATGGCGTGTCAGCACTAATTTAACACCGATCATTTTGGCCATAGAACCAAACCAACCTGCAATTATGTGAACATTATTTGGGTGAAAAGGCCTGACTAATGAAAGTAATAAACCAAAAATACAACTCAATAATATAAACATAAACATAATAAAAACACGTATTACAGCTAACAAACTCGTTCTCCAAATCAATTGTGTGCGGTGCGCATGTCATTGTGCACTATGACACTATTATAGCGTTATTTTGTGACACAGACGAGACAATAGCGAACAACTGTACGCTGAAATAGAGTCAATGCTAAAATTAATTGCTTAACACATAACAATAAAATGGTAAAAATTGGGCTCTAAAAACAAAAACGGCCTGCAATTGCAGGCCGTAATACGTGAGCTCAGAGCTTATGATTCATCTACTGTACTTTCAACAGACTCTTCATCTTGAGGCGTTAGCTCAACAACGGCTTCATCAACACGCTGCAAGCCTCGCGGTAACTTATTACCTCGACGACCTCGTTCACCATGATAATGCTCTAAATCTGTTGGTTTAAGGGTTAGCTTGCGTTTACCGGCATGCAATGTAACGCTACTTCCTAGAGGGACAACAGCCAGTACTTTCACAAACTCTTCACGAGCCTGTACCTTTGCACCAGGGATAGAAATAATTTTATTACCCTTACCCTTACCTAGTTTAGGTAAATCGCGTAGCGGGAATAAAAGCATGCGTCCTTCGTTAGAAATAGCCATACAGTAATCGCTAGCTACATCGCTCACTCTAATTGGTTGGAGTAAAATACCGCCTTTAGGCACACTCACTAACGCTTTACCGTTTTTGTTTTTACTCACAAGGTCTTTAAAATCAGTGATAAAACCGTAACCCGCGTCCGATGCCATAAGTAATACTTGGCTATCTTCAGCCATAACAACGTGCTCAAAATTTGCACCGGTTGTTAAGTTAAAACGCCCAGTCATTGGCTCGCCTTGGCTACGTGCCGACGGTAAACTATGTGCATCAGTTGCAAATGCACGCCCTGCTGAATCTAGAAATACAGCGGGCTGATTACTCTTACCGCGAGCTGAAGCTCTGTAGGCATCGCCTGAGCGGTAACTTAATCCTTGCGCATCCAAGTCATGACCTTTACCAACGCGTGCCCAACCTTTGTCTGAAAGAACAACAGTCACTGATTCTGATGGAATTAAATCTTTTTCGTTTAAAGCTTTCGCTTCCGAGCGCTCGATAACAGGAGAACGACGATCATCACCATACATTTCTGCCGCTTCTTGAATTTCTTTTTTAAGCAACGTTGACATACGGCGGTCTGAACCAAGCGTGAGTTCTAATTTATCACGCTCTTTAGCAAGCTCGTCTTGCTCACCACGAATTTTAAACTCTTCAAGTTTAGCTAAATGGCGAAGTTTTAATTCTAAAATAGCTTCTGCTTGTATATCGGTTAAATCAAAGCGCTGCATTAAAATAGGCTTTGGCTTATCTTCACTACGAATAATTTCAATCACTTCATCAATATTTAAGAACGCTGCTAATAAGCCTTCTAAAATATGTAAGCGCGCCAGTACTTTATCTAAACGATACTGCAAACGACGACGAACAGTCTCGCGCCTAAATATGAGCCACTCACTTAAAATACTACGCAAATCTTTAACCTGCGGACGACCATCTAGCCCCAGCATATTTAAGTTTACGCGGTAGTTTTTTTCTAAATCGGTGGTCGCAAACAAGTGAGCCATTAATGGCTCAGCTTTAATACGATTAGAGCGTGGTATAATCACTATACGTGTTGGGTTTTCGTGATCTGATTCGTCACGTAAATCAGCAATCATAGGCAGTTTTTTTGCGTTCATTTGCGCTGCAATTTGCTCAAGTACCTTACCGCCTGAACATTGATGCGGAAGCGCGGTGATCACAATATCGCCTTGCTCTTCACTATACACCGCACGCATTTTAATTGAGCCTCGGCCGGTTTTATATATTTTATGAATATCGGCTTTTGGGGTAATTATTTCGGCATCGGTTGGGTAGTCAGGTGCGTGTACCAGCTCTAATAATTCATCAAGCTCTGTCTTTGGTTTGTCGAGTAATAAACAACATGCACTGGCTACTTCTCTCACGTTATGAGGCGGAATATCAGTTGCCATACCAACAGCAATACCGGTAATGCCATTAAGTAAAATATGCGGTAAGCGTGAGGGCAATACAACTGGTTCGTCTAGTGTACCATCAAAGTTTGGTGTCCAATCTACCGTGCCTTGGCCAAGCTCTTTAAGCAGTACTTCAGAAAACTTAGATAAACGCGCTTCAGTATAACGCATTGCAGCAAATGATTTAGGATCATCAGCAGCACCCCAGTTTCCTTGGCCGTCAACAAGTGGATAGCGATACGAAAACGGTTGCGCCATAAGTACCATGGCTTCATAACAAGCACTATCGCCATGAGGGTGATATTTACCGAGTACGTCACCCACGGTACGGGCTGACTTTTTGTATTTAGCTGCGGCCGATAAGCCTAATTCGCTCATCGCGTAAATAATACGACGCTGCACTGGTTTTAAGCCATCACCAACATGTGGCAAAGCACGATCCATGATCACGTACATGGAATAGTTTAAATAGGCGTCTTCAGTAAAGCGCCCCATTGTTTGTTGCTCTATTCCTTGCATTAGCAAGGTATCTGTATCACTCATTAAAGCTTACCTAGTTTTTCTTATAGCTTACGCGGTAGATTACATTGGCGTAATCGTCACTTACTAACAGACTGCCGTCACCTAACTCTGCAAATGCAACTGGGCGTCCAAATGTTGTTTCGTCTTTCATAAAGCCGGTAATAAACGGCGTGTATTTAGTCACACGGCCTTGCTCTATTGTGGCTATAGCTACTTTGTAGCCTGCTTTTTTACTACGATTCCATGAGCCATGTTCAGCAACAAATAACTGCTCTTTGTAGCTTGCTGGGAATTGTTTTGCGTTGTAAAAATGAATACCTAATGGTGCCACATGGGCAGGCAATGCGAGCGCAGGAGACGTGTAATCAGCAATATTTTTTCCTTTACCAAATTCAGGATCACTAATCGCACCGGCATGAATATAAGGGAACCCAAAGTGCTCCCCTTCTTTACTTACGCGGTTTATTTCATCTGGTGGAATATCATCGCCCATCATGTCGCGACCATTATCACTAAACCACAAAGCCTGAGTGCTTGGGTGAAAATCAAAACCAACGGTATTTCGAACGCCCTGCGCTATTGTTTTAATTTGCTTGGTTTCTACGTTTAGTGAAAAAATACGACCAAAGCGCTCGTCTTCGGCGCAAATATTACACGGTACACCGACAGGAATAAGCAATTCGCCTGTGGGTGTGAAGCGTAAAAACTTCCAGCCATGGTGGCGCTCTGAAGGCAATGCGTTGTAGATCACATCAAACTTTGGATCTTTTAATTGAGTGTCTATATTTTTAAAGCGAATAATACGATGCACTTCACCTACGTATAAATCACCCTCTTTAATAGCCAGCCCTGAGGGCATATTTAAACCCTCTGCAATCACAATTTTTTTATCGGCTACGCCATCGCTATTATGATCGATAAGCGCATACACATTACCTGCTTTACGCGAGCCTGCGTAAACAATGCCTTTTTTTGATACTGCAATTTGGCGCGCATTTTCAACGTCGTCTGCAAATAAACTAAGTTCAAAACCAGGCGCAACACTAAGCTTATCGAGTATGTTTTTAGCCATTGCAGGCGCACTTATTAAACTCAGTAACAATACACTTGCTAGTAGTTTATTCATTTCTATCTCCTAGTGGCCAACACGCATCATTATACTTGTGCCTTGTTACCATGATCTTCTAACCATTGGCGCCTGTCTGGCGAGCGCTTTTTAGCAAGTAACATATCCATCATTTCCATGGTTTGAACTTCTTCATCAAGTGTTAGCTGAACTAAACGTCTTGTATTTGGATCCATGGTGGTTTCGCGAAGTTGCAGTGGGTTCATTTCACCCAATCCTTTAAAACGCTGTACGTTTACTTTACCGCGTTTTTTTTCTGCTTCAATACGGGCCAAAATACTAGTTTTTTCATCTTCATCTAGGGCGTAAAATACCTCTTTACCAATATCTATTCTAAATAGTGGTGGCATTGCTACGTATACATGACCTGTTTTTACTAACTGTGGAAAGTGTCGAACAAACAAAGCACATAACAGTGTGGCAATGTGAAGACCATCGGAGTCAGCATCGGCCAATATACAAATTTTATTATAGCGTAGCCCGCTCATGTCGGCTGAATCAGGATCGATCCCTAAAGCTACCGAAATGTCATGCACCTCTTGCGATGCTAATATTTGCCCTGACTCAACTTCCCACGTATTTAAAATTTTACCACGCAGCGGCATTATTGCTTGAAACTCACGATCTCGCGCTTGCTTAGCCGAGCCACCAGCAGAGTCACCCTCTACTAAAAATAGTTCAGTACGGTCGTTATCTGCTGCACTACAGTCGGTAAGTTTACCCGGTAATGCAGGGCCCGCTGTAACGCGTTTGCGCACTACTTTTTTAGCGGCTTTTAAACGACTTTGTGCGTTTGATATACACAGCTCAGCTAACAACTCTGCTGTATCTGTATGTTCATTTAACCAAAGGCTAAATGCATCTTTTACAACACCCGAAACAAGTGCCGCACACGTGCGTGAAGACAGTTTTTCTTTTGTTTGACCGGCAAACTGAGGGTCTTGCATTTTAACCGAAAGCACATAACTACAGCGCTCCCATATATCGTCTGGGGTAAGTTTTACACCACGAGGTAATAGGTTTCTAAATTCACAAAACTCGCGCATGGCTTCAAGTAAGCCTTGGCGTAAACCATTAACATGTGTACCGCCTTGCGCAGTGGGGATTAGGTTTACATAGCTTTCAGCTATCGATTCACCGCCCTCTGGCAGCCATACCACAGCCCAATCAACCCCTTCAATAGCACTTTTAAACTCACCTACAAATGGGTCTTGTGGCAGCGTTTCGAAACCTTTAACCGCTTCAATTAAATAATCTTTTAAGCCGGTTTCGTAAAACCATTCTTGCGTTTCTTTTGTTTGTTTATTAACAAATTTAATACGCAAACCAGGGCAAAGTACCGCTTTGGCTTTTAATAAATGATTAAGCTTGGTAATAGAGTAATTAGCAGAGTCAAAATAGCTGGCATCGGCCCAAAAGCGAACGGTAGTCCCGGTGTTACGTTTACCGACAGTGCCTATAACGTTTAAATCTTCAACTTTATCACCGTTTTCAAAGGCCATTCTGTATTGCTGCGCATCACGGCGAACTGTTACTTCTACACGTGTAGATAATGCATTTACAACTGAAATACCTACCCCGTGTAAACCACCTGAAAACTGATAGTTTTTGTTTGAGAATTTACCACCGGCATGCAGCTTAGTAAAAATAAGCTCTATACCTGGAATACCTTCCTCTGGGTGAATATCAATGGGCATACCACGACCGTCATCACTTACTTCAAGCGAGTTATCTTCGTGTAGAATTACGTCAATCTTAGTTGCATGGCCCGCCATAGCTTCATCGACACTGTTATCGATTACTTCTTGGCCTAAATGATTTGGGCGCACAGTATCGGTGTACATCCCGGGGCGTCTTTTTACCGGATCTAATCCATTAAGTACTTCAATGGCTTCGGCGTTATAATTTTGATCACTCATAGTTTTTATCTTTATATGCGCTAAGGCTATGCTTAACTAGTTTTACGTGATTTTAAGAAAATCTACAATACTTGCAAAGGTTTGTTCAAAGCCAAGATAGCTGTGATCGCCACCAAACTCGATCCTTTGCTTACATTGCGAATAATAGTTTACTGCGTGTTGAAAATTTAACACTTCATCGCCTGTTTGCTGTAATAAATACAGTAATTCAGGGTGCTTTAGGTTATCAACAGCCAACGCTTTTAAAGCCGCTATGTGGCTGCTATTCAATTCATAATGATAATCTTGATACGGATTATAATTTAAACCAAGCAACGGCTTTAATAAAGTGTATGGCGCAACCGCGGGATTTATAACCACAGCAGGAATTTGATAACGCTGCGATAAATACGTGGCAAAAAATCCACCTAATGAGCTACCTAATAAAACAGTATTAGGTGTAAGTAATTGCTCAAGCGCTATGATGGCTTGTATGGGCTCATGGTTTAGGCACGGTACACAATAGTCAACGTCATAGTGTGCCATAAGCTCGCCAAAGCGCACAGCTTTATATGATTTATCTGAGCTATTAAAACCATGAATATAGATTACCCGTTTAGCCATACTACTTCCATATCTGTGCTTATATTCTCTTTTTTGGTGCTGATACATATCAGCCTGTATGCTGGCCCATGGTCTTGCTGTATCCATTCGGGGCTGTGTTTTTTAAACTGCACTGAGCTGGCTGGGGTAGCGTAAATGGGAAGCGCTCTAAACGTTTGCATGTATTCGTTATGCACATGACCATGAAACAAGCCGAAAACGTTTTCGCTATTAACTAATATATTAAGTAATTGCGGCCCGTTTTCGAGCATGTGTTTGTCTAGGTAGCCATCAATGGGGAGTGGGTTATGGTGACAAAACATAATTTTGGAACTCGCCGAAGCAAACAGCCGTTCGGTAATTTCATTCAAATGCGTGCCTGTTACCCACCCTGCAGGCGTTGGCCCTTTAGAATTAATAAGAAGTAACTCAACGCCATTTGCCACTATATGTTTAGCGCGATTTATTTGCCCACCACTCATTCGGTTAAGCTGAGCAATGTCATCATGGTTACCTGGAACCCAAAAAACAGGGCATCTTAAATCACTTTGGTTAATCAGCTCACTAAATAAAAAATAGGACTCTGCGCTATGATCTTGTGTAAGGTCGCCGCCAAATATTACAAAATCAAGGGATTGCTTAGCCATATGAGCCAGCGCCTGTTCAAAGTAATTCGCCGTATTTACGCCAAAGTACTCACCTGCTTTATTTGAGAATAAATGACAATCGGTAATATGTGCTATGCGTAGCGACGACTTATCAATGAGGTAAGGTTCATCAAACCAAGCCATTATTTACATCCCAATTCAGCGTTGCTTGTCCGTGTTCTACACAGGCTACAAGCCAGTCGTATAAAAATGCATTGAGTTGATATTTTTCATCTTTTTGGTGCATTTTTGGATTAGGGTAACCATAAGAAGGCTTAATACGCTGATGATAATCGTGATGGATAATTTCAGCCACTTTAGCATCGTGATACAACCTCACAGTTAAATAAAGCGGTGCAATCCCCTTTACCATGCCGCTTAGCTGCTTAATAGAAATATCCATAGTGTATTTTGCACTGCCATCAACCTTAGTCGCAAACTCACTGTTCCCCAACTTCACTTCTCGGCTGCAGCCAATCGCTCGTTCAGCCGGTAACAATTTTAAAAGTCGTAAGTAGTTGTGCTCACAAAGCGTTAAATACTTTGGGAGGCTTTGGATATATCTATTTGTTGCTAATTGTACTGTCAAAATACCACCATTATACTGTGAGCCAATTTGTGGCTATGAAGAAGAGTCTGTCCACTTGTGTTTCATTTTTTCATGGTTAAGTGCAAGCCACTGCATGCAAATAACAGTTGCAGCATTATCCATTTCACCATTGTTGAGGCGAGTTAGCGCATCATCAACGCTGAGTACATGAGTTTTTATATCTTCACCTTCGGTTTCAAGGCCATACACGCCAGACTCAACGTCACTTAAATCGGCCCGTGCAAGATATAAATGTAACCGCTCTGTTGTACCACCAGGGCTTGAAAGGTACGAAAGCATAAATTCAAGCTCTGTTAAATTAAGCCCAGCTTCTTCGTACGCTTCTTTCTTTACGACCGATTCATAATCGTCACTGCCGTCAGTCATTCCAGCAATACATTCTAGTAGCCAAGGTGAATGTTTGCTTTTAATAGCCCCTATACGTATTTGTTCAATTAAAAGCACAGTGTCTGATATGGGGTCGTAAGGCAACACAGCAATGGCGTCTCCACGCTCTAAAATCTCGCGACTAATAAGTTCTGATTTACCGCCCGCAAACAAGGCATGTTCAAACTGATACAAATCAACCTGAAAAAAGCCTTTATACAAATTTTTGACAGGCTTTACGCTGACATCTTTATGCGTAAACTGAACAAGTTTTTTATCTGGCACGTAAGCATCCTCTAGTTATTAAAAACTTTGAAGTACGTTAATATATTCTGTTACATTTCGACGCACTGTTTTACTCTTTTTATTTTTAGTTATTACGTAAAACAGGTTACCATGGTTTTAGTATAAAAATTGTCTAAGGACCGAACAACACATGAAAAAGAACATTCTTGCGGCGCTAGTTAGTTTATCATGCGCATTAGGCACAACAGCAGCAAACGCTGAAGATTTACTACAAGTTTTTGAAATTGCAACGGCCAACGATCCTACCGTTTTAAAAGCAAAAGCCCAAGCAGACGCACAATCTTACCAAGCAGATACTGCAATGGCTGCATTATTGCCGCAAATTGGTTTAACAATGGGTTATACAAAAAGTGACTCAACCTCTTTTCAAAGTGTGACGGATTTATCAAACCAAGTTAAAGTCGAAAGCGACTCTGATCAGTTCACCCGTGGCCTTAGCTTAAGCCAAACTTTATTTGATTTGGGCGCATGGAACTCGTTAGACATTGCAGACAAACAAGCGTTGCAAGCAAATGCTCAATACGACTCGGCTAAACAAAACTTAATTGTTCGTGTTGCTGAAGGCTACTTTAACGTTTTAAGTGCGATTGATAACCTTGAATTTATTAAAACGGAAAAACGCGCCATCGAACGCCAGCTTGAACAAACTAAACAACGTTATGCTGTTGGTTTAACGGCAATTACCGATGTACACGAAGCACAAGCACAGTTCGACAACTCTGTTGCACAAGAAATTATTGCCAATAACTCAGTAGAAACAGCGCGTGAGCAACTACGAGAAATTACGGGTAAATACCACGCTAAGTTAGACTTTTTAAATACAGAGACATTTTCTACAACTAAGCCAGCTCGAGACTCTAGCGACTTTTTAAATATTGCTAAAGATAAAAATATTAGCTTGCAAGTTGCTAAAGTAACCGTAGATATAGCGCAAGATCAAATTAAACTGGCAAGAGCGGGCCACTATCCAAAGCTAACCCTAAGCGCAAGTTATGGCGACTCTTTAACAGACGCAGACAGAAATGGTACAAGCCTAACTAGACAACCTCGTGCAGACTCAACCTCGGTAGGCCTTAACTTTAGCCTGCCTTTATACTCTGGGGGTGCAACAGTTGCAGCTACTGATCAAGCACGTGCATTTTACGTGGCAGCTAGCCAAGATTACGAAGCCAATTACCGCGCAATTACCCGCACGGTTATCACGTCTTACAATCAAGTAGTGTCTGACATTGCAACCTATAAAGCGCTAGAGCAAGCAGTTGTATCTGCCCAAAGTGCTTTAAAAGCAACAGAGGCAGGCTTTGAGGTCGGTACGCGTACAATTGTTGATGTACTTGTAAGCACACAAAACCTATACAATGCTAAACGTAACCTTGCTGATGTACGTTATCGTTATGTGCTATCTACTCTGCGCTTAAAGCAAGCAGCGGGTACACTAACAAGCAAAGACCTAGCAGCTATAAACCAGGGTTTAAAAGCAGCCTAAACAGTCACAAAACACATACAAAGCCAGCTACATGCTGGCTTTTTGTATTTTACAGCGCTTAGCGTTAAACTAGCGTTTTTAATTTTAGAGCAATTTTTGTGGTCACCTCATCTCCTTTTAAAGCATCTTTTTTAGGCCCTCGATACTGGCTAACGTGGATTGGCGTTTTTTTCTTATACCTAATTTCTTGGCTTCCGCAAAAACTTCAATTAGCCCTGGGCAAACTACTTGGCCGTTTAGTTCATAAATACATGAAACGCCGCCGACACATTGCCGAAGTAAATATTAAACGCTGCTTTCCTGATATGAGCGACGAAGATCAAAAAGCATTGGTGCTAAAAAATATGGAAAACACTGGCATTGCGATGGTTGAAACCGGAATGGCATGGTGGTGGCCGCAGTGGCGAGCGAAAAAAGCTTTAGGGTCTTTAAAAGGGCTTGAACACTTTGAACGAGTGCAACAATCTGGAAAAGGCGTACTGTTACTAGTACCTCATGTTTTACACCTTGAAATGGCAGGCCGATTAATGGGATTGGGTTGTATGGGTATTGGTTTTTACCGCCCGCACAACAACCCATTAATGGAGTACTTTACAACTAATGGCCGCCTTCGCTCTAATGAATACTTGGTTGGTAAAAAGGACGTAAAAGGCTTACTAAAAGCCTTAAAAAATAAAAAAGTGTGCTACTACCTACCCGATCAAGACTATGGCCGTAACCGCTGCGAATTCGTCCCTTTTTATGCAGTGCAAGATACCGCAACTACAACAGGTACACTGATGTTTGCTGGCAGTAAAAATTGCGAAACAATGAGTTTGATTACCCGCCGAGATGAAAGTGGAAAGTACCATTTAGAAATTATTCCAGAGCTTGAAAACTTCCCAAGCGGTGATGACAAAGCCGATGTCACGCGTGTTAATCAACGCATGGAATTATCAATTAATGCCGCACCAGAACAATACATGTGGCTACATCGCCGTTTTAAAACGCGACCAGATAAAAATACTCCTTCATTTTACAAATAGTAATGGTATAACAATAACAGGAACAAATAAGGGTGGTTGTTGTAATGTGGTTTTGGATTAGGTACTTGTCATTTGCAGTCATATTAATAGCGCTTGCTGCGTACTTTTTAATGGGAAATGTTCCAACATTAGATTTAAAAGAATCTAAAAATGCCGCTGCCGAAGGATTATCTCGCTTTTATGCCTCGATTCGAAATCAAGTTAAAAGCAACAAAGAGCGCGACCAATACGTATTGAGTTTAAAAAAGCCAGATCAAACTGTCGATAGAGTTTTAGCTGAGCGCACGCGCACTGTTACCCCCATGCCAGCAAGTTGGACAGGAAGTGTGGAGCCTAGGCGCTTCGAAAACGGTTCAACATTGAAAGATGTTTTAGTTGAGTATGCTAAAAGCGAAGGCATTGAGCTCTATTGGTACTTAAGTAAAGACTATGTCGTTAAAGATCATTTTAGGGTCGACAGTAATTTCACCTCAGCCCTGTACCAAGTAGGCAGAGCAATAAATGATGACTTTGAACACGAGGTTTACACCTACTTTTGTAATAAGCAAAGAGCGGCAGTAATTACTGAATTGCCCTCTGAGTTTGTGCGTGCTAACTGCTTAAAACTCAACATTTGAGTTAGATAAAAAATCACGCTTTTGCGTGATTTTTTATCAAAGCACATCACTTAGAGCGTGTTTGCTTATAAAGCAAACAAATATGATTGAACAAATCCTACAGCTCAAAAACCGCTTTCCAAATGGCAGTCACATTAGTGATGTCTTGTAAAAACTGCTCGCGTTCAACTAACTTTCCTTGCTGATCTAAGCTGAGTACGTGGTAACACGAACGGTAGTCAATATACGCTTTAATTAACTGCTGCTTTTGCTCTTTTGTAATACAGCCTATTTTAGCAGCATCAGTAAGTATTCTTACATTATCTGAAAATACGCTTAGTTGCTCGCTATCGTGTGCATTTTTAAGAACAAGGTATTGCGTAATAAATTCAATGTCGGCCATGCCACCAGCATCTTGTTTTAGGTCAAATAACTGCGTGTTACCTTTTGCAAGGTGGCCACGCATTTTCTCTCGCATTTTAATGACATCATCTTTTAACACAGGCGTTTCACGCGCTTGGCAAAGTATATTTTTACGTATTTGCGAAAAGCGTGCTTCTAACTCATTTTGACCTAAAATAATACGAGCACGAACCAGCGCTTGGTGCTCCCATGTCCACGCTTGTGTTTGTTGATAGTGATTAAAGCTCTCTAAATTGATAGCAAGTAAACCCGAAGCACCCTCTGGGCGAAGACGTGTATCTAACTCGTATAAAATACCCGACGCCGTTCGCGTATTAAATAAGTGCATTAAACGTTGGGCCAGTTTTAAATAAAACTGCCGAGAATCAATCGCTTTATCGCCATTGGTTTGACTCGAGCCATCGTGATTGTGAACAAACACAAGATCTAAATCTGAGTCGTAGCCCACTTCAAAACCACCCGTTTTACCATAGGCAATAACGGCAAAACCCTTGTGTTCATTGTCAGTGTTTGGCGGCATGCCAAAACGCTTTACCGTGTTATGCCATGCAATGTTTACAGCCTGCTCGACTATGGCTTCTGCCAATGCGGTTAAGTGATCGCTTACTTTCATAACATCCAAAACGCCAGTGGCGTCTGCGGCTGCTATCCGTAATTGATGAGTTTGTTTAAACTGCCTTAACGACTCCATTTGTAGCTCTAAATCGTCGTGCTCTATGCGTAAAAAATATTGACGTATTTCGTCTTTATAAGCGCTAAGTGGTGTTGGTTTATAAAGCACGGCAGGGTCAATTAATTCATCAAGTAAAATTGGGTAACGAGAAATATGCTCGCCAATCCACTTACTATGACAACACAAAGAAACTAACTGCTTTAACGTGCCTGGGTTTTCATATAGCAATTCTAAGTAGGCAGTACGCGAAATAATTTTATTAAGAATTTGGCACACAGTACCAAATACTATGGCACTGGCATTAAAGTCGCTTAGCTGTTTAAGCATGGCTGGCATGAGTTTATCAAGAATCTCACGCCCTCGATTTCCAACTTTTACTTTAGACAAACGTAATTTAAAGTCTTGCAGTGGCTCTTGCCATTCGTCTTTAGGTTCATTTAAAAAACTGACATCACAATGATCCCACGCACTTATAAATGCACCTTCACACGTGTCTAGTGGCTCTGTTTCTTCCCCTATTACCTGAATAAACTCATTGTGCACCTGCGCCATTACCTGCTCAATTTCATTTACTGACGCTGCAAAGTCTGATTGTGCTAATAGGTAATTTAATCGTTGTTGGTTTATTTCATCATCAGGCAAAGTTTGCGTTTGCTGGTCGTCGAATATTTGCAGGTATTGCTCTACTTTTCGTAAATAAAGATAATTACTTTTCAGCTCTTTTGCTTCGTCGTTATCAATAACTTGGTTTAGTGCTAACTGGTTTAACGCATTAAGTAATGATTGCGTCTGTAAATTAGCCTCTCGCCCGCCGCGTACCATTTGTAGTGCTTGAACAATAAATTCAACTTCTCGTATTCCGCCAGCCCCCAGTTTTATATTATTGGTTAAACGTTTACGGCGAACTTCTTGTGCAATCATGAGTTTCATTTTACGAAGCGATTCAATAACTGAAAAATCAATATACCGCCGGTATACGAAAGGTTTAAGCAATTGATTAAATTCATCCCAATAGTGATTGGGCCTACCAATTAAACGACTTTTAAGCATGGCGTAACGCTCCCAATCACGCCCTTGCTCTTGGTAATAATCTTCAATAGCGTTAAAACTCATGACCAATGGGCCACTTTCACCAAATGGCCTAAGGCGCATATCAACCCTAAATACCTGCCCATCCCCTGTTGTTTGGTTAAGTGCTGCTATTAGCTTTTGAGCCACTTTTGTGTAAAACACCTGCGCCTCAATACTTTTTCGCCCGCCTTGAGTTTTAACACTACGAGGGTATGCAAATATAAGGTCGATATCTGAAGAATAGTTAAGTTCTTTACCACCTAACTTGCCCATACCAAGTACCATTAAAGGCAAAGATTGCCCTTGCTCATCTATAGGCTCACCATTAAGTGTGGCCACTTGCGCATGGGCCCACTCGTTAGCGCTTTGAATTAACTTATCAGCGAGCTGGCTAATATACTCAATGCTATCTGCAATTGGGTTTTCACAACATAAATCTAAAAAAGCAACTTTAAGCCAGTATTTTTCACGATATTTGCGAAGTATTTGATGACACTGTGCTTCGTTTATATCTGCCAGTGTTAAGTTTTCGAAGGGGGAAGGTATGTCTCTACTTTTAATTTCGTCTTCACATAGTAACCCGCTTTTTAAATCAGGCTGAGACTGAATACAGCGCCAAGCAAAGTCGCTTAACGCTAATAACCTTACAACTTCGCTTTCTATAGGATGCTGCGGGTACAGCTGCTCATAGCGCTTTAACCCAAGTTTTTGTAATTGAATAGGAAGTTGTATTGCGTTACTCATCAATCCTCTCTTTTATATCATCAGTAACCGTACTAGAATGATTAAAACCTTAAAGGTTAACTCTAATTAGGACAACCATGTCATATTTATCTTTATCTAACACTAGTTTTGTTGCGATTACTATTAGTTTTGCTGTTATTTGCTTAACTATTTTTTCATTAAGAATAATAACTCAAATTAAATTAAAACAAGCGCTTAAAGATGAATTAGCCCAGCATGATAACTTTGCCATGGGGATCAATTTTGCTTCAGAGATTTCGGTTGTTATTGCAACCATTGCCTTTTTATTTGATGAAATAAGTGTAAGTACCGCACAATCTAATCCACTTAAAGTAGCAATATTAGTATTGCTGTTGTTTTCATTTATAAAAGTGGGACATTTGATTCACCGAAAGTGGATTTTGCATCGCTTTAACGAAGAAGCGGCTATTTTAAAACAAAATGTATGCGCCGCCTTAGTAGACTCTGGCATGCTAATAGCTAATTTCATTATGACCTTAGGCCTTTACACATGGACCCACACTCAAGGCTTCAGTAACTTATTAATCGCGTTAGTCAGCTTTTTTTTACTGCAAGGTATGTTTGCACTTGATAGTAAAATACGCGAACACCGTTTTGCAAAAGCCAATCAAGGCGCTTCGCTACAAAGTAATTTTAATTTAGAAAATACCTCTATTGGTATTCGCTATGCTGGTAAATCAATTGGTTTATCGCTTGCCTCGTATGCAGGCTTGTCGAGTGCTACGTTTCAAAACGGTAAAATGGTTGAAAACCTGTTTACACTGGTAATGCATTGCGGTGTAATGTGGATACTGTTATATGCGTTAACATTTATTGTAAAAAAAATATCACTACCCAATATTGATGCGGCACTTGAAGTTGATCATCAAGACAACATAGGTATTGCTTGTATTGAATTTGCTGTTTTTTGTGCAATAGGCTATTTACTAATTAGCATGTTCTCTATTTAACTTTAAACATTTTTCGCTTGGGCTTACACAAAACTTGCTTACATAACACTTTGCTTAATTGCACTGGGACATTATGCCATTTGAAGTTACTAACTATCTATTAATCGATATAGATAACGAATTTAGCAGAGCGTTTGCTGGTCACTATTTTAATAGTGCAAAGCGAGATGCCCCAAGTACCTTAGTCATTGCAGGTGCTAATACTCGCCAGTTAGTTAAAATGATGTTTGATGAACTCATTAAAGATTATTGTTATTGCGATTTTGAAAACGAAATTAGCGTTTCTGAGCTTGCCAGTTATTTGCATGAACATCACGACATTAAAGGTGTATTGTTTAATCAAACCGATTATTTACTGGCTGATGAAAAACAACGTTTTATTTATAACTCACTGCATGAAAAACGTTTTTTAGTCACTCAAGATGAAAGTGGTTTTGCTTTTAGCCCTGTAAAAGAGGAAGGCTTTTCAAACCACCTATCTTGTCATACCGACATAGCCGATACATCAGTCGATATTATTGAGTTAACAGAGTTACTTAATAAACAATAAATAATTGCACCTAGCTCGCAGCTTACTTACCATAGCGGTATATAACTTTATCGCCAACTTATAAGTGAAATCACATGCGAGTTCCTCATATTTACCAAGCGTCTTCTATTACACTAAACACTCCCGTGTCACTCGATGACGATGCAGCTGGCCACATAGGCAGAGTACTTCGCATGAAAGTAGGCGAACATGTGTCTATTTTTAATGGCGAAGGTGGTGAATACCTAAGTGAAATTATAGAAGTGAGTAAAAAAAATGTAGTGGTTATGCCACAGCAGTTTAATCCTCACGACGTAGAATCACCATTAAAAATTCACTTAGGCCAATGCGTATCGCGTGGTGATAAAATGGATTTTACAATTCAAAAGTCCGTTGAGTTAGGTATTACCGAAATCACCCCTATTTTTAGTCAGCGCTGTGGCGTGAAGCTCATTGGCGACCGCCTTGATAAAAAGCATCAACAATGGCAAAAAATAGCGATTGCGGCAGCCGAGCAGTCGGGGCGTAATTATGTACCGGTTGTTCACCCCCCTATAGACATAAAACAGTGGCTTGAGCAATCAACTAACGCGATAAAGCTCACGCTTCATCCTCGCGCAGAACACAGCATTAAAACCATTACTGTACCTAAAGATGGCGTTCGGTTTTTAGTCGGCCCAGAAGGCGGCTTTACTGACGAAGAAATGGCACAAACTAAACAACAAGAATTTGTTGATATTCGTTTAGGGCCACGTGTTTTACGAACTGAAACCGCCGCTTTAACGGTCTTAAGTGCATTACAACTACAATTTGGTGATTTAGCTAATTGAAATAGCTAAAAACACCCTCATATCAAAGCTATTAGTAAACTCTAGTAGTAATTACACATAGATTAAGGCACAGCGCATGGCAATTAAATTAGGTATTATTTCAGATCCTATTAGTGGGTTTAACATCAAAAAAGACACCGGCTTTGCAATGATGATGCAGGCGCAAGAGCGTGGCTACGAAATTTACTATATGGAGATGGATGATTTATCACTTCGTAAAGGTAAGTCTTATGCCACCGCTGCCAAAGCGCGTGTATTTAACAACGAAGAAAAATGGTACGAACTAGAAGAAAAAACCACCATTGCCCTTGCCGATCTTGATGTAATTTTAATGCGCAAAGATCCGCCGTTTGACACTGAATACATTTACGCAACGTATCTTTTAGAGCGCGCTGAAGATGAAGGCACGTTAATTATTAATAAACCACAAAGCTTGCGTGATGCTAACGAAAAGCTGTTTACTGCATGGTTTAGCGAACACACGCCAGATACCTTAGTTACGCGCAGCCAAAAACAAATTCGTGAATTTTTAGCTGAGCATAAAGACATTATTTTAAAGCCACTTGATGGTATGGGCGGCGCATCTATTTTTCGTGTAAAAGAAGATGATGCAAACATAGGTGTTATTTGCGAAACTCTGACCGAACACGGCAGCCGTTATGCCATGGTACAAAATTATGTTCCTGCCATTACACAAGGCGATAAACGCGTTCTTGTGGTTGACGGTGAAGTCATTCCCTACTGCTTAGCGCGGATTCCACAAAACGGTGAAACTCGCGGAAATCTAGCCGCAGGCGGTCGTGGTGAAGCTCGCCCATTGAGCGAGTCAGATATGAGAATTGCACAGGCCGTTGCGCCCACTCTTAAAGAAAAAGGCCTTGTATTTGTTGGCCTTGATATTATTGGCGACAAGCTAACCGAAATTAATGTAACAGCACCTACGTGTGTGCGTGAAATTGAAGCAGCGTATGATATATCAATCACAGGTATTCTTTTTGATGCTATTGAGAGAAAATTAGCTAAATAGTCTAGCCTCAGGTTAAATAAGTTAAAGTGACTGAACACAATGCGTTTAACGTTTAAATATTAATGCAGCACTTGCTGTATTAATATTTTAATAAAATCAGTTAACTTATTTAGTTATAAAATACAGGGTTGTGCCATACTCAAAATTCATTAACTGAAAGGGTGAAATCTATGCAGTCATTAGAAAATCATTTTTTAATCGCCATGCCGTCAATGCAAGACCCTTTTTTTAAACGTGCTGTTACGTATATTTGCGAGCACAATGAAGATGGGGCTATGGGATTGGTGATAAACCAACCCATCAACGTAACCGTTGGTGAGCTACTTGATAAAATAGAAATCGATAACGACAAAACCCAGCAAGCAGCTAAAGTAGCTGTGTTTGCAGGTGGTCCAGTTAAAACAGATAGAGGTTTTGTGCTTCACTCCCCTAAGCTCGGGTATACCTCAAGCCAAAAGCTCAGTAGTGATATTATGATCACCACCTCTAAAGACGTGCTAGCAAGTTTAACGACAGCACATGCCCCTGAGCAGTTTATTATCACCTTAGGGTATGCAGGTTGGGAACAAGGCCAATTAGAACAAGAACTGCTTGATAACAGCTGGCTAATTATAGAAGCGGATCCGGCCATTATTTTTAACACGCCCGCTGAAAAACGATGGGAAAAAGCCGTTTCAATGCTTGGCTTTGATATAGGCCAACTCAGCCCTGAAGCCGGGCATGCGTAAATATTCCCTTTCTAAATTAAGTTCATAATATAAATTCACTTGGAAATAGATACGCTATTACAAGTGAATTTTTTTATGTAAACCTTTAACATAACGGCTTGAAAAGCAGCCTAAGTAAAACATTATCAATGACAAAAAGAACATTTAAGCCACAAGGCGAGCGCACCGTAATGGGATTTGATTTTGGCACTAAAAGTATTGGTATTGCCGTAGGGCAAGAACTCACTGGCAGCGCATCAAGCCTTAAAGCCGTAAAAGCGCAAGATGGTATTCCAAACTGGGATCATATCGCAGTACAAGTAAACGAATGGCAGCCAGATTTAATGGTGGTCGGTTTACCGCTTAATATGGATGGCACTTCACAAGAGGTGACATTCAAAGCTAAAAAGTTTGCTAACAGGTTACATAATCACTATGGAATTCCTGTGCAAACACAAGATGAGCGCCTAACAACTGCTGACGCAAAAGCCCGTTTATTTGAGCAAGGCGGTTATAAAAATTTAGGTAAAGGAAATGTAGATAATATGTCTGCGGTAATTATTTTAGAAAGTTTTTTTGAATCATTTTACGGTGAGTAACGCTGTAATTAGGTGTGTCAAATATTAAAAAAGCGCGGCTGGAAAGTCGCGCTTTTTTAATAACAATAACTGATTAGTTATCGTCATCCCCCATTCCATCTATGGTTACACCTTGTAAAAAGCCCGCACCTTGTTGTTCGTTATTACGCAGTTTAATCATCAAGCGTAAGTCATTTGGTGAGTCGGCGTGATGCAATGCGTCTGCATAGTTGATACGTTGCTGCCTGTATAACTCAAAAAGGGCTTGGTCGAAGGTTTGCATGCCCATATCGTTAGATTTAGCCATAGCCTCTTTAATGCCGCCAATATCGCCGTTTTTAATCAGCTCTGCCACCATAGGTGAATTAAGTAATATCTCTATTGCGGCAACGCGTCCTTCGCCATCTGAGGTAGGTATTAATTGTTGAGCAACAATGGCACGTAAGTTAAGGGCTAGATCGTACTTTAGCTTGTCATGCTTTTCTTTTGGTACCAAATGCATAATACGGTCAATAGCTTGGTTGGCATTGTTGGCATGCAGTGTAGCCACACATAAATGCCCTGTTTCAGCAAAGCTTAATGCGTATTCCATGGTTTCTTGCGAGCGTATCTCACCAATTAAAATAACATCAGGAGCTTGACGTAATGAGCTTTTAAGCGCCGACTCAAAACTATCTGTATCGAGCCCTACTTCGCGTTGAGTAATAATACTTTTACGGTGCTCATGAACAAACTCAATAGGATCTTCAATTGTTAAAATATGACCCCGTTGATTTCGGTTTCTGTAGCCAATCAAGGCTGCTAATGAGGTCGACTTACCGGTTCCTGTTCCACCAACAAACAAAACTAAACCGCGCTTAGCCATAATGACGTCGGTGAGTGTCGAGGGTAGGCCCAAATCGCTGACATCGGGGATCTGTGTCACAATTCGGCGAATAACCATACCTGCTCTATCGCGCTGCCAAAACGCAGAAATACGAAAACGCCCTTCGTCGGTTGCAATAGCAAAGTTACATTCTTTAGTAGCATGAAACTCCGCTTTTTGCTTTTCGCTCATCGCAGACTCAACCAACTGCAAAGACTCTTCGTCAGTGAGTTTGTCGTCGCCCAAAGGAATTAATTCACCGTTTATTTTTGCACTAACAGGTAAACGGCTAGATACAAATAAATCAGAGCCTTTTTTCTCAATCATAGTGATTAAGTAACGGTTTAAAGATAAAGTCATTCTAATTCCTTAACCACCAAATTGTGTTTTGTCTTGCGCTTTAGCTTGCGCTGCGGTGTTGGTCACAATGCCTCTGTTAACTAAGTTTGTTAAACATTGATCCATTGTTTGCATACCAATTGATGCCCCCGTTTGAATAGACGAGTACATTTGTGCAATTTTGTCTTCACGAATTAAGTTACGTATGGCGGGTACACCAATCATAATTTCATGAGCAGCCACTCGCCCACCGCCAATTTTTTTAAGGAGTGTTTGTGAAATAACCGCACGCAATGACTCTGACAACATAGAGCGTACCATTGCTTTTTCCTCACCAGGGAATACATCAATAATACGGTCAATGGTTTTGGGCGCTGAGGTTGTATGCAACGTACCAAACACTAAATGACCGGTTTCAGCAGCGGTCATCGCTAGGCGAATAGTTTCTAAATCACGCAGCTCACCCACTAATATAACATCGGGGTATTCACGCAGCGCACTACGTAGTGCGTTTGAAAAACTGTGTGTATCACGATGTACTTCACGTTGGTTAACTAAGCTTAACTTGTTATCGTGAACAAATTCGATTGGATCTTCAATCGTTAAAATATGGTGATGCTTATTTTGATTTATGTAATCAACCATGGCCGCAAGTGTTGTTGATTTACCCGACCCTGTTGGCCCGGTAACAAGGACTAACCCACGCGGGTTGTCTGATATTGTTTTAAAAATATCTGGCGCGCCTAAATCATCAAGTGTTAATACTTCACTCGGTATAGTACGAAATACTGCCGCAGGACCGCGGTTTGAATTAAAGGCATTAACACGAAAGCGAGCAAGATTAGGAACCTCAAACGAAAAATCCACCTCAAGGTTTTGTTCGTAATCTTTGCGCTGAGTATCGTTCATAATATCGTAAACTAAACTGTTTACGTCTTTATCTGTAAGGGCTGGTATATTAATGCGGCGAACATCACCATCTACGCGTATCATAGGTGAAACACCCGACGATAAATGTAAATCGGATGCATTGTGTTGCACACTAAACGCTAATAATTCGGTAATATCCATTTATGACTCCACAACTGGCTGATAATTATATGGTTACAATAGCAGAACGACTCACTTGCGCCTACGCAAGAATTTCAAACGCGGCAAAAAACACGCACAGAAGCAAAAATGAAATAACCTTACTGGCGGTGTCTAAAACCAAACCTAGCGACGATATCGTTGCTGCCTACAATTATGGCCAACGCCAGTTTGGTGAGTCTTATGTTCAAGAAGCTGTAGATAAAATAGCTCAACTGCACACATATAGCGATATCATTTGGCATTTCATTGGCCCTATCCAGTCAAATAAAAGTGCTTTAGTGGCAGAAAATTTTGATTGGGTACAAAGCGTTGATCGAATCAAAATAGCCAAGCGCCTCAACGCTCAGCGCCCAACCAGTAAACCACCACTTAATGTACTTATTCAGGTAAATATTAGCGCCGAGGAGGCTAAATCAGGTTGTCATCCCAATGACATCGCAAATCTTGCTGAATTTATTAGCCAATGTGATCAGTTAAGATTACGTGGTTTGATGGCTATTCCTGCAAAAAGTGACGATCCAACGACACAAACTCAATATTTTGAGCAATTACAAACTTGCTTTGATAAACTAAAGGCCCAATATCCACAGTTAGACACTCTATCTATGGGTATGAGTAATGACGTTGAAGCCGCAATTAGTGCAGGCTCAACTATGGTGAGGATCGGAACAGACATTTTTGGAACACGAACTTAAAAGGTAAAAACAGATTTATGTCAGATAAAAAAATCGCATTTATAGGCACAGGTAACATGAGCTACGCTATTATTGGTGGCATGGTAAAAAACGGCTTTGACGCAAACAACATCATTGCGACTAACCGCAACCAAGAAAAGCTTGCAAAGGTAGCAGCCGATTTCAAGGTGCAAACCACCAGTGACAATAACGAAGCCCTACGCGATGCTGATGTAATTGTTTTGTCTGTAAAGCCACAAATGATGGGCGATTTATGTAAATCGTTTCAAGAGTCTGGCATCGATTTCAGTAATAAACTATTTATCTCAGTAGCTGCTGGTTTAACAGTAAGCCGCTTGCGCGAAATGTTAGGGCAAGATGTAAAAATTGTACGCTGCATGCCTAATACACCGTCTTTATTAGGGCGTGGCGTGTCTGGCTTATTTGGCGCTGGCGAAACGCAACAAGAACATGAATTTGTTCAACAAGTTTTTGAGTGCACAGGTATTGTGGTGTGGGTCGAACAAGAAGCGCAAATTAACGACATCATTGCAGTCACAGGTTCATCACCAGCTTACTTTTTCTTATTTATGGAAGCCATTGAAGAAAAAGCAAAAGCGCTTGGCTTTAATGATGAAGATGCTCGTCGTTTAGTACAACAAACAGCACTTGGCGCTGCCGAAATGGCGTTAAGCCAACCAGAAATTAGCATTTCTCAGCTACGCGCAAACGTAACATCTAAAGGCGGTACTACACATGCCGCAGTTGAGCATTTAAAAGACGAAGGCTTAACTAAAACCGTTGGCGATGCGATGGATGCGTGTATTGCTCGAGCGATGCAAATGGAAAAAGAACTTTAAAACTACTTTACTATTAAAGGTTACACTATGAATGCCATGCAATTTTTGATCAGTACTCTGTTTGATTTGTTTTTAATGGTGGTACTACTGCGTTTTTGGCTACAGTGGGCAAAAGCCGATTTTTACAACCCAATGAGCCAGTTTGTGGTTAAAGCAACGTCGTTTGCAGTCAACCCTTTACGTAAAATTATACCCGGGTTAGGTGGGCTTGATTTAGCCTCACTATTGCTGGCATTTATTGTAGCTATTGCCAAAATTAGTACTTTAATGTTGGTAATTTACGGCGCATGGGCTGCGCAACCCGTGTTTATTCAAGCTCTAATTACCGTAATAAAAGAAGGCTTAAACTTAGTATTTTGGGTATTAATTATCCGCGCAATTCTCAGCTGGGTAAGCCAAGGCTACAACCCTATTGAAGCGGTTTTCCACCAGCTCACTGAGCCAATGCTCAAGCCACTTCGTAAAATTATTCCACCAATGGGTGGGTTAGATTTATCAGTACTTGTATTAATTATTGGTATTCAGTTTTTGCAAATGCTGTTAATGGACTTTTTAGCTTAAGCCTTTGTTTTAAGTAAAAGAGGTCTTATGGCCTCTTTTTTATATTTTTGGAGTGAACAATGAATCGGTTAATTAAATTTTGTTTTATTGCTTGTTTAACATTCGCATTTAACGCACACAGCGAACAAACATTGGGCGGACAATATAAAGAACTTGGCCCGTGGCAAGTACATTACATTGCTTTTCCATCAACCTTTATTCAGCCACAAATTGCCAAAGCTTACGGGCTTGAGCGCAGTGGCTATAAAGGGATTGTTAATATTTCTGTGTTAAAAAACAATACAGGCAATACAGGCAATACAGCTCAAAAGGCCGAGTTATCTGGCACAGCCAGAAACCTACTTGGCAACAAACAAACGCTTAACTTTAAAGAAGTAATTGAAGGCGAGTCGATTTATTACCTTGCCCAAGTCGATTTTACAAACGAAGAAATACTGCGCTTTGAAATTGAAATACAGCAAAGCAATCAATTTCAAACACTGCAATTTCAGCAAAAATTTTACGTAGATAAATAATATTATGAACAAAACTTTAGTCCTTGCCACGGGCAACCCTGGCAAAGTAAGTGAGCTGGCCAACATGTTAAGCCCACTTAATATTAATGTAGTTCCACAAAGTGATTTTAACGTTAGTGAAGTAGCCGAAACCGGTACTACCTTTGTTGAAAATGCTATTATTAAAGCCCGTCATGCAGCTAAAATTACGGGTATGCCAGCCATAGCTGATGATTCCGGCTTAGAGGTTGATGGTTTAAATGGTGCACCGGGGGTTTACTCTTCTCGCTTTGCTGGTGAGAGCGCAAGCGATCAAGACAACATAGATAAATTACTTAATGATTTAGGTAATAACCCGAATCGTAAAGCGCGTTTTTGGTGTGTATTAGTATTAATGCGCCACGCTGATGACCCTACCCCGCTTATTTGCAGCGCAAGCTGGGAAGGCGAAATTACACAAACCCAACATGGCGAAGGCGGGTTTGGTTACGACCCGGTATTTTTTGTTGAAGAGCTAAACTGTACCAGCGCCGAGTTAACCAAAGATCAAAAAAATGCTGTGAGCCATCGCGGTCAAGCACTACAGGCTTTGCTAAATGAGCTACAACTAAAAGGCGGCCTGTGACTCTTCCTCCTCTAAGTTTATATGTACACGTACCTTGGTGCGTGCAAAAATGTCCTTATTGCGACTTTAATAGCCACGGGCAAAAAGGCGACATACCAGAAGCCGAATATGTTCAGCATTTAATAGACGATTTAAAAGCCGACTTACACTTAGTTCAAGGGCGAAAAATTCACAGTATATTTATTGGTGGCGGTACCCCAAGTTTATTGACCGGTGATGCTTACACACGCCTACTAAGCGAAGTCGATAACCTTATAGGTCTTGCCGATAATTGTGAAATAACCCTCGAAGCAAACCCAGGCACAGTAGAAACGGGCCGATTTAAAGAGTATGTGAAAGCAGGTATAAACCGCATTTCAATTGGCATACAAAGCCTGCAAAGCGACAAGTTAAAAGCGCTTGGCCGCATTCATGGTGCTAACGAAGCGACCTATGCAGCAGAGCAAGCCAAAGAGGCTGGTTTAAATAGCTTTAATCTTGATTTAATGCACGGCTTACCAGGGCAAACCCTAGACGATGCATTAAGTGATTTAAAGCAAATTATTGCGCTCGATCCCCCACATATTTCGTGGTACCAACTCACTATTGAACCTAATACTCAGTTTGCATCTAAACCGCCAACACTGCCCCAAGATGAAACTCTGTGGGATATTCAAGAGCAAGGCCAAGCCTTACTTGCAAAGGCAGGTTATATACAATACGAAATTTCAGGGTATGCAAAACCGGGCTATCAATGCCAACATAACTTAAATTATTGGCGGTTTGGCGATTATCTAGGGATTGGCTGTGGTGCTCATGGTAAGGTCACCAATGCAAAAACTGGCATAATCACCCGAACTGAAAAGGTCAAACATCCCCGTGGCTACATGGATATGGTAAAACCTTATTTGTACAAAAGTTGGCACGTTGAGCAAGACGATTTGGCCTTTGAGTTTTTTATGAATCGCTTTCGCCTTGTCGAACCATGCCCGATTGAAGACTACAGTGCGCTGACTAATCAGCCATTGCAAAGCCAACAAGCAGCTTTAAATAAAGCCATAAACACCGGTTTATTAATAGAAAAAGACGGTCACTGGCAAGTGAGCCTTAAAGGGCATCGCTTTTTAAATGACCTGCTAGAATTGTTCGTATAATGCATTGGGCGTTATACGTCATGTAAAGCGAATACATGAAAAATTAAAATACCCTAATGGGTTTCTAACAACAAAAGGGAAAACAATGCGTAAACTTACCTTTATTGCAGCAGCTGTGAGTGTTGCACTCCTTGCTGGTTGCCAACAAGCACCACAACAATCTGTAACCACTCCAATTGTACAAGCGCAACCTGTACAAAGCGAAATTGACAAAGCCAATGCGTTTTTTGAAGATACCTTTAACCGTGATGTGATGAGCAGCCCGGTTTACCAAACTTACATGGGTATTAAAAAAGATTACGATAAATGGGATGACGGCAGCGAAGAGCAAAAACTCAAAGACCTCGCTGAAACTAAAGCCGACTTAGTTGCCCTAAACGCGATTAACCGCGACCTGCTAGACGATGCAACTAAAGTAAGCTACGACTTAAAAAAACAAGACCTAGAAAGCTCAATTGCTGACTTTAAATGGCGTTACCACAACTACCCGGTAAACCAAATGTTTGGTACACACTCTATGGTGCCTGCATTTTTAATAAACCAACATTCAATTAGTAATGTTAAAGAAGCAAAAGATTACATTTCGCGTTTAAATGGGGTGCCTACGGTATTTGACCAATTAGTAACTGACTTAGAAACACGAGCAAACAAAGGCATTATTGCACCTAAGTTTGTGTTTCCACATGTTATTGATTCAAGCAAAAACATTATTCAAGGTGCACCATTTGAAAAAGGTGACGATTCAACACTTTTAGCAGACTTTAAACGCAAAGTAACGGCACTTGAAATCAGCCAAGACGAAAAAGATGCACTTATTAACGAGGCAACTGACGCGTTAAAATCAGCAGTTAAACCAGCTTACTCAAAGCTTATTAACTACCTAGCACAACTTGAAAAACGTGCTGACGACCGTGATGGTGCTTGGAAATTACCTGAAGGTAATACCTTTTACAATAATGCACTTAAACGCACAACCACCACTGATTTAACGGCAAAAGAAATTCATGCAATTGGCCTATCAGAAGTAAGCCGTATACATGACGAAATGCGTGAGATTAAAGATAAAGTAGGCTTTAAGGGCGATTTAAAAGCGTTTATGCAGTTTATGAAAACTGATAAGCAATTTTACTACCCAAATACAGCAGAGGGTAAACAACGCTACCTTGACGAAGCAACAGCTATGATCGACACAATGAAAGTGCGTCTTGATGAGCTATTTATTGTGAAGCCAAAAGCCGACCTTAAAGTAAAAGCAGTTGAAGCTTTCCGTGAAAAAGCGGCGGGTAAAGCATTTTACCAACAGCCTGCGCCAGATGGTTCACGCCCAGGTATTTACTACGCAAACCTTTATGACATGGAAGCGATGCCAACGTACCAAATGGAAGCTCTGGCTTACCATGAGGGTATTCCGGGTCACCACATGCAAATAGCTATTTCGCAAGAACTAGAAGGTGTGCCTAAGTTCCGTAAGTTTGGCGGCTACACAGCCTACATTGAAGGTTGGGGTTTATACTCTGAGCTTGTACCTAAAGAAATGGGTATGTACTCAGACCCATACTCAGACTTTGGTCGTCTTTCTATGGAATTATGGCGCGCGTGCCGCTTAGTGGTTGATACCGGTATTCACGCAATGAAGTGGACTCGCCAAGAAGGGATTGATTACTACGTGAATAATACCCCTAATGCCACTTCTGACGGCGTTAAAATGGTTGAACGTCACATTGTAATGCCTTCGCAAGCAACGGCTTACAAAGTAGGTATGTTGAAAATTTTAGAACTACGTGAAGACGCTAAAAAGCAACTTGGCGACAAGTTTGATATTCGTCAATTCCACGATGTAGTGCTAAAAAATGGCCCAGTACCACTTAACGTACTAGAAAACTTTGTAAATGAATGGGTAGCAAGCAAAAAAGCTTAATCCCAATTTATAAAGCTAACTAAAAGGTCGCTTATGCGACCTTTTTTGTATTTTGTACCATTTGGCAATAATAGGTTAAGCTAAACAAAAAGGTATTTAAAAGGCGCAAAAATTATGGAGTTATGCATACAGTTACTTAACGCACGTATTTCAAAGCATCAATTAAATGAACTTGATAATGACTTTAAGCAGTTAAACCAAGCACAACAAACATTACAGCTTAATCATCTATACGAAAGCGCTTTGCGCATGAGTATTAAGTACGATTTTATGCAAAATGTAGCAACACGTATTTTAACAAGCAATACCCCACCTGCACCTTTTATCAATCAGTTAACAACCACAGATGCCTTGACGTTTTTTACTCCGGCGCTTAGAGAAAATAAGGGCTTCTTGGCACAAGATACCCAAGGCAATAATGTGTTACACACTGTATTTAAACACGCTAACGCCCAAAAGCTGGCGTTTAATTATGTGCGCTCATTAATGTTATTTGAATCTAACGATGACTTAGTAAAAGCACTTGCTCAACCCAATGCTCATGGCCTAACACCTGTTGCGTGTTACATTGCGTACGCAAATAAACCAAGCACGCCGGTAAAGCATGAATTTTCGGCACTGTTAGCCTTGATGGAAATAGAACAAAAACAGAACCCAACAGCTAAACAGCAGTTGGCAAATATATTAAAAGGAACAGATCTTAACGAAACCAGTATTTTACTTAGTGCTGCTTACCTGCAACGTTCAACCGCGCAAGTTGCACATTTAGTTAAAGCGGTTTAGGTCGTGAAAACCTTGATAGATTAAGCGTTGGCCAATCGAGTAACTATTTTACCAAGGTACGAGATTTGTAACCTAATGAGTTACATAAATACTAAACACACCGCTATAAATTTAACCTAAAAAAATAAATAGATCCTAGTCGTTTAAGTAGTATTCAACAGTGGTTACTACTCTTACGTTTTTTATTTGTGGTGTATTTGAATCGCGATTAGTAATACTAAACTGCCCTTGGCGAGCTGTTTTTATTTTTCCTAGTTTTGAATTGGAATCCCTAGCAAACTTGTTAGCTACTTCGCGGGCTTTTTCAGTTGCTTGTTGAACCATGGCCGGTTTCACATCGTTTAGCCCTGTAAAAATATACTCAACACGTGTTTCGTAACTATCTTGTACTATGGCAATATTTTGTTTAGCTAATTGGCTTACTTTGCTCAGCGCATTTTGCACCTTGTCTACAGCGCTAGAATAAACGGTCATATTTGAACGAACAATGTACCTAAATTGCTGGTTTTCATTGCCGTACTCGCGCGCCTGCTTATCAACAATAGATTGGCTACCAAGTGATATTTCAGTGTCATCAAAACCATGCAGTTTTAAAAATGCGATCACGGCAGCGTTTTTTTTCTCAACCCTATTCACCAACTTTTCAAGGTCGTTGTCTGCATCGCTAAATTGCAAAGGCCATATAACAGTATCGGCAATCACCTCTTGCTCTGCTAATCCTTTAACTTGTACTGTACGCTCCATTTCTTTTACATTTAGTGCTGCACTTTTTAAAATAAACCCTAAGCTAATTAAGCCTAGGCTTAAAAAAATAGCCGCCAGCACAGTGTGAAAACCAGGTGTTTTAATCACAGTAAACTCCTTGATTGATATCAATAATACGTATCTATAAACTCGAAATAACCTGTTAAACAGGGTACATTGAGACAATGTATAACGCAAAATTTAAAAGCTAAGGAAACGCAATGAGCCTAAAGCGAATTAGTCAGTTTTTTAACCCAAGCTCAGTGGCCGTGATAGGTGCGTCAAATAACGCCTCTCGTGCCGGTTTTGTCGTTATGCGTAATTTGTTACAAGGCGGTTTTAAAGGACCAATCATGCCTGTAACGCCAAGCTATAGCGCTGTTCATGGCGTACTTGCATACCCGTGTATTAATGATCTACCTAAAGTGCCTGATCTTGCCGTTATTTGTACCAATAAAAATACCCTGTTCGACATTATTAGCCAACTAGGCGAGCTGGGCTGTAAAAGCGCTATTATTATTGCCGATGGCTTAACGAACGATCAAAAAAGTGCGCTAAAAGCATGCGCCCATAAACACAACGTTACTTTATTAGGCCCTAATAGCTTAGGGCTATTAATTCCCCACATTGGGTTAAATGCCAGCTTTTCTCATACAGTGGCAAGCCCAGGTAAAATTGCCTTTGTGTCGCAATCTGCAGCAGTTTGTTCCACTATTTTAGATTGGGCTAAAAATAAAGATATTGGCTTTTCGTACTTTGTTTCTGTGGGAGGGTGTTTAGATATTGATTTTGATGAGCTGCTCGACTTTTTAGGGCGTGATTCAAAAACTAAAGCTATTTTACTTTATATTGATAACATTGAAGACATCCGTGGCTTTATTTCGGCCGCAAGAGCGGCTGCATTTAGTAAACCTGTTATTGCTATAAAAACTGGAAAGACAAATGCTGGCGCTCTTGCGGCAGAGATCCATTCCGGTGGAAAACAAAGCTCTGATGCCGTATACGATGCATTATTTCAACGTGCGGGTATGCTGCGCGTTAACGACCTACGAGAGCTATTTGCTGCAACACAAACGCTCGCCATGCACCCAAAATTATTGCAAGTTGAACAGCTCACTATTTTAACAAATGGAGGAGGCCCGGGTGTTATGGCGGTTGATGAGCTAATTCAACGATCTGGGAAATTAGCAGCGCTTAGTAGTGAAACACGCAGTGCGCTTAATCACGTTATTCCCCGCTCGGAAGCAACCTCCAACCCGATTGATATTTTTGGTGACTCGGCACCAGCGCGTTACAAACAAGCATTAGAAATATTATTGCATGCAAAAGAAGTAAAAAACTTATTGATAATACACACCCCATCGGCACTGGCTCCAAGTGAAGACTATGCCAATGTAATTGTTCAAGCGCTGCAAGCGTTGCCCAAAATGGCTCGCCCTTATGTGTTTACCAACTTTATGGGTGAAGATGCTTCATTTGCAGCCAGAAAAATATGCGCTAATAATGCAATTCCTACTTATCGAACACCTGAAGGCGCTGTCGGTGCGTTTATGCACTTGGTATCGTATCGTCGAAACCAAAAACATTTAACGCAAACGCCAGAGTCGAACACCGACGATGCAAAAATAAACAAAGCTGCTGCCACAAGGTTAATAACTGAATATTTAGATGAAGAACAAACCTATCTACCCACTCACAATGCAAGCCAAGTACTAAGCCACTATGGTGTTGAATGTATTGAAACTAAAGTGGCGTACACACCCACTGAGGCAAAAGAGCAAGCAATAGAGCTTGGTTTTCCCGTTGCGCTTAAGCTTATAAGCCCAAGTATTGCTTCTAAGTCTGAAGTCGGCGGCGTGGTTTTAAATCTAAACGATGCCAATGAAGTTGAGCAAACCGCATTTGCGATGCTTATTCGAATTAAAAACACTTATCCAGATGCCACTATTGATGGGTTTTCACTCCAAAAAATGGCACCGCGTGCAGGTGCAAACGAGCTGCGGATTGCAATTAAAACAGAGCCTAATTTTGGCCCCGTTATTTTACTTGGTGAGGCAGGTACAGGACTTGAGTACGCTCAAGCGGCAGTAGCTCTCCCTCCCCTTAATATGAACTTGGCTAAATATTTAATTGCTGCCGCACATGATAAAGGCGTATTAAAGGATCGCATTTTACCTGAAAAGGTCGACAAATATCGTTTATGTGCGTTGCTCACGCGTATTTCACAGCTCGTTGTGGATCAACCCGACATTAGCGCAATGGAACTTAACCCAATACTTGCAAGTAACGGGCAATTTTTAGTACTTGATGCCACCATAACGCTAAATCGATACCAGTCAAAAAGTAACCGTAAACGGTTATGTATTCGCCCCTACCCTATAGATCTTGTAGAAATAGTAACGCTAAAAAATAATACTCAGGCAACGCTTAGGCCAATAAAACCTGAAGATGAGCAAGCCCATAAGGCATTTGATCAATCACTCAATAAAGAAGATCGTTACAAACGCTTTTTTGGCGAGTTACCTCAATTTAACCACGATCAACTCGCTAAAATGACTCAAATTGATTACGACCGAGAAATGGCGTTTATTGTTTGCCAACGCTTAGAGGGAAAAACACGCACCTTAGGGGTTTCGCGTGTGATTATGGATCCCGACAACGTGCATGCTGAGTTTGCTATTGTGGTTCGTTCTGACTGCCAGGGCTTAGGGCTAGGTCGAATTTTAATGAATGCTGCAATTAACCATTGTAAACGCCAGGGCGTTGAGTGGATTGAAGGTATAACACTACCAGAAAACACAGGTATGATTGAACTTGCCCGCAAGTTGGGCTTTAAAGTAAGCCGCGATTTTGAAGAAGGCAGCATTAACATGGTGCTCAACACAAAATAAACTCAGCCCAATAACTTACGTTATGTTCAGAGCGCCTAAAACCAGTAAGGCGCTATAATATTGCTTTAACAACTTAACGTGCACTGTGCTTAAAAGGACTAATAACACTATTTTTGATATTTATAACCGCTTATCTATGATCTGCGTGTAGGTTACTACCAAAAATACCTTGCCAGTCACGTACTATAAGCGCTGGTACATCTTCTCTTGGAACAGGCTTACTAAATAAATAACCCTGAAAATGCTTGCACCCTAACGCGGTTAAAAACAGAAGCTGCTGCTGGCTTTCAACGCCCTCAGCCACACACTCTTTGCCTAAACTATGTGCCAATGTGAGTGTTGATTCAATAATTGCCTCATCATCAGAATCAATACCGATGTCTTGCACAAAACTTCGATCAATCTTAAGCACATCTATAGGAAAACGCTTTAAGTAAGTCAGCGATGCATAGCCGGTACCAAAGTCGTCCATATAGAGTTTACAGCCTAACTCTTTTAGCTTTTTCATACTTTGCAGTGCAAGGTTTGAGTCACGCATTAAAATAGATTCTGTTATTTCAAATACAATAGCCTCTGATGGCACATTAGCATTGATAAGCGCTTTTTTAATCTCTGGCACAAGCTCTATAAATTCAAAATCTAATGCCGATAAGTTAATCGATAAATACAAATCAGGAGATGCTTTTCGCCATTCGTTAAGCTCATTTAATGCTCTGCCAAAGGTTTGTAGCATTATTTTAGTTATTAAACCAATACCTTCAGCCGCCAACGAAAACTCCTGTGTTTGGATTCGCTTATTTTCAGGCCAGCGAAGTAATACTTCAAAGCCTTCAGTTTGATGTGTGTGAGCATTTATAATAGGTTGGTAGTAATTACAAAACTCATGCTCTTGATAGGCTTTTGTTAACTGTGATTCTAAATGAAGGGCTTTTTGAACATGCTGATTCATTTCTTGTTTGTAAAATTGATAATTACTTTCAAGCGCACCTTTGGCATGATAGAGCGCAATGTTTGCCGCCTTCAGTAAGGCACCACTTTGTGTTGCATCATCAGGAGAAATAGCAACACCAATGCTTAAATTAATATTCACTACTTGGTCGTTAATACTTATATTTTGATTCACGCAATCCATAAGTTTGGTACAAATAAGTAATACCTCTTCTATTTGGTGAATATCTTCAACCAGGACCACGAATTCATCACCACCAAATCGTGCAATACTGTCTGATGAACGTAGTGAGCATTTTAACCGCTCTGCAACTTTTTTAATAAGTTCATCGGCGACTTCGTGGCCTAATGAATCATTAAAATATTTAAAGCGCTTAATATTAATATGTAAAAGCGCAGCTTTGCATAAGTGCTTTTGGGCTTGCTCAAGGGCATGCTCAACTCTATCATTAAACAACGTACGATTTGGTAAGCCGGTTAACACATCAAAGTTAGCGAGTTGGTGCAGTTCACTCTCTGCCAGTTTTTGTGCGTGTATATCAGTTAAAATAACCACGTAGCTGCTTAAGCGTTGTTCTGTATCAGCAACCGCACTTATTTTAACTAGCACATGGCGCGACTCTCCATTGTGAAGGCGTACCATATCTTCACAAGAAAAATGCTCCCCTTCTGAGAGCTTATTCATAATACGTAAGTAATCAACACGGCTTTTAGGCGACATACCTAATTTTAACGCCCTGCTTGAAATAGGCTCTGCAGCAAAGTTAAAAGCGGTTTGCAGTGATTTATTAGAGGCACGAACATTAAAGTTTTTATCGAGAATAAAAACCCAATCACGAGTTTGTTCAAATGCAGCAGTAAATAAGCGTGCGTGCTCTTCAAATACCATTTCACGGGTCATGTTAGTGTATGTACCCGCTACTTTTTGAGGCGTTTTTTCATCCCACTCAACCACTTTGCCAAAGTCTTTATACCAACGCCAATAGCCTTTGGCATGACGTACACGGTATGTGCAGTTAAAGTAGCCTTTATCGGTCGACAAAAACTCTAACCACTCTAAACGAAATAGTTGTTTCTCTTGCGGATGTATTTTAGCCAAGTATTCATCAAGGCTTACAGTATCGTGTTTATAACCCAGCTCATTACTTAAACGAGGCTGATAAATACTTGGATTACTTGACTGCCAATCCCATACGCCAGACTCACTGCCTTCAAGGGCAAGCTTTAAACGGGATTCACTGTCTTTACTTTCTTTATGCGCAGCCAATAAGATACGTTGAATTTTATTACGTCGTCTGACCCACATGGCAATAAAAAATAAAAATAAAGCGCCATATAACACCATAAAATAAGGCGCACGCCAAAGTGGGTATTTAACCTTTATTTTTAATGTAGCTGGCTTGGTAAAAATTCCCGTTAAGGGGTCTTTGGCCCAAACTTTTAATGTATAACTACCAGGGTTTAACTTAGGAAATAGTACTCGGTTGTTATTTCTTGCGTAGGTTTTTTGCCCGTTATCAAGCTGGTACTCATAGATAATACGTTCTTGATTACTAAAAGCCATTGCAGAAAAAGCCACTTCAAGACCAATGTCATCGTGGTTTAAAACGACTTCATTCAGAGGTTGCCTTAAATCGCGAGATAACTCTCGGGACATTAAATTTACCCGCGTTATATTTACATGCTCTATAAGCGGCTTATAACTTTGGTTTTCCATTGGATGAAAATACGTTATTCCTTTTAACCCCCCATATACAATGCGGCCATCGTTAAGCTGCGCCATTGCTGAGCTATTAAACTCAGCCGATAAAAGCCCCTCGGCTGTACTAAACTGCTGAAAGTGGAGCGTTTCTGGATTTAAACGCCATATTCCTTTATGGCTACTCATCCAAATCATACCGTCGTCGTCAAGCACCATACTATAAAGTAATGTACCTAATTTATTCTTATCAAGATCAATAGTATGAAGGTGTTCATACGTTGATGAATCAATACCAATTAAGCCAAAGTTAGAAAGAGAGATCCACAACACGTTGTTATTATCAATTACGTATGAAAGTACACTAATTGCAACGTTTTCATGTTGTTTGGGTACTTTATAAATCATTTCTAACGCTAAGTTGTTAGGGTTTAATTGATATAAAATACCGGCATTAAAAAAGAGTGGCCAGTCAGGTTTATTTGGTAAAGCGGGTAAAAAACCATGCGCTAAAAAAGGGTTAAACTGTGCCAATTCACCGCCCAATCGTGTCACAATTTTAGTGTCTATGTTATAAACAAACGCGCCATGGTCACGATGCATAAAATATAAATCGCCATTTGGCATTAAAGCAACACCGTGTACCCACCCTGAGATATGATCTTGGTTTGCCGCATTTTTTGTTATAGGTTCAGTGACTTGGTACGTATTTGGATCAAAAATATACAAGCCTCGATTTGTATTAAGCCAAAGCATATTTTTATAGGGCATAATTTGCCAAACACTAAACTCGCGTGTGTAAGCGTCAGCTTTATAATCTTTTAAATATACTTTGCTGGTATTGGTTTTTAAATCAACCTCAGTTAAGCCATTATTGGTTGCAAGCCAGAGCTTTTCGTTAAATTCGGTTATTCCCCATATTGAATGGTGAGATAAACCTGCGCCACCCAGCACACTGCCATCAACATTGTTAAAATGATACGTATCTTTTGATAGGTAAAAGGCACCATCACTTTTTGTGGCCACCCATACGCCACCAGACTTATCTTTGGCCATATCAATAATACTGGTGTCGGCTAAGGTATATTTACTTTGAGTGATTCGTGTATTTTTGATTAACTCACCACTGTTTAAATCAAATTTGAATAACCCTTTGTCTGTCGCAAGATCGATTTCACCTTGGTTGTACTCTATTTTCCACACATTTAGGTCGGCAAGTAGCACTTTATTTTTGAATGCGATATCGGGACGTTCAAACATGCTTGGTAAATCACTAATATCAACCTGATACATACCTTTGACCGTACCGACTAATAATTGGTTATTTTCACCCAGCTCAAACGACTTAACATTATTTTGGTAAACATGCGCCGCCTCGCCTTTTAAATGCTGTAATGGACGAGTTAAATCATTAGCAATATCATGAACGTAAGCACCGTGAGAAGTCGCTATAAAAATGTAACCGTTATAATGAAACAAGCTTCTTACTAATGTATTTTTGTATTCTTTAGGCAGCTCAAAAACAGATTCAATCACACCGCTTTGAATATCGAGCTTCGCAAAATCTCGACCTCGTCCAATCCACAGTGTTTTTGAATCAGCCGCTAGCATGGTAAATACTGATTGATTAAAAATTTGCTCTTCGTTGCTTGGAGGACTTAAAAATTGCTTGTAAGTATCTGTGGCTGGATCATATCTAAAAAGACCCTCGAGTAATGAGGCAATCCAAATATAACCGTCTAAGTCTTGGTATATTCTGTCAATAATTGCTTCTTCTAGCTCTCCATTTGGGCCATTAATCGGGGTTACTTGATACCCATCGTAACGGTTTAATCCCCCTTCGGTAGAAAGCCACAAATACCCGTTATTATCGATGAGTATGGTATTAACGTAGCTTTGTGATAGGCCTTCACTGGGTGATAAACGCTTAACTTGTGCACCAGCCTGGCAACTCACTATAGTTATTAAAACTAAGCAGCAACTTAAAATCCAATTAACGCCCTTACTCATGGTCATTCCATATGGTTTTTTATTTTTATGGGTACTCTAGTGCGACAATATTACGGTGCTTATACATATCAAAAAGTACGTGTAGATCAGCAGTATATGTTAACACTTGGTTAAAACCAATACTGAGGTATAAATCGACTATGTTTTTAAATGCAAAGGTATAAACATGCATGTGTTGATGCTTCAAAAGATCAGTTATTAATTGCTTTGCTAGCCCTTTTGAGCGGTGTTCTTTAGCAACATAAACCGTGGATAAAAACAAAAAATTGGATTTATGTTGCACCCTACATGCAGCCACTATTTGCTCATCTAAGTATATAACCCAGACTTGATCTTGCTTATTAGCGCGCCCGCTAGCCCCATGTAGTTTGTAAAATTTATTTACTAAGGGTGTTTTTACTTTATCTAATAATTGGGTGGTATACATTTTTAACTAAGCATTAGTGCCAAATATTGCTCAAACTTTTGTTTTAATACCGTTTGCTCTGCTACTGGACGGCTATGGATTGTATTATAAACTTGCTCGCGTGTTTTTTTATTACGCTTAATTTGGTATGCCCAAAATGAGGCTTCATAGTCGAGCTGGATTTGGTACTTATCTTCACGTGGTAATAAACATAGGTTAAAACTCACAGGATTTCCTCATTCTTTATATGGCTTAGGGTGTAATACATAGCTTGCAGTGCTGGGCAAAAAGCAAGCACCTTGCTATTATACGCCTCTTATTAATTTATCTCAGCAGTAATTGGAAATGATAATGCAAAGTCGCTTTAGTGTATTGTTTCTATTAACGTGTTTTATGTTGAGCACGGCATGTTTTAGCAATCAAAACACGCTCACATTTAACCGCCCTGATAACGTACCGCAAGCAAATTATGTTCTTGAGCTTCTTACACTCGCCTACAAGGACATAGGCTACGAAATACACCTTATCGATTTTAATCCCCAAAATGCTCTTCGCGCTGCTAATAATGGCACACTAGACGGACAGTTGGGTCGAGACAACAGTATAGAGGTAGATTTTCCTAATTTGCTGCCTGTTAACTACCCATTGTTCAAGTTTAAATTAATACTGTATAAAAACTGCCAGCAAAGCATATTAAACCGGCTCGATAACGTTGCTATTTTAGCTGATTGCCCCATACAAGCACAGTACATAAAAAATACGCAATTTGATGGTAATGTAATTGAAGTAAAAAATATAAGTACGCAACTAAACCTGCTTACTCAAAAAAAAGTAAAAGGTATATTGCTACTCGATTTTGCATCTGACAGTCTACCAATCCAGCATCCTGATGTTTGCTACCAAAAAGAGACACTACGTGTAACACCTGTTTATCATTACTTAAACAAAAAAAATGCGCACCTAATTGAAGGCTTAGAAGCGGCACTCAATAAACTTCATAACAATGGCACGGCTTATGCGCTTAAAGCTAAATACAATATGTATGATTAAAAATCGAATCCGTGCTGCTTTGTCGTGTTAGTTGCACTTTCAGCTTGCTGTTTTTTGAGAAGATATCGCTTGTAGCGCTGCTGACATAGGCTCAAAACTTTTTTCTTTTGTGCATTGGTTAAAGAGTTCCATAAAAATCGCTCGTCACGACTACGGTAACACCCTTTGCAATACCCTCGATTGTTAACTAAGCAAATACTTTTACAAGGACTTGGAATATCAAATATTTCAATTTGTTGCATAGCATACACCGCTTAGTTAAGGTCATACTTGCAGTATAGCGTTATTTTTAAACAAAAAAAAAGTAGCAATACTATTGCTACTTTTTACTTTATATACTTATTGCTAAAGCGATTCAGGGCTTTTAACATTTATTTGTGCTTTACGATGAAATGGTTTTGCATACATAGCCAATACAAGTGGCTTAAGCTCTTCAGGTACCTGCGCAATACGTTGTTCAAATGTTGCCGTATCTGGAGAGTTAATTACCGACTCTTTACAACCACCAGCAATATAATTGCCTGGATGTAAGTAAAATGAATCTATTATTTGCTGGTCAATAGTGTTAGCAAGTTCCTCAGCGCTATCGCATTGTGACTCAATAGGCTGCCCAAAAGCTAAATGAATATGGCCCTTTGCCGTACTAAAGCCCTCAACAATGCTTAAAATATCTTCACCCACCGACTTAACATATTCACCATGTTGTTGCTTATGATAAAGCTCTTTAGCTTTTGCTATAGCGCATGGCTCATATTGATAAGAAATAGACACAGGCACAACTTTTAGCTCTTTAATGTATTCACCAAACTCTTTCTTTTGCTTACGGCCATTAAGTTGCAACATTTTTAGTAATGCAGGATCGGTTTGATCAAAGCCATCTTTAGCGCGCCCTTCTTTTTGTGCAATCCAAATGGAGTGCCCGCCCATTAGTGAGTCATAAATATACGACGACAATTGAGTAAGGGCTTTTAGCATTTCTTTAGGGGCTTTAGCTGAGCGCTTAACAATAAAGCTTTTATTTAAACGCATCAGCTCTGTTATGTAGGGTATTTGCAGTAAATTATCGCCAATAGCTATTCGTACCGTTTTCATTTTATGTTGGTATAACCCCCAGTTAACAAGCGCAGGATCAAGCACTATATCGCGGTGGTTAGAAACAAATAAATAAGCTTGATTAGGATCTAATTTATCTAAACCTGAAAAGGTGACTTTTGACGTGGTGCGTTTTATAAGTTTATCTAAATACGTAGCAACTTCATTTTGAACATCTTCAACGCTCGTTACTTTTCCCCACTTTTTGCGTAGTTGGCTTCTTACCAATGGGCGGGCAATAAATGGCACTGCTGATAGAAAGCGCGGTAGATTATACTTAGCAATGACATCTATAAATGCATCATCACTCATTAAACGCGCTAATGATGCGTTAACCTCATTGTCGTTGTAAGGTCTTATGTCTGCGTACTTGTCTTCTAATTCACTCATTACTGCATCTATAAAGTTAAAAAACGGCACGTAAAATACGTACCGTTTGTTTTATTGGTTTGAGTATAACTCAGGCAAACTGAAATGCGAACTAAGTCAGGCTATTGCATTTTTATAAAAACTTACAAGCACTCTAAAAAGTACATATATAACAAAGAATTAAGTAATGCTCTTACCAGTTACCTTTCGCTTTGCTTGTAATGCTATGACAACTAAACGCAGAATAAGTGCGATTAAAATTACACCACAAATAAAGCTTAGCCAATATGGAAGCACCTGATGCTCTTCACCTAGTTGCGGGGAAACAACAAACCCAAACTCAGTTACTAAATAATCCGTTAAAAACCCAAAAATCAATGCAACCCCAATAACCCCTGTCAAATAAGCGAATACAGCACGCTTGCCAAGCTCATTAGCTACAACACCTAACGTAGCAATATTTGTTGCCGGCCCTGCGAGCATAAACACTAACACCGCTCCAGGCGATACTCCACTCAATAACAAGCCTGCAGCAATAGGCGTAGAAGCAGTGGCACAAATATACATGGGTATACTGATCAAAATCACCACAAGCATGGCAACAATGCCACTGCCCCACTGTGTTAAAAATGACTCTGGAACATAGGTCTGTACCAACGCGGCAAAGAATAAACCAATCATTAACCAGACCATGGTATCCGACAGAAGTTTATTGCAGCTAAAACTTATCGCTTGTTGTACTTTCTGCCATTGACTTTGTAATGCCTTGTTTGGTTTATCACAACAACTGGTTTGAACTTTAGGCTCCGCCGTTTTAGACGCACAACAACTGGTTTTTGTTTGAGCATCTGCGGCTGGCTTAGTCTGCAGCCTATCGGTATCTCGCCCAACTAACACACCTGCAACAATAGCACTGCAGATAGCAGCTATGGGACGAATAATAGACATAAACGGACCTAATAACACATACGATACTGAAACAGAATCAACCCCCGTTTCAGGCGTCGACACTAAAAACGCAGTCGTGGCACCTTTTGAAGCACCGGCGCGTCTCAATCCTATTGCAGCAGGAATAACACCACATGAACACAAGGGCATTGGCGCACCAATTAAAGCCGCTTTCACTGTGGTCAAAAAGCCTTCTTTACCTAAATGTTTATTTAAAAAATTTGCCGGTAAATATACATTTAATAACCCAGCAATCAGTAAACCAAGCATTAACCAAGGGGCAGATAGTAAAAATAACTGCCAAAAATTATTAAGTAAGTCCATCGATGTCCTCCAAGGTTGTTAATATTGAACAGTTATAAGCGGGTTCTTGTCCACCACAGCACTTATCTGCCAGTATCGATAGCGATTGATGAAAACGTGTTAGCTCAGCAATACGCTCTGCAACTAGATCGCGTTTTTGTATTGTTAAATCTTTCACTTCATGGCACGAATGCTGGTGTTTTTTAAATTTAATTTGCAGTAACTCTCTGATCTCTAACAAGCTAAAACCAACATTTTTAGCACGCAAAATAAACTTCATTTGTTTGAGAGCTGCCTTATCATAATCGCGATAACCTGCCTCGGTTCGACTTGATGGCGTTAACAAATTGTGTTTTTCATAGTATCTTAGGGTATCTGTTGAGACACCTAACTGATTTGCAAACTCACCTATTTTCATTTGTTTCTCCAATGAGTATATTCTCAACTGATGCCAACTATAAACCTTAGAGCACGCACCAAGGTCAAGTATTAAAATTATTTTATTTAATTAGGACACATCATGAAAATTACTGTTCTCGATAACGCCACATTAGCAAATACATCACTTGCCTGTTTAGAGCAACTAGGGAGCCTTAAAACCTACGAACTTACTAGCCCAGAGCAAGTTGTTGAGCATAGCCAAGGGGCTGATATTTTAATTACCAATAAGGTCGTGTTAAACCGCGAAACAATTAGCCAACTAAAAAATCTAAAACTAATATGCGTGAGTGCTACGGGAACTAATAATGTTGATCTAGAGGCTGCAAAAGATCACGGCATTGCAGTTACAAACGTTGCAGGTTATTCAACACCTTCGGTTGTTCAACATACCTTCTCTTTAATCACAAACCTGCTAGGTAATACACACCGATATCAAGCTGATTGTCAGCAAGGTGCTTGGCAGAAAAGTGAAATGTTTTGCCGTCTTGACTACAGTTTTAATGATTTACAAGGCAAAACACTAACAATCATAGGCGGTGGTACACTAGGACAGGCTGTTGCAAATGTAGCCGAGGCTTTTGGTGCAAATGTAGTTATGTCTGAGCGCAAAGGCGCACCATGCCGTGATGGCAGAACGCCCTTTGACGAAGCCATAAAAACCGCAGACATAATTAGTGTGCACTGTCCGTTAACAGAAGAAACGCGCAATCTAATTACCTTAAACGAATTTAAAGTAATGAAACCAAGCTGCATCATAATTAACACAGCACGAGGCGGTATTATTAATGAGGCGGATTTAACCAGTGCACTAGAGCAAAATATAATTGCTGGCGCAGGCGTTGATGTATTAACAAAAGAGCCTGCTGAGCTTTCAAATCCACTGGCAAATTATAAAGGGAGTAACCTATTGCTAACGCCGCATATTGCGTGGGCAAGCACCGAATCAATTGTGCGATTAGTTAAAGAGGTAAGTTTAAATATTAAAGCATTCAAACAAGGAGAGTCTCGTAGCCGCTTAGTTTAATACTCACCTTAGCCAAGTAACCTGAGCTCTGAATAGTAAATACCTTAATCATTGCTTGGGTTAAATAAACTAAAAAGTGGCTGTTTTTACCAATTTTTTTATTTTTTAAAATTAACTAAATACCACACACAACGTAAGCAATTGATTATAAATAAAATTTAAACTTGGCGTATACTTTGCGTTACTATCATTAATAATTAAGTAAAAATGATTAAGGTACATACAAAAATGAATAAATCTCTACTAGCAGCGGCACTTATTACTCCATTTTTAACGGGTTGTGTTATCGCCGTATCTGATGGTGAAGCAGAAACGCACTGGGCAGGTAATGACTCAACTAGCTGGCAAACTAAGCACAAAAATAATCGCGAAGCGATTTCTGAATTAAAAATGGATAGCAGCTACCAGTCGGTATTAACAACACTTAAAACCCCTAATTTTACAGAGTTACTAAAAAAAGGGGATGATGTGTATCAAGTCTTATTTTATGCAACTCATAGTATTCATTCTGATGGTAAAATGACTAAAGATGAGTGTACGCCACTTGTATTCAAAAACGATAAACTTGTCGGTATTGGTGACAGCGCATTAAATATGGTTAGCCACTAAAATACAAAAAGGCCAGTAACGTTACTGGCCTATTTTATTAGTGAGCGACCACTCTATTACGGCCAGCCTCTTTTGCTTCATACAACCCTAAGTCAGCTTCTTCTAATAATGAATGCTCTGAGGTTGAGCGGCCATCTTCCATAGTTGCAACGCCAATACTGATAGTTATGCATTGTGCATTTAACGATGTTTTGTGCTCTATATTTAATTTGTTTACAGCATTTCTGAGCTTATTTGCAAACGCAATTGCTTCCTCTTTAGATACATCAGGTAAAATAGCCGCAAACTCTTCCCCACCGTAGCGGGCAATAAAGTCACTTCCACGTTTACATTGTGCCAATAAAGATTGTGCTACTTTTTTTAAACATTCATCACCGGCTCTGTGACCGTATGTGTCGTTGTATCGTTTAAAGTAATCTATATCCATTAGCAGTACAGATAGCACCGAGCCCCCTCGTTTACTTCTTCGCCACTCTCGAGACAAATTTTCATCAAGGTAGCGTCTGTTGGGTATTTCGGTTAATCCATCTATGGACGCTAACATTTCAAGTAAATCGTTTTTTTGTTTTATCAGTAATTGATTTCGTACTCGCACTCTAACAATAGAAGCACTGAATGGCTTAGTAATATAGTCCATCGCGCCTAGCTCTAATCCTTTTGATTCATCAGCATGCTCTTGATTAGCAGAAATAAAAATAACTGGAATAGCCTGGGTAATAGGATTTTCTTTTAACTTAACAATAAGTTCAAAGCCGTTCATAACGGGCATTACAATATCAAGCAAAATCAAATCAAACTGCGTAGTTCTTACAAAAGCGAGTGCCTCTTCTGCACTTTTAGCTAAAAACACGTCATGCTCTTCACACAACGTTTTTTCAAGCACTAATCTGTTAAGTGGATCATCGTCAACTACAAGCACTTTAGCTTTTTTTGACATCCACCGCCTCCAAACCTCTAATAAATACAATAACCTGCTTCAACTGCATAATAAGCTCTTTTATGATTTGATCTTCAGGGTCATTGGTTGCTTTAAGACTTTGTTCGCACTGAAGCGCACAAGACGATAACCGCTTAAAACCCAAGTTACCCGATACTCCTTTGATACTATGCACTAAACGTACCAATTCACCTTTAACGGTACATTCGTCAATTTGTTGTAATTGGGTCTCACATAGGCTAGCAAATTTATCAATCATAGTATTAAGTAACGCCTCATCAGCACTAAATTGAGCTAAGGCAAATGCCCTATCAAAAAATACCGTTTTAGTGATCTGCATATCTGCAATGGCATCTAGAAGAACTTTAGCAACAACGGGCTTTGTTAAATGTTTATTCATACCGCATTTTAACGAACGCTCTATATCCGCAGGTTCACAATGGGCTGTCAATGCAAATATAGGCAATTGCTTATCGTCAAACTGTTGACGAATCAAAGTAGTAGCTTGACAACCATCTATATGCGGCATTTGCACATCCATTAAAATCAGATCTGGTTTTAAAACTTGTAGCAGCTCCATACCATCAGATGCATTGGTTGAGGTTACAACATTTACATTAGCTTTTTCTAAAACACTACTTATAATTTCTAAGTTTAGTTTATTATCATCAATTGCCAAGATCAGTAAACCTGACACCTCTCTACTCGGTTGCTGTGCCTGTATATTAGCGTCACTTGCAATTTGCTTTAATGCAAAACCACTACTTAAATCAAATAATCGCTGCCCAAGTGCAGATGCTTTAACATGCTGCGCTAATAAGCCTTTGCTCATAGATGAACTAAAGGTTAGCTGATGATTAACGATAATGACCGATACAGCGTGTGAAGTAAGCGAGTCATATATTGCTTTTACACTTAATAGTTCAGGTAAATCAGCTTCATCAACAATGAGCTGATTACATCCCGAAAGTTTGATTGGGTAATTCAATGCTTCATCTAAGTCAATACTGGTTAACTCTGAATAGGCTGCTACAGCGCGTTTTAAAGCTCGGCTTCGCTGGGATATAATAGCCAGAGCATCAACAGGCAACAGCTGATTTTTTGTATCGTCTACCTGTAAACTAATACTGAAATAAAACTCACAACCAAGGCCTTTTTCACTGTTTACGGCTATCTCGCCGCCCATAAGAGATACAGCATGTTTTACAATAGCCAACCCTAACCCTACACCTTGATGGGCGCGTGTTGATGATTCATCGCCTTGTGTAAAGGCATCAAATAAACGTAATTGGTCAGCCTCATTAATCCCGCTGCCAGTATCTTTTACACTAAAACAGATCGCTTGCTCGGTACTATCTCCCTCAATTAGCTCCATTTTTAAGGTAATACTGCCATTGTGAGTAAACTTAACAGCATTAGTTAATAAATTACCCAACACCTGCTGTAGTCTTATGCTATCGCAAATCAAACTAGGTGCAATTAAAGGGTCAACATCAATAATAAACTCAACCTCTTTTTGCTCACACAAGGGCCCTGTTAAGCTGTCGCAAATATCAACAAGTTCCACAACCGTAAATGGGGCTAGTTTTAACTCAGCTTGTGCGCTTTCAACTCTGGCAAAATCGAGCATGCGGTTGAGCATTAAGAGTAAACTTTGCGCAGCTTGCTTAGCTTGATCTGTTTGCTGAATTTGTCTTTGGGTAAGCCCTTGCTCTATAAGCATGTCAAGCAAACCTAACACCGCATTCAAAGGGGTACGTATTTCATGACTTAAGTTAGCAATAAAGCGACTTTTAGCAAGGGTTGCGCGCTCAGCATTGTGCTTAGCTTTAGTTAATGCACTCACATCTTGTAAGTGGATAACATAATACGAAGGATCTCGCTTTTCATCCCACACGAGCGATACACTGAGTTGAAGCCAGCTAGTCAAATTTCCTCGTGCTAATGTTAAATGATAAACCTCTTTCTTATCATCAAGCAGCTGAGCTAGTCTTGTTTTAATTTCTTGCCACTGACTATCATCAAATAGCAGTTTAAGTTGCTCACCTACCAACACACCTTGCTCAGAAAATAGTTTTCTTGCTGCTTTGTTTACTTGCAATATAGTCTGATCAAGCGAAAGAAGCACAACACCGTTCGCAGCAAATTCAATAGCACTTCTAAATTTAGACTCAGACGCTTTTAGTGCATGTAAAGTTTGCTGCTGTTCTGTTATATCTCTACCGATCCCCATTGTGCCTAACAAGTGCTGCTGCTCATTGTAAAAAGGCGCAATCGTCAGTTGGTAAGACTTATCATCTGTATCAACGCGTTGCTGAACATTACTGCGATTTTGTAAAACCTGTTTTTCAAGAATACTTATTTGTTCGTATTCGTCAGTTATATCTTGTATACGCCTACCCACTAGTGCGCTTTGATCGCACCCAATGTACGCTTCAAATGCCTTGTTGCACCCTAAAAAAGACCCATCAATATTCTTAAAATATATAAAATCTGGAACACTGTTTAACATTGTGTTTAGTAAAGCTAAATGTCGCTCTTTAGCTTGATAACTGCGTGTTAGTTTTTCTGATTGCAATTGCAGCTTTTCGTCAAGCTCTCGGTTTACATCTTGCAGCGAATCGACTAGTTGTCTGTTTTTAGCAAATACTAGTTTTATTTTGGTAAACCATGGCTGCCAATTAATAGGGATTTGATAATTAGACTCTTTGCTGTTGTCGCTATTACTTTGCTCTAAGTAATGCATGAGATGTGTCATAGGTTTTAAAAATATGCGCTGACTTAACCAAAAGAACACACAAAACATCAAACTTAAAAACAGCGTTAAAAATATAAACTCGAGTAAAATTTCATACCGAATAAGATTTACAAAATCGGATTTAGGCTCATAAAATGCAGCATGTATTGGGAGGTTGCTTTTTGGCTGCATAAAAAAGTTTGTGCCACTGGTTAACACCGTTAATTTTTGTTGTGCTGCCGCCATTTCAGGCCAGTATTCTTTAAGTGTGATCCCCTCAGCTATCGCATTTTTTGTGCTTGCAACAACCTGATCAAACCGATTAACAAATATATATTCTCCCTGATTTGGCGTAACTTTTTTTAGCCAGGCAGAAATAACCTCCACATCGTAAATAACGATAATATAATCACGCGAGCCAAGTTCTCGCTGGCGTCCGATTGAGTAGTAAGCCTTCCCGTCTATATTTACAATCGGGCTTGAAGATAAAAGGCTGCCTGAAAAGTCTGGTTTAAATCGCCCTTCAAGAATCTCTGTTAGTAATAAACTCTTGCTCTTATTACGCCTAGCTACAAATGCAGCGCCATTTTCATCAACATACGCAACGGCGCTAAGCGACTGCATAAGTGCCAGAGTTGTATTAAACGAAGGACCTAATTTAACTAACTGTTGCCACTTTGAAAGTTCATTTGGTGAAAGATTAAAATCCCCTTTACCTACAATCTCGGTGCCTTGTTGAGTAAAATGGCGATAGTAATAACCTTCATACTGATTAATACCTTCAAATAAATTACGATTAGCAAGACTCAGTGCAGGCTGCTCGTATAAGTTAAGCATATTAGCCATTAAATCACTGATTGATTGCATGCCATGATTTATTTGGGCGGATATATTAAGAAAATCAGCGTCACGTTTTTCTACTGTGCGCTCAAGCTTGATATTGTAAAGATGTAAACACAGTAAAAAAGCAACGATTAAAGGCACCAACAGGGCAACAATTAAAGAGCGATAATAATGTTTGAGAGGTAAAAAATTCAACGTGCAGTCTGCCATTTGGCCCGAAAATCAATCATTAGACTATCGAGCCAAATAGTTAAGCGCAAGTTATAAATTCTCTTCTGCAAATGAAGCCAACCGACTCCTTACAACACCATTAAGATTTATAGTTGCACTGCCTTCAAAGTTTTTAAAACGCTCTACTATGTAGGTTAAACCTGATGTGACTGGCGTTAAATAATTACTGTCTATTTGCGCTAAATTACCGGTACAAATGAGCTTGGTGCCTTCTCCGCAACGAGTAATAATTGTTTTAAGTTGAGACGCTGTTAAATTTTGGCTTTCATCTAAAATTACTACCGCATTTTGAATACTGCGCCCACGCATAAAATTAACCGACTTAAACTGTACATTGGCCTTTTCCATGATGTAATTTCGGCTCGATATTGGGTTCTCGTCACCTTTATGGAGCACTTCTAGCGTATCGGTAATAGCAGCGAGCCACGGCGCCATTTTTTCCTCTTCCGTACCGGGTAAAAAACCAATAGACTCTGCAATTTCAGGGGTATTTCGGGTCACAAGCACTTTATCGTAAATACCTTTTTCTATAACCAACTCAAGTGCACAGGCAAGCGCTAATAACGTTTTCCCACATCCAGCGGGGCCCGTTAAAATCACCAGTTCAATGCTAGTATCAAGTAATGCATCAAGCGCCATACCCTGATAAATATTTTTGGGCTTAACGCCCCATGCATGATGATGCATTAACCGCTCAACACTAATATCTTTTATAGTAATGTGCTTATCATCAAACGACTTTACCCTAGCTGCAAAGTGATTACTCTCGTCAAGTAAATACTCATTACAAAATACATCGGGTATTAAATTTTTAGGCACATGATGAAACGTATCTCGCCCGTGCTGCTCTGTATTGCATTGCCCTACATGTCCCCAAAAATCACCCTCTACTTTTTTATAACCGCTAGTGAGCAAATTAATATCATCAATAAGCTGATCTGTTCGGTAATCCTCTACATATTTAAGCCCTGCGCCTTTAGCTTTTAAGCGCATGTTTATATCTTTGGTAACCAATATTACTTTTGAATCGCTATGCTGCTTTTGTAAATATACAGCACAGTTAATAATTCGATGATCGTTTTCATTGCCTGGCAAACCCGAAATTGAATCTGCGAATAAATGGTCGTTAACAATAATGAGCGTACCGGCAGAGCTCGACTTTGCTTTTTTATTACTGGGTAAGGCTACACCTTGTAGCATTTGTTCAGGGGTTGCGTTTTTGAGTACCTCATCTAAACCACGAATTGCAACGCGGGCATCGCGGCTTACATCGTGTTTTCTATCTTTAATATGATCAAGCTCTTCAAGTACGGTCATCGGAATAACCACGTTATGTTCTTGAAAAGACAAATAAGCGAGGGGCTCGTGGAGGAGTACGTTGGTGTCTAGCACATACATTTTACTTTCAAGGTTCGAAGCTTTTTCCATAGCACTTTCCTTACGTTTTATGATTTTTATGCTATACCAAAATAACTAAGTAAAACGGGCAAAAATCAAAACCTGCAATACTTAATTGCCAAGGCATATTGAAAGTTTAGTCTATTTGTCATAAAAGTCCGTTTTATTACAACCTGAATTTAGTTTTTATTTACCTTTTTAATAGGTTAAAAAATGGCGGTTTTATTCTTTATAATTAACACTTATAAAATTAATTAAAAGTGAGCTAAATAGCGCCTTGCAGTGGTGTTAGCTTACAGGTAACATAGCCGCCCTTTTCATCATAGACGAGACATACATGAATTTTTCCTTAGGTCAGCGTTGGATCAGTGATACAGAGTCAGATTTAGGATTAGGCACCGTTGTTGCCATTGAAGGCCGCCAGGTCAGCATATTATTTCCAGCCAGTGGTGAAAACCGTGTTTACTCTACAGCAGAAGCACCCGTTACCCGTGTGGCATTTAATCCAGGCGATGTGATCAAAAGCGTTGAAGAATGGGAATTAGAAGTCGAATCTATTGAAGTACAAGGTGAGTTACTTTGCTATGTGGGCACCCGTGTTGATAACGGCGAAGAAGCAAAGTTAAAAGAAACCTTTTTAGATCATTTTATAAAATTTAATAAGCCACAAGACCGTTTATTTGCCGGCCAAGTAGACCGTTTTGATCGTTACACGCTTCGTTACCAAACATGGCAACATAAATTTGAACGCGAACAATCACCTATAAAAGGATTGATTGGTCAACGCGCTAACCTTATTCCGCATCAGCTTTACATTGCCCAAGAAGTGGGTAAACGTTTTGCACCACGCGTATTATTATCTGACGAAGTAGGCCTAGGTAAAACCATTGAAGCAGGCATGATACTGCATCAGCAAATTATTAGTGGTCGCGCCAGCCGTGTACTTATTGTTGTACCTGAAAACCTTCAGCACCAGTGGTTAGTCGAAATGCTACGCCGCTTTAACTTACGTTTTTCTATTTTTGATGAAGAGCGTTGCGACGAAGCCTTTGCCGACTCGCCAAATGTATTTGATACAGAGCAGTTAGTCCTTACTAGCCTTGAGTTTTTAACCAAGAAAAAGCGCTGGTTTGAACAAGCAACATTGGCTGATTGGGATCTATTAGTTGTTGATGAAGCGCACCACTTAAGCATTAATAACGGTAAACCAAGTACTGAATATCAGCGCATGGCTGAGCTAAGCCAAGATATTCCAGGCCTTATTTTACTTACAGCAACGCCTGATCAACTAGGCCATAGCAGTCACTTTGCACGTTTACAATTGCTCGACCCTGACCGTTTTTACGACTACGACGTATTCAAAGAAGAAGAAGCCAATTACAAAGATGTAGCGCAAGCTGCAAACCAGTTATTGCAAGAGCAAGCTCTTGACGACAATGCAAAAGCAACGCTTATCGAGCTATTAAAAGAAACCGACATTACCGTCATTCTTGAAAAAGCACAGCAAGGTGATTTACCAGCGCGTAAAGAAATACTTAACATGCTACTCGACAGACACGGTACTGGCCGTATATTGTTCAGAAATAGCCGCAGTGGCATTGATGGCTACCCAAGTCGTAAATTGCATGCCTATCCAATGGCATTACCAAAGCAATACAAAACGGCCATGTCGGTATTAGGTAACATGAGTGGTATTCAAAACGCTGAGCTGAGCGCGCATCGTGCTCTTTTTCCTGAAAAAATATTCCAAGAGTTTGAAGGTGAAAGCGCAAGCTGGGGCGCCTTTGACCCTCGCGTAGATTGGTTAATCGAAACACTTAAAACACTTAAACACGAAAAAGTACTTCTTATATGTGCCAAAGCCGAAACGGCTATTAGCCTTGAACAAATACTGCGTGAACGTGAAGCGATTAAAGCCTCGGTTTTCCACGAAGGTATGTCGATTATAGAGCGTGACCGCGCGGCCGCCTTTTTTGCAGACGAATACGATAACGCACAAATATTATTGTGTTCAGAAATTGGCTCAGAAGGTCGTAACTTTCAGTTCTCACATCACCTAGTGTTATTTGATTTACCATTAAACCCAGATTTACTAGAACAACGAATTGGTCGATTAGACCGTATAGGGCAAACACAAGATGTAAACATTCACGTGCCATACTTTGAAAACACGGCGCAAGAAGTGTTACTGCGTTGGTACAATGAAGGCCTTGATGCATTTGAAACCACATCAACAACTGGCCAGCTATTGTATAAAGAATTTCGTGATGACTTACTCGAGTTTATTTCAGCCCATAACTGTGATGAAGACGAACTTGACCCACTCCTTGAGCAAGTAGCTCAGCAAAATACTGTGCTACGTAAAAAAATGGAAAGTGGACGAGATCGTTTATTAGAACTGCACTCATCGGGACAAGGCGCCGCCGACTCATTAGTTGCTGATATTGAAAAGCTCGACAACCAGTTTGAGCTGCCCAGCTACATGATTAACGTGTTCGACACCTTTGGTGTAAGCCAAGAGGACAAAGGCGAAAATACAATTATATTAAAGCCTACAGAGCATATGTTAAGCGCGTCATTTCCATCGCTTAAAGATGACGGCATGACAGTGACATTTGACCGTGATACTGCACTTTCACAAGAAGATGTACATTTTATCAGTTGGGATCATCCAATGGTGCAAGGCACGATGGATATGATTTGTGATGATGACTTTGGTAGCGCATCGGTTGCTTTACTCAAAAACAAAAAACTCCCTGCGGGCACCTTTTTTGTTGAGCTTATTTTTGTAGCCGAAGCAATGGCGCCTAAAGCATTACAAGTGGGCCGCTTTTTACCCCCAACGCCTATTCGTATATTGCTTGATAAAGCCAGTAATAACTTAGGCGAAAACGTCGCATTTGACGGGTTTAACCAACAGCTTTCAGCCGTTGGTCGTCAAACAGCAAGTAAACTTGCGGGTGCACTACAAAGCGCAATTCACCCTATGATCACAACAGCAAAAGACATGGCACAAGAAAAACTCGAGGTTATTCGTGCACAGTCGCTAGCTAAAATGCAAACGTCTCTTAGCGAAGAACAAGAGCGATTAAGCGCGCTTAAGCAAATTAACCCTAATATTCGCCAAGAAGAAATTACCTTTTACGATAAGCAACGCACCGAGCTAACTGCACACATTGAAAAGGCGCAGTTACAACTAGATGCAATTCGCTTAATCGTGGTTTCTCACTAAGGTTTTGAGCTTTTAGTTGTTAGTAAAAATTGCAAACAACAGCAGCTAAGTAAAGCGTGGTATTTATACCGCGCTTTTTTATATTCAAAAAAGTATATAAATTAGAAGCCTTCGTACAGGCTATCAATGTTTTCCTTGAGCCTTTGCCCTTGCTACCCTAAAATAGCGTCCTTCAAAATCATTAAGGTCGGCCGTGTTAGTTAATTACAATCCCCCAATGAACCCGTATTTAACCATACTTTTTCAAGACGACGACTTGCTCATTGTTAATAAACCCAGCGAATTATTGACCGTACCAGGTAAAGATCCTAAGCATGCCGACAGCTTAATTAACCGCGTTAATCGCGTATTTCCAACCGCAAGAATTGTTCATCGTCTTGATATGGCAACGTCTGGCATACTCTGCCTAGCTATGAATAAAGCTGCCCATAGGCATTTAAGCATGCAGTTTCAAGAACGTGAAACTGCTAAGCGGTATATTGCTCGCATATTTGGGCAACTTGAACAAGACAATGGCTCGGTTGATTTGCCACTTATTTGCGACTGGCCTAATCGCCCAAAGCAAATGGTAGATCATGAAAATGGCAAGCCATCACTCACTCATTTCAAAATACTTGAACGCGAAGAAAGCGCCACACGCGTAGAGCTCACTCCAATTACGGGGCGTTCACATCAATTGCGCGTACATATGCTAAGCCTTGGCCACCCTATCTTAGGTGACCGACTCTATGCCTATAAAGAGGCGCTTGCAGCCGCACCGCGTTTACAACTCCACGCACAAATGTTGCAACTAAAACACCCGGTAACCGAACAAGTAATGACCTTTGAAGCAGAACCCGAGTTTTAATGGGCTCAATTACTTAGGAAAAATTAAACTTTTAAACAACTATGCCGATACCTAACTAATGACGACTGGTTGAGCGTGTTATGGTGTTTTTGCAATTATTTAAAAAGGTTCTGTGTTACATGGCATTTAGCTGTGTAGCCCTTTTAGCACTGTGTACAACGGCTGCAGAACATATTGCCCCGCCTTCTTTATCAAGTATTGAAAATAGCGATATTAAACGCCTTTTACCTACCGACGAAGTAAAAACAATGCTAGCTGGTGAAACTGAATTTTTAAGTTTACGTAGTGAGTACATGAGCGCTGATTTTAGAGGGATTGTATTACTTATTCCCGATTGGCAATCAACCCCTACCAACAATGCTGGAATGAATTACTTGCGCAAAGAGCTTAACAATTTAGGCTACACCACCTATGCGATGACCACCCCTGATATTGATTGGCAAGCGAGTAAAATAGCTGAGCCTGCTGCAGAAACAGCACCACGTGCCGCCACTGAAACAGAGAGTCAAGCCAACAGTGAGTCAGAGCAGCCTAATGCTTCAAGTAAAAATGAAGCGCCTCATCATGTGGATGCCATTGAAGCCATCAGCGACGAAATACTCGATAACTACAAACTAAATTTACTGGCGCGCTACAAAGCCCTTTACCAAACCGCGATGGAAGAGCCTAGTAATATTGTTATTATTGCCCAAGGCACCAGCGCAGGGGTTTTAACTGAGTACTATGCAGACTTTCCACAAGAGCGTATTGATGCGTTTATTAGTGTAAGTAGCTATTTACCCAATGCAAAGCGCAATAAAAGCTTAAGCCAAACAACGTCTCTTGTTACGCCTGCACTTTTAGATATTTATTACGCCAGCGACAACCGTGACATTTTAATTAACTTAAAAAATCGCCAGCGCTGGGTTAACCGAAACGCCAAGTTTGACTACCGCCAGCGCCAGTTATTTGGGCTTCGTGATCAACCTCAACAACATGCTCGGCTAACAAAAGAAATAGACGGCTTTTTACGCCGCCTTTTTTAAATACTCATAGGCTGCTTGAATGTCTTGGCTTTTTTTAACGGCTAATTCCATCATGTGCTTTGGTAAACCCTGCGATACTAATTTATCTGGGTGGTGTTGCGCCATTAACTTACGGTACGCTACTTTTACTTCTCGCTCTGTTGCTCCCTCGTTAAGCCCTAAAAGTCCAAGTGCTTGAGTACGATTCATGTTGTTATTAGGTGGCACATGATGCCCTGAGCCTTCTTTATAACTGCTACTTTGCCCTTGCTGTTGTTGATAACGCTGTTGCTGTTTTCTAAAATTAAACTCAGCTTGATAGCGTTTAAGCACAAACGCAAAATGCGTTTTAGAAATGCCTAGCTGTTTACTTACTTCACTTAGTAACTGCTTTTCTTGCTCAGCCAAAACGCCATCAGAAAACGCCATTTGAATTTGTATTTCTAAAAATAATTGCAGTAAGTCATGACGCTTAGCAAAACGTTCTTTAAAATCATAGACGGTTTCTTTTAATGAAAAGTCACTTTGCTTACCCGCTTGAAAAGCATGCTGTGCTTCACGGCGCTCTTCGCCTTTCAAGCCCATTTCATCCATAAATAAGCTGGCGGCTTTTATATGTACTTCGCTTACTCGGCCGTTAGACTTTGCAATATGCCCCATCACTGCAAAGCAGCTAGAAAAGAATAGCGCTTGGCGCTCGTGGACATCATCACCATTAAATAAACTTGAAAAACCACCCGCCTTATCAAAATTATTTTTTAAGCTTTTATCAAATAAATGACCAAGGTATAACCCTAAAATAGCACCAAAAATTTTGCCAAACATAAAGCCAAAACAAAATCCGAGTATTTTCCCCCACATATAAACTACTCCTATTAATTATGTGTCGCTTAAGCCAAGCGCTCATTTAATGCCGTTAAACGCGCTGGTGTGCCTATGTCATCCCAATTACCAATATAAAGCTCGGTAGACACTAAATGCTTACTTAGTTTTTCTCGTAATAACGGCCCAAGCGGACGAATACCCGGCTCTAAACCATTAAAAAAGTCAGCCTGATAGCGGCTAATACCCGAAAACGTATATTTTGGACTCTCAGGCGATAAATGACTCAATGCAAAATCGCCATCAGGATTATGAGGGGGATTTTCAATAAGCACCAAATGTGCCTCACCTGGTTGCAAATGTAATTGCATAAGCGAGCTTACATCGTAATCGGTAAATACGTCGCCATTTATCACAATAAACGATTCACCTAATAACGGAAGTGCTTGAATAATTCCGCCTGCGGTTTCAAGGCCGCCTTCAACTTCTTGGCTATAAACAATATTGACACCAAATTCACTGCCATCTTTAAAGTACGCTTTAATTTTATCACCCTGCCATGCAAGGTTTATCACTATGTCGGTAATGCCAGCGGCCTTTAAGTTATTAACATGGTGCTCTATTAGTGGTTTATTTTGCACTTTAAGCATAGGTTTAGGCATAGCTTGAGTGAGCGGCATCATGCGCTGCCCTCGCCCTGCGGCTAAAATCATGGCTTTCATAAATTTACCTGCTCTAATCTTTTAGTCACTTTTGGCACTATTGTATTTTTAACCCAGTCACTGAGTGCATTAAGTTCAGGATAGCGCTCAGCAACATCTACAATATATTCAAGGGTAGGCAAAATATTAGCTAAATAACCTGTCTTACCGTCACGCAAATACAGGCGACAAAATATACCGGCGGCTTTTAAATGACGCTGTAAACCCGTTAAGTCAAACCAAACCTTAAATTCTTCAAACGAAGTATTAGTGACTAAGCCTTCGCGTTTAAACTCGTTATATCCAAATGCTAATAGCTGAGCGAGTTCATTATTAGGGAGCTTAAAATAGCAATCGCGTAACAACGAAACTAAATCGTAACAAAGTGGGCCGCGTACGGTGTCTTGGTAATCAATTATTGCCCACTGAGAATCGCTGTGCATAATATTACGGCTGTGGAAGTCGCGATGAACTGTGACCGTGGGTTGTTCAAGCATGGTTTGAGTGAGTAGATCACAGCTCGACTCCCACATTTTAAGTTGGTTTGTATCAACGCTTTCAGCAATAAACTCTTTTACTAACCATTGGCTGAATATCGATAATTCAAGCGCTATAAAGTCTTTACCATAAGCCAGCATATCTGGAGCCTCAGGCGTCTGTGCCCACTTAGCTGATAAACTTATTAACTGTGTGTAGTAGTCGGTTCTATTTGCATCATTAAGCATGTCAGCTAAGTGTGTGCTGCCTAAATCAGTTAAAATAAAAAAGCCTTGTTGTTCATCACTTTTAATAATATGCGGTAACAAAAAACCCTGGTCAGTAAAAACTTGATTTAAAGATAAATACGGTGCGTTATTGACCTTTTGTGGATCGGAGTCCATTACAATAAACTGCTGATTATTAATTGCTAAGCGAAAATACCGCCTAAAACTCGCATCTCCGGTTATCGCCTCAAGTGTATCTGGCTGTTTGCCAAAGTGGGTCGTTATGAAGTGTTGTAAATTATCAAAGCGTGTCATTTTATAAGATATCTATTTTTAACTAAGTTAATTAGGTCAATTACTGTATTTGCCATTATTTTCCTTTATTATGTGTAAATTATATTTATACACACAGTATTAGGGTCAATAAATGAGCAAAACCTGGGGCATTTTGATGCTAAGCGTAGTTAGCGCACCATCGCTTGCCGAAACTGAACTGACACACAAACTTTGTGGCACTTCAATGCAAACCAGAGCTTGGCAACCGCTACCTGGCGTAAAACTCGGTAATGTTGACATTAAAGCTGATGATGTAGAACTCCTTGGTACTCAAAGCGCCGAATTTACCGGCAATGTTGATATTAACACCGTTAATATGAGTTTGTCCGCACAAACTGCATTGATAGACAAGCAACGTGGTTTACTTAATGCCACAGGTCCTATTGTATATCGCGATGCTGTTAGTAACGTAAATAGCTCAGGGTTAAATGCCGATTTAAATAATTCAGAAATTAGCCTGTTAGGTGCTGATTACAAGCTAACAGAACAACAAGGTAAAGGCGGTGCTGAAAAGCTCACTATAAATGATTCTGGCTTAGTACTGATGAATGCAAGCTTTACTGCTTGTCCGGGCGAAACCCCAGCTTGGGAAATTGAAGCCGACGAAATTAATTTATCTCGCGAAGAAGGCTGGGGCGAAACTCATAACGCCATACTTCGAATTTTAAATACCCCTGTTTTGTATTTACCTTATTTTACTTTTCCATTAGACGAGCGCCGTAAATCGGGATTACTCACCCCGAGTATTTCAAGCTCAGACAAGTATGGTTTAGAAACCATTACTCCTTATTATTGGAATATTGCGCCTAACTTAGATGCCACCATCACACCACGTTATATGGCTAACAAGGGTTTGCAATTAAAAACAGAGCTTAGATATTTAACCAAGCAACATGAAGGCCTAGTGGGTATAGAATACCTAAACAAAGACGACTCAGAGCCAGCGCTTGGTGAGCGCTACATGTTTCATTGGCAGCAAAAGAGTTACTTAAACGAAAATTGGCGAGCAAGTGTTGACGTTACCAATGTAAGCGACGATAACTACATTACTGATTTAGAATCTAGTTATGCGAGTAAAACCGACACTCAACTTTATCGTACCGGCGTACTGACTCATTTAGGAGACACATGGCGGACCGATATAAAAGTTCAAAACTTTGAGGTACTGGGTGATCACTTAGAGTCGTACACTGCTATCCCACAAATTAATTTCACACAAACAGTACCATGGAAATTTGATCATTTTGATTTTAGCGTGTCTGGTGAGTTGAGCCATTTCACCAACAGCTCTGCAATTATAGATCAAGCAACTCGAGTTCATATTGAGCCAAAAGCACGGTTTGATTACGACCAATACGCATGGTCATTTTTATCTGAAGTAAGCTTATTACAAACAAATTACGATCAACAAGGTGACCTTTCTGGCACACAGTTTAAACAAAGCGTATCGCGTACTTTGCCAAAAGTACGTTTATATTCACAGCTTAATTTTGAGCGCGATACTTCCTTCCTTGTCCAAGACGGTATTCAAACACTAGAGCCGCAAATACAGTATTTATATACGCCCAATAAGGATCAATCTGATATTGGTTTATACGATACAACCAAATTACAAGACGATTATTACGGCTTATTTAGAGACACACGCTTTTCTGGTGTTGATAGAATAGCCGCTGCAAACCAGTTTACGCTCGGTGCAACAACGCGCTTATTTGATAAAAAACAAGAAGAGATTTTTAACTTTAGTGCCGGACAAATATTTTATTTATCTGATGATGCCAAGCCAACCGAGCAAAGCTTAAACTCAGATACCAATTACAATGCATTATTTGCAGCGCAAACCATGGTACATTGGCATCGTCGTTGGTATTTTTCTGCGGGTATACAGTACAACACTGATAGCAAACAAATGATTCAATCAAATGCCACTTTAGATTACAAAGGTGATAATAATCAGCTAGTGCAATTGAACCATCGCTATGCAAATGATGTCTCAGGAAATACAATCGAGCAAACAGGTGTGTTTACAAGTATTCCAATAAGTGACGAATGGCAGTTTATTGCAAGCTATCATCGCGACCTTGAAAACAACCGAAGTGTCGAAATATTAAGTGGGTTGCAGTATGAATCGTGCTGTTGGGCGTTTCAAATTACTGGTCACCGCCAAATCGAAACTGATTTAAATCAGTCAATAGGTACAGAGCAAGCCACCTTTGATTCAGGTATTAGTTTTAATTTTGTACTAAAAGGACTGGGAAGTAAAAGCCGCTATGATGCACAAAAACTATTACAACAAGGTATTTTTGGCTATCGTAGACCGTATTTTCTTAATAACTAGTATTACAAACGTACTATTAGCAAGAGTAGTAAATAGAACATGACTTTAAAAAAATTATTAGTATCAACCGTTTTAAGTATCAGCCTGTGCCAAAATGCATTTGCTGAACCAGTAGAAATTGACAAAGTTGTTGGCATTGTAAACCAAGGTGTTATTTTACAAAGCGAAGTAAACTCCATTGTTGATCGCGTAAAAAAGCAAGCCCAAGAACAAGGTCAACAATTACCTAAAGACGAAACTTTACGTGTGCAAGCCATGGAACGTTTAGTTAGCCAAGCACTGATGATGCAAATGGCTGAGCGCATGGGTTTACAAATTTCTGACAGCCAATTAGATCAAACGCTTGCTAACATTGCAAAAGAGCAAGGCGGTACAATTAGCGATTTACGACGTACGGTTGAAGCATCTGGCGATAGCTTTCAAGCATACCGTGAAGAAATACGTAAAGAAATCACAACACAACAAGTTACCCGCGCAAACGTTGACCGCCGCATTTATATTAGTGAGCAAGAAGTCGATAATTTATTAAAAATAATGGCTAGCCAAGGTCAAAGTGCAGAAGAGTATGATATTGGCCACATCCTGATCGATATTCCTAACGAAGCAACAGCAGATGAAATCTCAGCGGCTAAAATACGTGCTGATAAAGTTATTGAATTACTTAACGACGGCCAAGAATTTAAACGCATTGCAATTTCATCATCAAGTGGCTCTAAAGCACTTGAAGGCGGTCAATTAGGTTGGATGGGCATAAATGAGATGCCTTCTCTTTTCGCTGAAGCTGTAAAGAGTAAAAAGAAAGGTGCTATCGTAGGGCCACTTCGCTCAGGTGCTGGTTTCCATATTATTAAAGTCCAAGATGTGCGTGGCCTACAAGTTGTTGAAACAACAGAAGTGCGCTCACGCCACATACTTATTGAACCTTCAATTATTTTAAGCGAAGAAAAAGCACGTAACATGCTTGCTGGTTTTGCTAAAGACTTACGTGCTGGCAACGCTGATTTTGGCGAGCTCGCCAAAGAATACTCTGAAGATCCAGGCTCTGCACTTAAAGGCGGTGAATACGATTGGACTGATCCAACTACCTATGTCCCTGCGTTTAGAGATACATTACTATCGCTCAAACAAAACGAGATTAGCGAGCCTTTTAGAACCCAGTTTGGTTGGCATATAGTACAGCTACTCGACAAACGTGTTGCTGATAAAACTGAGTTAGCAAAACGTAACCGCGCACATGGCATGCTATTTAACCGTAAATTTAAAGAAGAAAGCTTCAACTGGCAGCAAGAAATGCGCGAACAAGCCCATGTTGAAATTTTCCCTACAGACGAATAAATATGACCTTAAGAATAGCAATTACACCAGGTGAACCCGCTGGCATTGGTCCAGATTTGCTTATTACGCTTGCTCAGCAAGCGTGGGATGCACAACTTGTTGTGCTTGCTGATGCCAAATTATTAAAAGAACGTGCAAAGCTTTTAGGTTTAACTATAAACCTCATTGAGTTTGACGAAAACGCTCCTGCTAAAGCAACACCAGCATGCAGTGTGTATATTTATCAAGTCAATTTAGGTGATGATGTAGAGCTAGGCGTACTTAACGATGCTAATGGCCAATACGTGTTAGACACCTTGCGTATCGCAAGCGAAAAAAACATGGATGGCACGTTTGACGCTGTAGTTACAGGTCCTGTTCATAAAGGCATTATTAATAAAGCCGGTATTTCGTTCAGTGGCCACACAGAGTATTTTGCACAGCAGTCAAACACAGCAGATGTTGTCATGTTATTAGCCACAGAAGGGCTTCGTGTTGCGCTTGTTACAACACACATCCCGCTGGCTTATGTTTCTCGTGCAATCACCGAAGACCGCCTGACCAAGGTTGCCACTATTTTAGATCACGACTTACGGACTAAGTTTGGTATTGAAAAGCCACGTATATTAGTTTGTGGGTTAAATCCGCACGCTGGTGAAGATGGTCACTTGGGCCGTGAAGAAATAGACACAATTACCCCTACCCTTGATATTTTAAGAAGCCAAGGGATGAATTTAATTGGTCCACTACCTGCCGATACATTATTTCAGGATAAATACCTTTCAGAAGCCGATGCCGTACTTGCTATGTATCACGATCAGGGTTTACCTGTGCTAAAATACAAAGGATTTGGTAAATCGGTGAATATCACGCTGGGTTTACCTTTTATTCGCACTTCAGTTGACCACGGTACAGCGCTAGATTTAGCTGGTACAGGTACCGCCGATGTTGGAAGTTTTGAATTAGCGATCCGCGAAGCAATTAAGCTCGCCCATGAAAAAGCACAAAATCAATGACCGATAAAGTACATTTAGGACACCGCGCCCGAAAACGTTTTGGACAAAACTTTCTATTTGATGAAATGATCATCGATAAAATAGTTTCAGCAATCGATCCTAAACCAGAAGATAATTTAGTAGAAATAGGCCCAGGCCTAGGTGCGATCACCGAACCTGTTGCTGAACTTAGCGGACACCTAACAGTTGTAGAGCTAGATAAAGACCTTGCAAAACGCTTAATTGAACACCCATTTTTAGGGCCAAAATTAACGGTAAACCAAGGCGATGCAATGAAGTACGACTTCGCAAGCTTAGTTAAAGACGACAAAAAGTTAAAAGTGTTTGGTAATTTACCTTACAACATCTCTACGCCATTGTTATTTCATCTTTTTGAGTTTGCCGATAACATTGAGCACATGCACTTTATGCTTCAAAAAGAAGTTGTAAAGCGCATGGTTGCAGGCCCTGGTAGTAAAACATTTGGTCGTTTAAGTGTAATGACGCAGTACTACTGTAATGCAATGCCTGTAATTGAAGTGCCGCCAGAATGTTTTAAGCCCGCTCCTAAAGTTGACTCTGCAGTTATTCGCTTAATTCCTAAAAAGCCTGAGCAACGTACAGCTAAAAGCGTAAAAATACTCAACACAGTCTGTTTAGAAGCGTTTAATCAACGTCGTAAAACATTACGAAATAGTCTTGGCAACTTACTAACAGCCGATGAAATGGCAAGCATAGGTATTGATGCTACATTACGCGCTGAAAGCTTGTCTCTACAACAATTTATCGATATAGCTAACTGGATTTATGACAAAGAGCAGTAATATTGGGTCACCTGTAAAGGTGTCTGTAGAAACATTTTATGTTGAAGGTCAATCGCAGCCGGAAATAGAAAAATACGTATTTGCTTATTCTGTAACAATAAAAAACCATAGCTTATGCAGTGCTAAGCTATTGCACCGTTATTGGTTAATTACAGACGCAAACGGCAAAGAAGTTGAAGTTGAAGGCGAAGGCGTTGTTGGCGAAACCCCAACAATTGGCCCAGGTGAGAGTTACAAATACACCAGTGGTGCTATCCTAGATACACCTGTTGGTACAATGCAAGGCCACTACACGCTACGCAATGAGTTTGGCGCAGAGTTTGAAGCACCTATTAATGTATTTCGTTTAGCTTGCCCTAATATTTTGCATTAGTAAAAACGCTACATGGCCGATTATGCAATAGGTGATTTACAAGGGTGCTTCAAAGAATTCAGCACTTTATTACAACGGGTTAATTTTAACCCAAGTAAAGATCACCTATATTTAGTGGGTGACATTATTGCCCGTGGTCCAGACTCACTTGCTTGTCTTGATTTCATCTATCAACATCAAGACAGCATGACCATCACACTGGGTAACCATGATTTACACATGATTGCTTGTTATTTTTTAAATAAGCCGACTAACCCAAAAGATAAATTAGCCCCTATTTTTAAAAGTAGCTTACTAAAGCGTTATATCTCTTTTTTACAAACCCAACCACTCGCTTTATATTTAAAAACACATAATTGCTTTATCTCCCATGCAGGCTTAAACCCTGATTGGTCAATTGAAGACGCATTGCAACACGCAAAATTTGCTCAAGATTGCTATCAATCAAAGAATGCAAAAAACTTTTTTGAGCATATGTACTCTCCTCATCCTAAAACGTGGTCAACAACACTTAATGACTATGAAAAATTTAGATACATAGTCAATTACTTTACCCGAATGCGTTTTTTAACCCGCAATAATATGCTTGACCTTAATGCAAAAGGCGCAATAGCAGATAGTAATTCGTTAACACCTTGGTTTATGCACAAGAATATTCTCACACTTAAGGATGAGCTTATTTTTGGCCACTGGGCATCGCTTGAAGGTAAAACAGACCTCAATCACATTCACGCGTTAGATACAGGCTGCGTGTGGGGCAACGGGATGACGTTAATGAATATAAAAACAAAAAATCTAATTATAGAAAAATGATTCTTTTCACCTAAATAACCTGAAAAATTCCAATACATCTGTTAGATTTATAAACTAATAGTTAAAATTAATTAAAGTAATTGATTTTAATTACTTAACTTATCCGGATAAAAGCCGATAAGTTTTAATTAAGTATCTTTGAGTGGAAATCCATATGAATCTAACAGTGAGCCAACGTATTTGGGGTGGTTTTATATTTATCACGCTATTACTTTTAATTATTGGCGGCAATTCGTTAATTAAAATAGCTAATATAGACCGTTCTACTCAACAGGTGAACCAGCTATCATTACCCGCATTAAACAAAAGTTCAGAGCTACAAGCTGAATTCATATTAATGAGTAAGGCAGCACAAGCAAGTTTTTATACTTCATCTGCAAGTGAGCTTGAACCCATTAAAAAAAGAGTATTCGAACAAAAAAAATCATTCAACGAACTCCATGCACAGCTTCAGAGCGTTGTTAAAAACGATCCTGAACTAAGTAAAAGTAGCCAAAGTGTTGAGCAAACGTATAAAAACTTTATAGGTATTGTTGAAGACTTACTCGAAGATAAAAATAAACAACTGGCGCTAAATAAAACACTCTCTGCACAAATTGAAGCCATTGAGCTTAGCGCAGAAGATGCTAACTCAGTAGTTTTAGACATAATAGATATAGATGGTTTTGAACAAGACCACCCTCGTGCTTTTCAAGCTGCAAATAACTTGGAAAATAACTTTATGTCGGTGGTTACCAACAGTACCGATATGTTAACAGTAAAAACATTAACCACATTAGATATAGTTAAAAGCGAGCAAACCTACTACCTTGAAGAAGTAACACGCACTGTTGCTCTGATTAAACCGGCTATAGAACAAAGCCATAGCGACTTGTTTAATGACCTTAAAGAGCATGTTGAAGCACTTGAGAGTAACGTAAAAGGTAATAATAGTTTAGCTGCGAATAAAAAACGTTTAATTGATTCAATTGCGCTCACTGAAAAAGAGCTAGCCGATTCAGAGGCCGCAACAAAAATAGCACTTAACCAAATTGACGAGTTAGTTTCGCAAGCAAGTAATGTTGCTTTTGAGCTGCAAAAAGGCGTTCGTAATGACGTAGACTCAGCAAACTTATGGACGTGGGCGGGCATGATTATCGCAACTTTACTCGCTATCGCCATTGCATATATAACCGTAAGCCGTATTACAAAACCACTTGCCGAAGTAAACAGAATTTTAGATATTGTAGCCAGTGGTGATATGACTCAACGCTTGGATGACAGCGCTAAAGACGAATTTGGTGAGTTATCTAAAAGCTGTAATACTTTAATAGACAGCCTACGCAGCTTAATTAAAGGTATTATTTCTCGCTCGACTCAATTAGCAGCTGCATCAGAAGAAACCTCAGCCATTACTGCTGAATCAAGCCAAGCTATTAGCAATCAGCAGGCACAAGTACAGCAGGCAGCAACAGCAACGACTGAAATGAGCAGCACATCGCAAACAGTAAGCAATAGTGCACAGCAAGCATTAAGCGAAATTAAAAACGCAGATAAAGAAGCTGAGCGTGTTAAAGGTATTTCAAACAATAACAAAGCAACTATTGAGCAATTAGCTCGCGAGGTTGATGATGCCTCTCAAGTTATTAATAAGCTTCACCAAGATAGCGCATCGATTGGCAGCATACTTGATGTTATTCGTGGAATTGCAGATCAAACTAACTTACTCGCGCTTAACGCCGCAATCGAAGCCGCCCGTGCAGGTGAATACGGCCGTGGCTTTGCCGTTGTAGCAGACGAAGTACGCTCACTGGCAAGTAAAACTCAAGAGTCGACACAAGAGATCCAATCAATGATTGAATCGCTACAAACGGGCGCAGAAGCGGCTGTAACAGCAATGACCAAAGGTAAGCAACGTGCGGTATCGTGTGTAGAGCAAACTGACTTAGCAAGTACAGCGCTTGACTCAATCACCTTTGCGGTATCGCAAGCCCATGACGTGAGTGAAGAAATATCTACAGCAGCACTTGAGCAACAACAAGTGGCTGAAGAAATTAGTGAACGTTTAGAGTCTATTGTTGCTATTGCAGAACAAACAGCTGAAGGCGCAAGCCAAACTAATATCTCAAGTTCTGAAGTAGCAAAACTAGCCGAAGAGCTGCGTTTATCGGTAGACGAGTTTAAAGTTTAAAACGCTTTGCATATACTAAAAACCCCGTTAGCACCATGTGTTAACGGGGTTTTCTTTATAGCATTAGAAAGTAAAGGTAGTTACTTTTGGCAATGTGAACAAAAAACAGTACTACGCTGCCCCAGCCTTATTTCTTCCAGCTCATTATCACACGTTAAACAGGGCTTTCCTTTTCGCCCATATACCAATAGCTCTTGAGCAAAATAACCCGGCTTACCATCACTTTGTGCAAAGTCTTTAAGCGTGGTACCACCTTGAGTTATAGCGGCAGCAAGCGTGTCTTTTATTATAGGGATAAGTGCTTGATAGCGCTTAAGTGACACCTTCCCCGCTTCGCGCTTTGGATGAATCCCAGCTTTAAACAATGACTCGTTAGCGTAAATATTCCCAACCCCTACTACCACAGCGTTATCCATAATAAACTGTTTTACAGGTACTTTTTTATTGCGTGACTGCTCGTATACGCGCTTTGCGAAAAAGTTATCCGTTAAGGGCTCTGGGCCAAGCTTTGAGAGTAACTTATGCACCTCACCTGGCTCTTGCCATAAGCAACACCCAAAGCGGCGAGGATCGTTTAAGCGCAGCGCTTTATCATTAGCAAATACAAATTCAACATGGTCGTGCTTTTTTAAAGGCTCGCTCTTATCTACAACCCGTAGGTTACCTGACATACCTAAATGTAAAATAGTGCTACCAAGCTCACAATGCAGCAATAAATATTTTGCACGGCGCTCAATATTGGTAACAGTTAACCCCTCTAGCTGGTAAACATCGTCAGGTACTGGCCAGCGCATACTCGCATTATAAATATTAACCTTGGTTACAACTTGGTTTTTTATGTGAGGAGTAATGCCCATTCGGCTCACTTCTACCTCTGGTAATTCAGGCATTAATTAGACCCACTTTGTGAAAAATCAAAACTAGGAAACAACTGTGTAGCTGTAGTTATATCAAGTGAAAATACGCGCTGAGTACTTTTTTCGAGTAAATAATACTGATTATTTCCTTTGTAAAGTAAATATACCCAAGGCAAACTTTCTCCAGCTAATTCAAATGTGGCAACAAACAAAGGCGCATTTGGGTTAAAAACCACAGACTCATTAACCACTGGCAACTGTATTCCTTGCCAAATATTAACAAGTTCTTGTAGTTGTTGCTCTGATGGTTGCCAAAAAACAGGCACATCTTTTTTTATTGCAGTTGTACGCCAACTAGTACCAATACGCTCAATTTTTTGATCAACAAAACTAAGGGTTAAAACAAAGCTTTGTGTAGGTAACACCGCTTGCAATGTGGGCTCTTGTTCACCACTTAAAAACTGCTTATGCCAACCATTTAAAAAGAAAATCATAATCAGCATCGAGAAGATTATAACGTTATTCCACCCCTTACGGCCCAGTCGCATATTTATACACCTAGTAAATTCAATATTTTAAAGTGTAACTAAAACTTAATTGCACTGTCTATATGTTAAAGGGCGCAGACTTTGTTAGAATATCGGCAAATTTAAAGGAGTTCCGTCAATGTCTATGTATGTAGTGGGCCATAAAATCCCAGATTCAGATTCTATTTGTGGTGCAATTGCACTGGCTTATTTAAAAAACCAAATTGATGAGCCGGCAATACCAACTCGTCTTGGTGAAGTTTCACCAGAAACTCAATTTATCCTTGATAAATTTGGCTTCGAAGCACCTGAGCTTAAACTAAGCTACGCGGGTGAAGATGTTTATATTGTCGATCACACAGAAAAAACACAAGCACCTGATGATATCGACCAAGCCCGTGTTGTTGGCGTGGTAGATCACCATAAATTAGGTGACTTAACATCATCTACTCCGCTTGAATGTTGGATCCGTCCTGTTGGCTGCTCAAATACCATTATTAAAATGATGTACGATTTTTACAGCGTAGAAATCCCTAAAGACATCGCAGGTATTATGATGTGTGCAATTTTAAGCGACACCGTAATATTTAAATCACCTACATGTACCACTGCCGATATTAAATGTGTTGAAGCACTTGCTGAAATTGCGGGTGTTGAAGACTTTAAAGAACTAGGCATGGATATGTTCCGCGTTAAGTCTGCAGTAGAAGATACACCTGCACGTGACTTAGTTATGCGTGACTTTAAAGATTTCAACATGAACGGTAACCTAGTAGGTATTGGCCAACTAGAAGTAATCGACCTTGCTGTGTTTGACGATATTAAAGCTGACCTTGAAGCTGATATTGCAAAGCTTAAAGCCGAAGGTAATCGTCACTCAGTATTTTTGCTGCTTACCGATATTATGAAAGAAGGCTCACAAATGCTAATTGTATCTGACGATGCAAACTTAGTTGAGCAGGCTTACGGCGTAAAACCAGAAAATGATAAAGTATGGTTAGATGGTGTATTAAGCCGTAAAAAGCAAGTAGTACCTCCACTACAAGATGCCTTTGCTAAAGCCTAATAGCTTTAATAAATAACACTAAAAAGCCGATATTGCATAGGCATTATCGGCTTTTTTGTTTTTAAATTTACGGTTACAGTACCAAATCGCTAAATTACGCGATTTATTTTAAGATAAGAAAACGCTACAAACACAGCTCTCTAAATGGCAATGTTGCTGCGCCTATCGACACCGGAAAATTATCAATATTAGACACCACCAGCTTAGGCATTGGGCGTTTAGCACCTCGTCTAAATTGCGCGTAAACCTCAGTACGTGCTATCACTTTTTCAGCCAGCTCTTTAGGTATATGGCCGCCAATAATAATCGCTTCTGCATCTAATAACGCCGAGCAACAGGTTGCTACTAGATCAAATGAATCTTGAACTTTAAATAGCCACTCTTCTACGCCTGGCCATTCTGGGTCAAAGTTATCGTGTAGATCGTAAATTGAATCAACCGCTACGCCATTTTTTTTCAAAATACGTTTCAGTAACTCTAAATTTGGATGAGCATATAGTTTAGGCGGTAGCATATCGCCAAGCTCGCCAGCGTTACCGTATGTACCACGCAGTACGTCGCCGTTATTAACTATACCGCCACCAAATGCCGCCGATACAAACATATATACAAAGTTTTTATATTCACGGCCAATACCTGCAACGCCCTCGCCTGCAGCTGCGCCTGTGGCGTCGTTAACCACCCAAGTAGGTAGCTGAAAACACTGCGATACAATATCGATAATATCAACTTGCGACCACTCTTCTAGCATATGGTGGGTATTCATTTTGCCATCCATAGAACTAAAAAAACCTGAAATACCCACGCCCATACCCAGTATTTTATCGCTTGGAATATCGCGTTCTGCGCTTATGTCATCCACCAGCTTTTTCGCGCATTTAAGCACGTTATTGATGCTCATATCCGACATTAGCTGCATGTGGGTGTAAACCACTTTGCCAGTAAAATCCATAACCGCAAGTGAAATGGCATCAAGCAAAATAGCTAAACCAAAGGTAAACCCGTAATCAGGGTTTAGCGCAATGCCAAACCCAGGTTTGCCTTTTTTATTAGGAATAAGCGTATCGGTTTGCACTATTACGCCGTGCTGAGTTAACGACTTAAGTAAACGCGAGACAGTTTGCTGCGGAATTCGGGTTGCGCTCACAATATGGCTTTGTGTTACGTATTGCTCCCAAAACACCACTTTAATAATATCACGCTCAATGTCTTGAAAAAGCTTATCGCCTTTTCCAAGCTCAAAACCTGAGCGTAATAACTTACTGTTATTTAGCGAAAACATAGCTATTAACCCTAATAAAATTGGAGCTCAAGATTACGTTAAACCACTATAAAGAACAAGTATGGCGCAGCGCCTACTCAATCACAATCACTCTAAAATCGTTAACGTTAGTGTTTGTTGGCCCAGTAATAATTAAATCATCAATAGCTTTAAAAAATTGATAGCTGTTGTGACCTTGTAACTGCGCTTGTAAGTTCTCCCCGGCGGCTTGTGCGCGAGCAATCGTACTGCAATCTATGTACGCACCAGCAACGTCTTTACTACCGTCAACGCCATCGGTATCGCACGCTATTGCATAAATACCGGCTTCGCCGTTTAGCGCATCAGCCAGTGCCATTAAATACTCTTGATTGGGGCCGCCATCGCCATATACATCGGCAACAGTTACTGTAAGCTCGCCACCTGAGAACAACATAACCCGCTTGCCTTGTTCTTTTTGCTCAAGGGCAATTTTAGCGTGGGCTAGGGCAACGTCTTTCGCCTCTCCTTGAATATCGTATCCAAGTACTTGCGTATCCCAACCTTGATGCTCTGCTACATTTATTGCGCTATCTATGGCGTGCTGCGCATTAGCTACAATAAAGTGCTCCCCAACTGTATCGGCTGCACCCGCTTGCTCAGGTTTTAGTAAATGGGCTTCAATCTCACTTATGACTGGCCAATTGTACTTTTGTAAAATAGCCAGTGCATCAGCTTTAGTGCTGCCATCGCTAACAGTAGGGCCTGAGGCAATATCGCTTGGCTTATCGCCTACTACATCAGAAATAATCAGCGTTACATAATCCGATTTAGCCGCTTGCGCTAACTTACCGCCTTTAACAAGCGAGAGTTGTTTACGCACAACATTAATTTCATCAACACTTGCACCACTTTTAAGTAAAAACTGATTAAGCGCCTGCTTTTTCGCAAACGGTACATCATCAACAGGCAGACACATCAATGACGAACCGCCACCCGAAATAATAAACAAAATAGGAATATCGGCAGGGTTATTTTTTACCAGCTCTAACAGCGCTTTACCTGCTGCTAAACTGTTATCGTCAGGTGTTGGGTGGTTAGCGCTAAGTACTTTTATGCGCCCAGTATCGCTATCACTTTCATAGCCATAACGCGTCACTACAGCGCCAAAGCATTTATCACCATAAAAGCGATTAACCTCAGCGGCCATTTCTGCGGCCGCTTTACCTGCACCTACTACACATAAGCCATTGCTGGCATCTATATTTTTTAAGTACTTGCTCATGCAATCACTCGGTTTACAGGCATTTACCGCAGTGGTAAATAAATCGATTAAAAACGACTTGTTAGCATCCATTAGTCAAAGCTCACGAAAAAATTGAAGGAATAGCAAAGCAAATTAATATCATCACTACAAACATGCTCAGCAGCATAACGATATCTTTACCGGTTAAAATAGAGTTTGAGATTGTCGCAGCGTTTTGCGCTTTAGCGACTTCGTTTACTTCACGAGGAATAACGCGACTGGTTACATAAATAATAATTGCAGTGCTTACAAAGCCAATGAAGTTCCACCAAAACCAAAATACATCAGGCGCAAATATCGACACCAACAAGTTAATTAGTACACCACTAATTAAGCCTATATTTGCATGCAGGGCAGCACTTCGCTTACTTAACACTGCTATTAAAAATACTGCGAGTATTGGGCCATAAAATAGTGAGCCCACTTTGTTAATTGCTTCAATAATAGTGGGCGCTATGTCACCAGCAAAAAGTGATAACACAAGCGTAATTGCGCCCCATGCTAAGCCTAAGTACTTAGCCAGTTTTAAATACGTTGGTTGGTCTAGCTCTTTATTAGAAATACGGCTGTAATCTTCAATACTGACCGCCGAAAGCGAGTTAATAGCTGAGCTGAGTGACGACATAGCCGCCGATAAAATAGCTACAACTAATAAACCAATTAGGCCATGCGGCAAGTAATCTAAAATAAATATTGGCATCATCCAATCTGGGTTATCGGCTGGAATTTTTGCTAAAAAGTCAGGATTAGTCATAGCCAGTGTGCCTACAATTAAACCCGACACACAATATAAAATAGTAATAGGAAAACGCACTACCCCGTTGGCTAAAATCATGTAGCGCAAGTTTTTAGGATCTTTTGCACTAAGGGCACGCTGTGCCTGCGTTTGGTCACACCCGTAGTAAGAAGCGTAAAGTACTACACCACCAAAAATCATAGGTAAAAAGCCAAAGCCGTCACCACTAAAGCCAAACGAATCAAGCTTTATAGCTTCTAATCGGCTCGAATCAACATTTGCAATAAAGGTATCAACGCCACCTAAGTGATAAAGCCCAAAACCAATACAGGCAATGGTGCCAAGTACAATGATGATCATTTGAATGGCATCACCATACACAACCGCTTTCATACCGCCTTGTAGTGAATATAACACCGTGATCACGCCGGTAAGCACAATAGCCTGCCACGCTTCTATGCCCATGGTGCCTTGTAAAATAAGCGATACTGCATAAATCATAATACCGGTGGCAAATGCGCGGCTAAACTGAAATACCACACTAATAAGCACACGGGTTGAGCGGCCAAAACGCATTTCTAAGTAATCGTAAATACTGACAATACCGCTTTTATAAAGCTTAGGTAAAATAGTCGCTAAAATTAAAATCATCGCCAGCGGTACACCTAACTCATACGAGAGCCATTGCATACCACCGCCTTCACGCAAACCAACAAATGCAGGAGCCGAAATAAAGCTAATAGCCGAAAGCTGAGTGGCCATTACCGACAAAGCCAGCGGTTTCCATCCTAAGCTTTTGCCTCCTAAAAAGTAATCACTTTTATTGGTTTGTTCGCGTAGCATAAACCCCATTACCAATAAGGCACCAAGGTAGAGAGCAACTATTGAAAAATCTAATATATTCATAATTATTTCGCGTATTCACATTAAGAAAACACAGCGCCTTCTCAAAAATAAAAAACCAAATTTGCTATTTGCTTACTTCTAAAAAGTACCTAAAAACAAGCCTATCACTAACTTAGCTGAAAATTGCATCACAATGCAAAAAGCCTATTAACCCCAAAGTAGGTTAATAGGCATAAAGCATTTATTTAAAAGTCGTACTTAACTCTTAAAGTAACGCGTCGTGGGAGAATTGGGCGACCTACAAAATATGGGTTGTCTGACGTTTGGCTATTACCTAAACGCGGCGAGCCTTCGGTTACACCATCAGAGTCAAACAAGTTAAATACCCCTACGCTTAAGCGTACTGTTTGCTCTGGTGCAATTTGCCAGTTATAACCTGCATCAAACCTAAATAAGTGAAATGAATCAAGCTCTACCGAGTTCGAGTCGTTAGCATAGTTTTTACCGGTAAAGTTATGGTAAATCGATGCATCCCAGTTATCTGCGGTATAACTGATAGATGAGTTAAATAATATTTTCGGTTTACGGCGTAACTCGTTGCCAATAATAGAAGAGTCTGAATCAAACTCAGTAAATTCGTGGTCGGTGTAGGTCATGTTGGCATCAACAGCCCACTCGTCGGTAATATCGTAACGACCAGTAAGCTCCACACCCGTTGCTTTGGTCGATTGCATAACTGGCAGCTCTAATACGCCCCCGTTACCATCGTTTACAAAGTCTACGCTGCGCCTGTCTTTTAAGTCGGTTCTAAATAAAGCAACGCTACCGCTAAAGTCGTTATCAAAAAACTTAACACCTAGCTCGCCTTGCTCAACAATTTCGGCTTCGTAGCTGGCAGGCTCGCCTAAATCGTTAAACTGAATACCTCTAATTTCTGGGAAGAAAAACCCGCGAGACGCATTGGCATATACATTTAAATTATCAGTTAAGCGATATAACGCCGCACCCGATACCGCAAATTCAGAGGTGTCTACCTCACCGTAGGTCATTACACCACTGCCTGTGGTGTTTACCTGTAAATTAGGCGCAAGTGATAGAGCATCAGAAATTTGTACAACTTGTCTGCCTTCACGGCTAATTTTGCCGTCTATTTCTTCATAGCGTACACCAAAGTCGATAATCCAATCATCGCTTTCCATTTGATCCGCTATGTAAAGTGCACGGCGCGTAGCGCTAATAGTTTGGTTAGTGTATGAAATACCAGGCCCACTAATGCCATTTTGTGTGTACTGAACAACATCGCCATCGGCATTGGTGTACGTTAAATCAACCAGCTTTGGGTTATTGTTAAACTCACCTAAGTAGGTCGTAATAACGTTATCGTCATCGGCTTCACTGTGTGAGAAAAACGTACCTACCGTGATATCGTGGCTAAAATCGCCAACAAAAATACTTTTAATAATATTAAATTCGGCAGAAAAATCTTCTGCTGGGCGGTCTCTATCTAAAATACGATTAGCAAATAATAAGTCATCGCTTGCCAGTGCCTGACCCGATGCAGTATAAGTAAACGCTGCACCACTTGCATCACCTAAACCACGGTTAGCTAAAAAGTCTTCTTGGCTCTCAGGGACGTTAATAATACCGTCGCCATCTAAAAATAGGTTAAATTCGTGCTGGTACTTTGCGTATTTGCTGCGCATGTTAATAGCAAAATCGTTAGCGAGCTCTTTTTCAAATACGACCGAGATTGAGCCACCTTTAGTTACCACACCATCACTAATTGGCGATTCATAACGACCATTGGCAGTATCGTAAGAGAGGTTAGATACATTAGCTGTTTGTAATGACTCCACTTCGCGTCCATCGTTACCAATTAAACGCTCACGGCTGTTACCATCAAGCGGAATAGGAAGGTAAAACTGCGCTTGATCGTCAATGTATTGGCCATAAACTGTAAATGAGCCTGAGCCGTCATCAAATTCTTTACGAATATTACCGCGAAGCTGAGTACCTTTAGTCTCAAGTCCTGTATCTAACGGGCCCTCGTCGTAACGGTAAAACCCCGATAGCGCATAGTAAAGGCCATCTTCGTTAAGCGGCCCGCTTGTAGCAAAATCTAAACGAGTACGACCCTGATCAGATAGCTCCATTTGCACGGTACTTTGCGGATCATCACTGCCTGTTTTAGAAATGTAGTTAATAATACCCGCTACAGAACCTTGGCCAAATAAGTTAGATACACCACCACGTACAAACTCTACACGCTCAATACCTAAGTCATTACGGTAGTAGACATCAAATGCCGACGAGTTTAAGCCAAAAACACTCAAACTAGGTGAACCGTCGTACGACAGTGGCGTAAACTGAAACTGACCCGACGAAGGTAAGCCCCTTACTTGTAGGTTTGTTGCAACCTCACCACCGCCCCCTTCTACTTTAATACCTGGGATGTAACGAAGTACATCTGCTTGGCTGCTTGATGAAAGCTTTACTAATTCGTCTTCGCTAATTGAGGTTACAGATTGTGGAGTGTCTGAAATTACACGCCCTTTACTGGTACCAGAGACGATAATACGCTCAACGTTATTAGCTTTTTTTGCTGTATCTGGCGCAGACTCTTCTGCGGCAAACGCGCCCTGTGCGAGGCATAAAGATACAATAGAGGCGATCGTTGTTTTATTCACGGGTATTCTCCAATTGTGCTAGTTGTCAGTGTGTATTTACTTAGAGTGTGGCTAAGTAAAATAAAAATAATCAAGATATACATGTTAGTTTTTTGTTACTTCGAACAGGATTTAAGCACAGAAAAAAAACATTTACAACCCATAATGAGTGCTTTAGTATTATATAAATCGAAAATAACACACAAAGAGCACCCAATATGACTACTATAAACAGCAGTAAAATTGATGCAGTCACAGCTTCATCACTTGCAGACCTTGCTACTAAAACACTTATAGCAAACGATTTAGGTGGCTATACAGTACCAACACATGGCCTTTACCCGTTTCAATGGAACTGGGATTCAGCAATAACTGCGCTAGGTTGGATGAAGTCTGATGAGGAGCGTGCGTGGCAAGAAATTGATGTGTTATTTTCAGGTCAGTGGGATGACGGTATGGTGCCACATATCTTATTTCATAAAGATGCCGACACGTATTTCCCAGGTCCTGATGTTTGGGGCTCAGACAAAAAAATTAAAAGTACGTCTATTTCACAGCCACCCGTTGTGGCCACAGTAATGAAAGAAATGCTTGCAAGCGCACAAGATAAAACCCTTGCAGAGCAAAAAGTTAAGGCATTATTCTCAAAAGTTGTTGATTACCATTTATGGTGGTACAACGACCGCGATCCTGAAAATACAGGTTTAGTAGTGACTTACCATCCGTGGGAGTCGGGCATGGATAACAGCCCATCATGGGATGACGCACTCCAAGCCGTGCCATGTGTTGATTGGGAGTACACTCGTCGTGATACAAGCCATGTAGATTCGTCGCAGCGCCCACATAAAAGTGAGTACGACCGCTTTTTATACCTAGTAGACTTTTTTAAACGTAACAACTTTGACAGCAAAGTGATTTACGAGACCAGCCCTTACAAAATGAACGACCTAGGTATTATTGCTATTTTACATCGCGCCACAAAAGATTTACTCGAAATGGGTGAAAAACTAGATTTAAGCGATGCACGCACTGATTATTTAGCCCAACGTGCTGAGCTTACAACACAATCTATTAACACCCTGTGGTGTGAGCAAAGCCAGTATTTTTACTGTAAAGACATTCTAACTAATAGCCTAGCTAAAGTTAAAACCTCAGCAGCACTATTAACTGTTTATGCTGGTTTAACAACTGACGAGCAAACTCAGATTATTAATACCGCAACTGAAGACTTTATTGAGTCGAGCCAATTTAGTGTGGCTTCTACTCACCCTAAAGAAGAAAAGTACGAACCACAGCGCTACTGGCGCGGCCCTATTTGGTTACACATTAACTGGATGATAGCCACAGGCCTTAAAGAAGCAGGTTTTGTGACAACCGCTGAAAAAATTCAGGATGACACCCGCGACTTAGTGCTTAAATCGGGTTACTACGAATACTTTAACCCAGAAACTGGCGCAGGCTGTGGTGGTAAAGACTTCTCATGGACAGCAGCAATTGCACTGCATTGGCTACTTGATTAATAACTAAGGCAGCATAATGAAACACACAATATGTTTTGGTGAAGTACTGGTTGATTTACTCTCAGATAAATTAAGTCAAAACAACAGCGAGCACGAAGCATTTACTAAATTTGCAGGTGGTGCACCTGCAAACGTAAGCGTAGCCATTGCAAAGCTAGGTGGTAACGCTTACTTTGCTGGCATGCTAAGCACCGACAGCTTTGGTGATTTTTTACATAACGCTTTAAAAGAGCAAGGCGTAAAAACCGACTTTATGCGTTTTACAAGCCAAGCTAAAACCGCACTTGCGTTTGTATCACTTGATAAGGACGGCGACCGTACGTTTGAGTTTTACCGCGATAACACCGCCGATCTGCACTTTACTAATAGTGACTTTAACAGTGAATGGTTTGAGCAATGCGATATTTTTCATATTTGCTCAAATACCTTAACCGACGAGCGCATACGTAAAACTACCGCGTATGGGGTTGAATTTGCCAAGCAAAATAACTCAATTGTCAGTTTTGACATTAACTTGCGCCTAAACTTATGGCCAAGTAATGCCGACCCGCGTGAACACATTTTACCCTTGCTAAAACACTGCTCTATTATTAAAGCCTCAAAAGAAGAGCTTGAGTATTTAGCCGGTGAGCAAACGGGTGAAGAATTTATTGCCCACACACTTAATAACGGTTGTGAGTTATTTGTAGTTACTGATGCAGGCAACCCAATGCACTGGTATACCAAAAATGCCAAGCAAACGCTTATCCCAAAAAAAATAACTATGGTTGATGCCACCGCAGCAGGTGATGCATTTGTAGGTGGGTTACTGTATCAGCTAGGCTTACAAAATTTAACGCCTGCAAGTTTTAGCGGGCTTTGCGACAAACCTAATACGCTAACAACTATATTTGAATTTGCTTCGTTATGTGGTGCACATGCCGCATCTTACAAAGGAGCGTTTACCTCCTTACCTAACGAAAAATCGCTTAACGATTTTAGGAGCGCACTATGAGTCACACACCTGACAACTTTAAAAGCCGCGAGTTTTTAACGCAGCACATTGCCGATACACTGGCGTTTTATGAGCCAAACATTGACGATGAACACGGCGGTTTTTACCAAAACTTTTCAGATGATGGTGAGGTGTTTGATAAGCAAACTCGCCATTTAGTAAGCTCCACTCGATTTGTATTTAATTATGCACGCGCGTACCAAACCTTTAATGACGAAAAGTATCTTAGCCGTGTTAAATCGGGTATTGAGTTTATTCGTAAGCATCATTTTGTTGAACAAACCGGTGGGTACAATTGGCTACTGAGTGTTGAGCAAGGTAAAGCCACCGTGCTTGATAACACAAACCATTGCTATGGTTTTGCATTTGTTATTTTAGCCTACAGCTGGGCGTACCGCGCAGGCGTTACAGAGGCGCGCGAATACCTAAGTGATACATTTCAAACAATGGAAACACATTTTTGGGATGCAAAGGCTGGTTTATATAAAGATCAACATAACAGTGACTTTACTGAGTGTGACCCGTATCGCGGCCAAAACGCCAACATGCATACGTGCGAAGCACTTATTGCCGCTTATGAAGCAACTCAAGATGAGCTATTTTCAAATCGTGCACTCACACTTGCCGACAACATGGTTAATCGCCAAGCTAATTTAATGGGCGGGCTTATTTGGGAGCACTACGATATAAATTGGCAGGTTGATTTAGAGTACAACAAAAACGACCCTAAAAATTTATTTCGCCCGTGGGGGTTTCAACCAGGTCACCAAACTGAGTGGTCAAAACTGCTGATGTTTTTAAATAAGCATAAGCCACAAACCTGGCTTGTAGAACGCGCCAAAGCTTTATTTGATGAGTCAATAAACGTTGCGTGGGATAAACAACACGGCGGTATTTGTTATGGGTTTGCGCCAGATAAAAGTATATGTGATGACGATAAGTACTTTTGGGTACAAGCCGAAACACTGTGTTGTGCAGCCTACCTTTATGAAACCACAGGGGATGAAAAATACCAGCAGTGGTATGACAAAATTTGGCAGTACTCGTGGCAGCACTTAGTTGATCATCAATACGGTGCGTGGTTTAGAATTTTAACCGTAGATAACAAAAAAATAGATAGCATGAAAAGCCCAATTGGTAAAACGGATTACCATACTATGGGTGCCTGCTTTGATGTGTTGGCGTTATTGAAATAACCCAATATGGTAAAACATTTAATTGTGTTGTGTAGACCTTTAAACCGCCTTTTTGGCGGTTTTTTTTGCCTAAATGATTACGCCTTTAACACCTAAAAATAATCACCACAAAATATAATTTTGTGCGCCCCCTACTTTTTAAACCTCACATTTTGAATAAACACCTAATAATAAAAAATTTTGCACGCCAGCGGCGTATAGTAATATAAAAGATAATAAAAAAGAGAAACAGGCAATGCCTAACGGGAATGACCCTCACACAATTAACCCCAAAGAACTTGTTGCTTGGCCGCGTATTGCAGCCATAGCCGCAATGCTCAGCTTTTCGCTGCCCACTTTTATCACCGGCCTAGAAATACATCAAAGTTCAAAGTGATCAGTAAATTATGGTGTTTATTAATAACGGTTAAAAACGAAAACATGGCCGCGTTTTTAAATGATGAAGTGCACGTAACCATTCCTGATTTAATATGCTGTATTAACAGCCAAACAGGCACACCCATTACTAATCCTAATTACGAGGTAGGCATGAAAGTAGCCGTTGTAATTTTGCCAGCGCCAAAGGAATTTATAGGCCCTAAAGGTTTAGAAATATTTGGCCCGCGTTACGCTGGAGTTAATAAACCTCATCAAGCGGTAATACCTAATTGCTAAAACTCAATTTTTAAGTTCATGTAACAAGTTCTCATAAACTTTTGCATGGCTTTTTGAGAATTCCACTTTAGTTCTATCTATTTTATTTAACCACAAAGCCGCTTGTGTTTTGTTACCCAACTCCCAATACGATTGCGCTAAACGTAAACTATAGGTTGCTTGGTAAATGCTATCCGGTTCGATGTAGTCGAACGCAGTTTTATAATATTTTACTGCGTTATTAAAATCATTATGCTTAAAATATGAAAAAGCTAAGTTACCTAGCGCAATTACAGTTTTAGCATGATGTTTTGTTCTTTTTATAGCGTTGTAGGCTTTTAAATTACTTTCTATCGCTTGAGGGTACTGTTGCCAATTGTAATAAATGTGCCCTTTATTGATGTGCAGCTCAAAGTGAAAAATAGCATCACTACTTTTTGCATAACGCTTTTCGGCATCAAGCAATACCCTTAGTGCCTTTTTTTTATCGCCAAATATGTGCTGTAAATTAGCCAGCTCTACAAGCCTTAAAGGATCACCAAATACATTATAAATTTCATCAAGTTGAGCAAATGCTTTTGCCGCATAGGCTTTCGCTTGTTGCTTATCACCCAAGTAATTAAGCGATTTAGCATAATAAAAATAAACTTGTATTTTAAATGCGCCGGGTAATTCTTCTTGGTCAACAAAGGGGCTTAATGCGCTATGAAGATTATCGAATTTTTGATAATCAAAATAATAGTCAAACTCGTAAGTTTTCAATTTATACCAATTAGAGGAGTTCTTTTGTGTATTTAAAAGGCGAGATTGAATGTAGGTTAAGCAATCTTGGTCTGTTTTCATACAAAACACTTCATGATCACTTAAGTTTTCAGAGGCTTTTGCACCCATGCTTACATATAAAAGCAAAAAAACAATTAAAACATGCTTCAGCATTAGAACACTCATATTAGCCACATAAGCTTTAAGTGTAATATGAGTGTGCTCTATTTAACAATGGATAAAATAACTACGCGTATTGCCCGGCTGCAAATCCACAGCTCCAAGCGTACTGAAAGTTATACCCTCCAAGCCAACCGGTTACATCCGTTACTTCCCCTATAAAGTACAAGCCTTGTGCTTTTTTGGCTTCAAACGTTTTAGAGCTTAGTTCGTCAGTATTTACACCACCCAGGGTTACTTCTGCAGTTCTATAACCTTCCGTTCCGTTGGGTTTTATTTGCCACGCATAAATGTAGTTAGCAAGGTCTTCAATTTGACTATGGGTAAGCTGATTAATATTGCAATCGGGTATTGCATTGCTTTCATGTAGTATTTCAATGAACCGTTTTGGCAATATTGTCGTTAGGCTATTTTTTAGTGATTTTTGAGGTTGCGTTTCTCGCCAGTCTGCAAGCTGCTGTTTTAAATCTAGCTCTGGAAGTAGGTTAATAGTAACAGCCTGCCCTGCACGCCAAAATGAACTTATTTGTAATATAGCGGGGCCAGATAAACCACGGTGCGTAAATAATATATTTTCTTTAAATGTGGTGCCGTCTTCACTTGTTACTTCGCACGGTATGCTAACGCCTGATAACCCTTCAAAGCGTTCTTTGTCGTGTTGGTGAAGGGTAAATGGTACAAGCGCGGCCATAGTAGGTAGTACGTTTAAACCAAACTGCTCAGCAATTTTATAACCAATAGGTGTAGCACCAAGCTTGGGCATAGTAAGCCCACCCGACGCAACCACTAACGACTCGCAATGTAAGGTCTCTTGCTCTGTGGTAACGCTATAACCCGACTCTGTTTTTTGTACATTAATCACTTCACTGCGCAAGGCTATATTTACACCTGCCCACTCGCATTCAGTAAGAAGTATATTAACAATATCTTGCGCACTATTATCACAAAACAGCTGGCCTAACGTTTTATGATGGTATGCCAAACCGTGGCGGTCCACCAGCTCAATAAAGTCATATTGCGTATAACGGCTCAAACATGATTTAACAAAATGTGGATTGCTGCATAAGTAATTTTCCGGTGCTGCATTCTCATTTGTAAAATTACAGCGCCCGCCACCACTAATTAAAATTTTACGACCCGGCTTTTTACCCATATCAAGTACTGTAACACGTCGGCCTCGGTATCCAGCTTGTGCTGCACACATTAATCCAGCCGCTCCCGCGCCAATTACAATTACATCTACCTGGGTCATCTATTTATCTCACTTAACAATTTGCTCGATTATAGCAAAATTTAATCGCCAGCAATGTACAGAATTCATTATTACAAATAACACAATAAATATACTTTCTACTTTTTAAAAGTATTAAAAAAACAAATCAAAAAGCAGTACCTTTATATCATTTTTATTTTATATGACAAATACAAAACAATGACAAACCCCTTTAAAACACTCGTTATAACTAAATGAAATAGGGACATAATGATTTAGTATTTTAACTTTATTAACACATAATTTACCTTTGTACCTGCATTGTGACAATCCATCACGATATAACTAATAAAAAAATCTAGGGAAAATTATGACAACAAGTAAAACATTTAATAAGTGTGCAATAGCACTTACCATTAGTACGCTTTTTGCTACTGCATCAAGCATGGCTAACCCAGCACAAGCAATTGGCCCTTCAGTGGCTGATACAACAGCTAAACTTCAAAATCAAAGTGGCTTTGAAACGCAATTCATCATTAAATATAAAAATAACAACGTTGATGCACTGAGTTACTCTACTGCAGATGAAAGCCCTGTAAACATGAAAGCACGTGCAAAAAACTTTGTTAAAAACTTTGCCTCTAAAAAAGGAAAAGTTAAAGCAAAGTACATTCGCGCAATGGCACTAAATAACCACCATGTTATGCGAGCAGATAAAAAACTTAGCGCAGCAGAAGCACAAGAGTTTATGCAAGAAATGGTTGATTCAGGCAACGTTGAGTACATTGAAGTTGACCAAATGTTAAAACCTTTTGCGACACCTAACGATCCGCGCTATGGCGACCAGTGGCACTACTATGAGCAAGCTGGCGGTCTGAACTTACCAACAGCTTGGGACACCGCAACAGGTAGTGGTGTAGTAGTGGCTGTTCTTGATACAGGTTACCGCCCTCATGCCGATTTAAACGCTAATATTTTGCCAGGTTACGATATGATTTCTAACCTATCAGTTGCTAACGATGGCGGCGGCCGTGATAGCGATGCACGTGATCCGGGCGATGCAGTAGCAGCCGGCGAATGTGGTAATAATGGTGCGCAAGGGTCTAGCTGGCATGGTACGCACGTTGCGGGTACTGTTGCAGCCGTTACAAATAATGGTGAAGGCGTTGCCGGTGTTGCTTATGACGCAAAAGTAGTTCCAGTACGTGTACTTGGTAAATGTGGTGGTTTAACGTCTGATATTGCCGACGGCATTATTTGGGCATCTGGCGGTAACGTATCGGGCATCCCTGGAAACCCTAACCCAGCTGATGTTATTAACATGAGCTTAGGCGGAAGTGGCTCTTGTAGTTCTACAACACAAAATGCAATCAATACAGCTCGCAACAATGGCGCTGTTGTAGTTATTGCAGCAGGTAACGATAACGATAACTCAGCAAACTACAACCCAGGTAACTGTAACGGTGTTGTTAATGTAGCATCAGTTGGTCGAAATGGTGGCCGTGCTTATTACTCAAACTACGGTAGTAACATTGATGTTGCTGCACCCGGTGGTGCACAAAGCTTTGCTAACGATTCTGAAGGTGTTCTGTCTACGTATAACTCGGGATCTTCTTCTCCATCAACCGATAGCTATTCATTCTCTCAAGGTACATCTATGGCCGCTCCGCACGTAGCGGGTGTAGCTGCACTTATCAAGCAAGCAAAACCAAATGCTACGCCTGATGAAATTGAGAGTATTTTAAAATCGTCTACTCGCTCATTCCCTGCAACATGTAACAACTGTGGTACAGGTATTGTTGATGCAGCAGCTGCTGTTGCCGCAGCAAGTGGCGGTACAACACCACCTACAACAGGTGATAATGAACTTGTTGATGGCGAAGCTAAAACAGGCTTAAGCGGTGGTGCTAACGCACAATATTTTTACACCATGACCGTACCAAGCGGAGCAACCAATGTGACGTTTACAATGAGCGGTGGTACAGGTGATGCCGATCTATACGTTCGTGCTGGCAGCCAACCAACTACATCAAGCTACGACTGTCGTCCGTACAAAGGCGGCAACAGCGAAGAATGTTCTATCGATAATCCAACGGCAGGTACATACCATGTAATGCTTCGTGGTTACTCTGCCTACTCTGGTGTTAGCTTGGTAGGTAATATCACAGGTGCATCTCCTGGTGGCGGCTCAGGCACACCTGAAGCAGGTGGTGGTACTGTTAGTGACGTAAGTGCCAGTGCTGGTCAGTGGAAACACTACACACTAGATGTGCCTGCAGGTATGTCTTCATTTACTGTGACTACTTCTGGTGGCACAGGTGATGCTGATTTATTTGTGAAGTTTGGTAGTCAGCCAACATCGTCTAGCTACGACTGTCGTCCATATAAAAATGGTAATGCTGAAACATGTACCTTTAATAACCCACAAGCCGGTACATGGCATTTAAGTGTAAATGCTTACAGAACCTTCTCTGGTTTAACTATTAGCGGACAATACCAACCATAATAGTAATTTCATAATCTTTGGGATAGCAAAGGCCAAACTGACTGTTTGGCCTTTTTTGTGAATAAGGTAATTTTTAGTTTAATGAGGCTTAATACTAACGAGCTATTTTTAGACAACTAAGCCTCGTCAATCAATAGAGGAAGCTTTGTTATATACCTGTTTTATATAAAGATTAAACGAAAAATATCGGTTTTATTCCCTAAAACTAGTTAGGTATCGTTGCTAATGAACATACGTATTAGTTCAAATATATTACTAACTTATCACCAGAAAACAAAAAACCCAGCCTAAGCTGGGTTTTTAAATTCTAAAAAACTAAAATTACTTGATTTTAGCTTCTTTGAAAATCACGTGTTTACGAGCCTTAGGATCGAACTTTTTGATTTCCATCTTTTCAGGCATGTTACGTTTGTTTTTGTCAGTAGTGTAGAAAAAACCAGTACCGGCAGTTGAAACTAAACGGATTTTATCGCGCATGATTCAGTTCCTTAAACTTTTTCGCCGCGAGCACGGATTTCTGTAAGAACCGCGTCGATGCCTTTTTTATCGATAATACGCATACCTTTAGTAGTAGTGCGTAATGTTACAAAACGTTTTTCACTTTCAACCCAAAAACGGTGTGTTTGTAGGTTAGGTAGGAAACGACGTCTAGTCGCGTTTCTCGCGTGTGAACGGTGGTTACCAACCGCTGGACGCTTACCTGTAACTTGACATACTTTAGACATGTCTATATATCTCCAATAACTTCGCTCGAGCTTAATTTAATCTAAGGCCGTGTATTTCTGCCCTAGATAAATCGAAGGGCGCTCTTTATACAGCTTTTACAGGCAAAGATCAAATACTGATCTATCCAACCAGCTCATATGTAAATTTGATAGCGGCCAATTATAAAGATCGAATGCCCTTAGGGAAAGTAAAAACTGCATTTAAATTAAACTAATTTGCTAAAATGTATTAAACCGCTCATTTTTAGCACATTTCTATATTAAAGAGAGTTAAATAAGGCCACGCTCGGCAAACGAAACACACGTTTCACCTCCCACAATGATATGGTCAAGCACATTTATGTCTACTAATTGCAGTGCTTGCTGCAATTTATTGGTAATAAGCTTATCTGCTTGGCTTGGTTCAGCAATCCCACTTGGATGGTTATGAGCAAAGATAACAGCCGCTGCATTATTTTTAAGTGCCGCTTTAACAACCTCCCGCGGATACACACTTGCGGCATTTATTGTGCCGTAAAAAAGAATCTCATCTTTTACTAAGCGGTTTTGACTATCAAGATAAAGCACCATAAATACCTCTTGCTGTAGACCCCGCATTTGAATGGTTAGGTAATCGTATACTGAATTAGGGGAGTTAAACACGGCATCTCGTTGGCAGCGCTCCTGCATATAACGCTGACTTAATTCAAGTACCGCTTGTAATTGAACATACTTCGCCGTTCCCAATCCTTTTTGCGAACAAAATTCGTCCATGCTGGCATTAAACAAGTTATGTAATGTTTTATTTTCGTTCAGTAAGTGCTGAGCCAACTCTATTACGTTCATCCCCGGCAACCCGGTACGTAAAAATATGGCGAGGAGCTCTGCATCACTTAGCGCTTTAGCGCCTTTTTCGATAAGCTTTTCACGTGGGCGTTGAGCATTGGGCAGTGAAGTTAGTTGCATTTTTTCATCCTTGAATAACTCATGTGTCTTATAAATGTAATGCAAAATAAAAATTTAGCTTGTAATTTTAAATTAAAAACTTAGCTGAACGAGTAAAGATTTGTTATTTTAGGCGCCATATTTAATAAGATTGACAGACAACCATGATGACGTTAACAAACAAAAAAATTGTACTGGGTATTAGCGGTGGAATTGCAGCCTATAAATGCGCTGAGCTCGTAAGACGATTAAAAGAGCATGGTTGTGAAGTAAAAGTTGTCATGACTGAGTCAGCTAAGCATTTTATTACGCCACTCACAATGCAAGCCGTTAGCGGTGAGATAGTATCGGATTCATTGCTCGACCCTGCCGCTGAAGCCGCGATGGGACACATTGAGTTTGCCAAGTGGGCTGATCTTATTTTAGTCGCTCCTGCAACATGTAATATCATTGCAAAAATGGCGACCGGCATTGCAGACGACTTACTGACGACTTTACTACTTGCGACCCCAGCAAAAGTTGCAATAGCCCCAGCTATGAACCAGCAAATGTATGCACATGCTGCAACGCAAGCAAACCTAGCCACCTTGAAAGCGCGTAACGTACTTATTTGGGGCCCGGGTAAAGGAGAGCAAGCGTGTGGAGATGTCGGCTCAGGACGTATGCTTGAACCACATGAGCTTGTAGCGTTATGTGTTGAAAACCAACCTCCTCAAATTTTAGCTGGTAAAACAATTACTATCACTGCAGGCCCAACCCGTGAGCCGCTTGACCCTGTTAGGTTTATATCAAACCATAGTTCTGGAAAAATGGGTTACGCACTTGCAGAAGCCGCGTTGTTACTCGGTGCTAACGTTAATTTAATTTCTGGCCCTGTAACTATTAAAGCACCTATTGGTGCAAACCTAATAAATATAGAAAGCGCAGAGCAACTATTAAATGAAGCACTAGTATATGCACCGCAGTCGGATGCGTTTATTGGCTGCGCAGCTGTTGCCGATTACAGAGCTGGCGAAGTAGCAACTCAAAAAATGAAAAAGCAAGGCGACGAGCTAACACTAACGTTAGTTAAAAACCCAGATGTAATTGCAGCGGTTGCTAATATAGAAAAAAACCGCCCTTACACTGTAGGTTTTGCCGCTGAAACGCAAAACGTTGAGAGTTATGCTAAAGGTAAATTAGTTAATAAAAACCTAGATATGATATGCGCAAACGATGTATCGCAAAGTGGTTTAGGGTTTAATTCTGATCAAAACGCGTTGACTCTGTATTGGCAAAATAAACAGTTAGAATTGCCCGTTAGCAGTAAAAGTACAATTGCTTTAAAAGTGATCGAACAGCTGGCTAAACATCTATAAAAGGCTGGAAACAAACTGAATAAAACATTAACATATGCTTTTCATTTGAACAAAAAATGATTAACCCCAGCCAAGAATAACTAATAAAAAAGGAATGTTCATGCCTGCGACAAAAAGAAGTAATCGCAAAGAGCAAATACTGCAAGCACTCGCACAAATGTTAGAAACAAGCCCTGGTCAACGTATCACCACAGCTAAACTAGCTGCTGAGGTTGGTGTATCTGAAGCGGCTCTGTATCGTCATTTTCCTAGCAAAGCGCGCATGTTTGAAGGCTTAATCGAGTTTATTGAAGACACTCTTTTATCGCGCATTAACCTTATTTTAGAAAACGAAAAAGAAAGCCAAACCCGTGTTTATAATATTTTACTTTTACTTTTAACATTTGCCGAAAAAAACCCTGGTATTACTCGTATTTTAACCGGTGATGCGCTGCAAGGTGAACAAGAGCGCTTACGTGAACGCGTTCAAAGCTTTTTTGAGAAATTAGAGACCCAACTTAAACAAGTACTCAGAGAACGTAAGCTCCGTGAAGGTAAAAACTTCCAAAGCGATGAGCTTACACTGGCTAACTTTTTACTTGCCTATGTTGAAGGAAAAATGAATCAATTTGTGCGCAGTGACTTTAAAACTAAGCCAAGCGTGCAATTTGAAAAACAATGGCCTGAATTGCAAAAAATTTGGCTCTAACATAATCATACCCACTGAATTATTTTTTAAATAAAACGACCAAATGGTCGTTTTATCGTTTATACCTGTTACTTATCGCCACCACCTGCCTTCTATCCTATCTGGTCGAAATATTAGTCAAACTCGTTACAATAAAATAATGTTAAAAAACGAGATTCAATAATGAAAACAAAGCTCACCCTACTAAGTAGCGCACTTATTACTGGCTTAGTCAGCACCGCGCCTAATGCAAAAGAGGCATTAGAATTCACAGATGTATTTAACTTTAAATCAGCCAAAGGCACACAACTATCTGAAGATGGACGTATTTTATCTTTAAGTGCCACGCCATACCGCGGCAATGCTGCAGGTCAGGTTTACTCTTTAACCTCAAATAGTTTAATCAGCGAAGTGGACCGCGGCACCAAGCCGTTTATAAACAAAGCAGCCAACTGGACTGCATTTACACAAGTACCCACATTACTCGAAAAAGAAACCACCAAGAAAAAAAACACGCTTAAAAATAACTTAGTGCTAGTAAATACAGAAACAGGTGAGCAAAAACGTTTTGAGAATGTAAAAGACTACGCATTATCAAACGACGGGATATGGCTTGCGTATCGCTTAGATAAAAAAGCAGATAAAACTGATAATGTAGAAAAAAATACCAAGGATAAGAGTGAAGATGAAGACAGCAGCGCCATTTCACCTGACAAAAAAGACAAGGTTTACTCGCTCGTTATTGTTAATTTAAAAAACCAACAAAGTGAAACTATTGATGATGTTTTTAGTTACAGTATAAGTGCTACCAATGATCAGCTTTTACTAAGCCAAAGTTACCCTGATGGTAACGACAACCAAATAAAGCTAATCACACTAACAACTTTTAAAAGTGAAGTGCTAATTGATGAACCCGGTGTTGTTGCTAATAAAATAGCATGGCACCCAATCGAAGCAACCGTAGCATTTACTTTGGGTAATTATGTAAACGAAGATACTCGCCGTCGAAACCACTCACTACAATTATGGAAAAACGAAGCACTTTTAACTATTGAATCTACAAACAAAGAGTGGACTATAGGCAAAACCGCAAAACTAAGCTGGTCAGAAAACGGCGAACGCTTATACTTTGAAAACCGACCAAAACTTGCAGCGAAAGTAAAAGCCAAAGAATTCGTAGATGAACCCTCACTCTATGACATTGCCACTATTCGCGATCAAAAAGGCTTGGATGTTTGGCATAATAAAGACCCAGAGATAAAACCACGAGAAAAACAGCAATGGAACGCGGTTAATAAGCACCGTCACTACGAAGCCGTATACCATGTAAATTCACAAAAAGTGGTTCAACTAAGTACCCCTGCAATGCCTAGTGTTGCTCTTAATACAGAACGCGATACTTCCTTACTGGGCTCGTCAAATACTCCCTATTTAGAAAAAATAATGTATGGCGGCTTTTTTGCAGATTACTACGCTGTAAACATTAATACAGGCAAGCAAACTCCTATTGTGACTAACAGCCCTTTTAGACCTTCTCTTTCTCCTAATGGCTTATTTGCGGCTTACTTTGCTGACAACCAAATACAACTAAAAGAATTAGCTAACAATAAAGTTACTCCGGTTACAAAAGCCATAAAAGCAACTTTTGCCGACGACAAACACGATTACCCATCAGATCAACCAGGCTATGGTTTTGCAGGCTGGATGAGCGATAGCAGCCAAGTACTTGCTTATAGCAAATATGATATTTGGGCGTTTAATGTAAACACCAATCAAGCTAAACGCTTAACAAATGGAAAGCAGACTAATACACAGTATCGCGTCATTAAACTTGATAGAAACCAGGTAGGCTTTAAACAAGATGAAACACTACTAGTTACTGCTGTTAACCTTCAAACAAAGCAACGGGGGGTTGCAAAGCTTGATTTAGAAAATACGACCATTACTGAGACACTCAGTGGTGATAAACGTTTTGATATTGTTAAAAAAGCCAAGAAAGCAGATAAATACCTATTTACTGAACAGAGTTATCATCAGTTCCCAGATTTCTATCAAACCGACTTAAGCTTTTTAACCACACAAAAAGTAACTGATTTGAACCCTCAAACCGCAAATTTTGCTTGGGGTGAAAAACCTGAACTGATTAGCTACAAAGGCTTTGATGGTGAAGACTTGCAAGGTGTTTTAATAAAGCCTGACGGTTACAAAAAAGGCGATAAAGTGCCTGTTGTTGTTTATTTTTATCGTTACATGAGCCAGCGTATGTTTGATTTTCCTAAAATGGAGTTAAATCATCGCCCTAATTTCCCAATGTTTACATCAAATGGCTACGCCATCTTTTTACCTGATATTCGTTTTGAAATAGGTCACCCGGGCAAATCGTCAACGCAAACCATGATCAACGCCACCCAAAAGTTAATAGATCTTGGTATTGCCGATCCAAACAAAATTGGCTTGCAAGGTCACTCATGGGCCGGGTACCAAAGTGCATTTATGATCACCCAAACAGATATGTTTAAAGCGGTTGTATCAGGCGCGCCGGTATCTAACATGACCAGCGCATACAGTGGCATACGCTTAAAGTCAGGCCTTGCTCGCCAGTTTCAATACGAAACAGGACAAAGCCGCATAGGTAAAAACTTATTTGAGGCACCAGAGTTATATATTGAAAACTCACCCGTATTTTTTGCTGACAAGGTCAATACGCCAATTTTAATCATGTTTGGAGACAAAGATGATGCGGTGCCTTGGCACGAAGGCGTACAGTATTATTTAGCACTTCGTCGTGCAGGCAAAGATGCCACTTTTTTACAGTATGAAGGTGAACCGCATCACCTTAAAAAATTCCCAAATCAGGTCGATTTTTCAGTCCGTATGATGCAGTACTTCGATCATTACCTAAAAGGTCAGCCTGCAGCTAAATGGATGATTGAAGGTGAAGCATTTATAAGTGAGTGAACTGAGACATTCATAAATAAACATGATAAAAGCTGATCAGAGTACTCAGACAGATAGAGGCCGATATTACTCAGTAATATCGGCCTCTAAATAGTCAATTATTTTTCCAGCAACAAAAAAGCCGCGATAATCGCGGCTTTTTTTAAATTACTAATAATTACAAACCAGCACGGTCTTTAATTACAGGAATAAGCGCAGAACCTGCGTGATTGCCTTCAGCCCAGGCTATGTCGGCACCGTCTGACAATGAACTTTTAGATAAGTTTTTAACAATATACTCACCTGCATTTACTGCATTGCTGGCAACAGCATGACGCAATAAGTTATTACCGTTACATTGAATAGAATCATATATGTTACGAATTTTTACACGAGAGCTTTTTAACTTGCTACGTAAACGGTTTTTATCATCTGCTGCGATATACTCGCAAATAGATATTGCTAGTTGATCATCAGCTTTTACTGGAGCTGTGTACGAAAGTGAAACTGCAGCGATAGCAGCAATAACAACTAACTTTGATAATTTAAACATTGTCGACCCTTGTTTGGTACTTTATTCCTACGTTAACTGGTTAATATTGTACCAACCTAGTTAACCTTTCGCAATAATGTTAGCAGTATTTATATAAAGTTACGAATTTATAACTATGTTTATTTTTTTCGTCTGGCTGTTTAGATTGCTCTTCTTTCACTTCCCAATTTGCAATAGCTTGGTAATCGGGGAACTGTGTATCGCCTTCAACATCGAGATCAATAAAGGTTAAATATAAGCGCTCAGCTTGTGTTAAAAACTGCTGATAAACATTTCCACCACCAATAATCATCACTTCTTCAACATCACAAACCAAGCTCAGCGCGGCCTCTGGGCTTGTTACCGTTTCAATACCTTCGGCCTTATATTCAGTGTTGCGCGTAATAATAATATTGCGTCTACCAGGTAAAGGACGGCCAATAGACTCAAAAGTTTTACGACCCATGATCACAGGCTTGCCTGTAGTAACGGCTTTAAAATGTTGGAGATCTGCAGGTAAATGCCACGGCATTTTATTATCAAGACCAATAACACGGTTATTTGCCATAGCGGCAATCATTGAAATAATCACATTAAATACCTAATACTTTACTATTAAAAAACAAAAAAGGAGCCACTGCTCCTTTTTATATTTAATGAAAATTAACGTTCGTAGACTACTTCTACATCGTAATCATCTTCATCCCAGTCATCCCAATCATCATCGCCCTTAGTGGCTTTCTGATGGTAGGTATCCCATTTAAACTCTATCTCTTCATCTTCAACTTGCTCAAACTTCTCTTTAGGCATGCTATCAAGCAATGTCATAATATCGTGTATAAGCGGTTGAGTATGCAGCTTGTTAATAGCTGAGATTTGATAAATATTTTCAGACTCACCTAGCTCTTGTGCAATCGCATCGCATAGTGCTTGTGCTTCATCTTCAGGTAACAAATCTATTTTATTAAACACTAACCAACGAGGCTTTTCTGCAAGCTTAGGACTGTATTGATGCAGTTCGTTTATAATTGCAAACGCATTATCGACTGGATTTGATCCATCTATAGGCATTACGTCAATAATGTGCAATAACACACGACAACGCTCTAAATGCTTTAAGAAGCGGATACCTAAACCGGCACCATCAGACGCACCTTCAATCAACCCAGGTATATCAGCTATTACAAATGACTTGTTAGCTTCCGGACGCACTACACCTAAATTAGGAATAAGCGTTGTAAATGGGTAATCAGCTACTTTTGGTCTTGCTGCTGACACACTGCGAATAAAGGTCGATTTACCTGCATTTGGTAAACCCAATAAGCCCACATCCGCTAATAGTAGTAGCTCTAGTTTTAAGTTACGTACTTCACCGGGGGTACCTAATGTTTTTTGACGAGGCGCTCGGTTAGTACTTGATTTAAAACGTGCATTCCCCAAGCCGTGGAAACCACCTTTTGCAACCAAAATTCGTTGACCATGTTGGGTCAAATCACCAAGCCCTTCTTGCGTATCAACATCGGTTATACGCGTACCTACAGGAACCATTACAAACAAATCGTCTGCTTTTTTACCTGTACAGTTTCGGCTACGTCCGTTTGTGCCGCGCTCAGCTCTGTGAAAACGCTCAAACTGATAGTCAATAAGGGTATTTAAGTTTTCATCAGCTTGTAGATAAACACTACCACCGTCTCCACCGTCACCGCCGTCAGGCCCACCATCTGGGACATATTTTTCACGTCGGAAAGACACGATACCGCTTCCGCCGTCTCCGGCCTCTGCGCGAATTTCTACTTCATCTACAAACTTCATGATTACTCACTTTAGGGATTGGCTTGCTAATTTATACATTATATACCGAAGCCAAGCCGATTGCAGGCTTGGCTTTGGTATATATTTTTGTCTCAAAACAAAAAACCCCGCAAAGGCGGGGTTTTTTAACTACCTTACTGATTACTCAGTTACGATAGTTACGTATTTACGGTTTAAAGGACCTTTTTGTTCAAATTGAACTTTACCATCTGCTTTTGCAAAGATAGTGTGGTCTTTACCGATACCTACGTTTGTACCAGGGTGGAAACGTGTTCCACGCTGACGAACAATGATGCTACCCGCTAGAACTGATTCGCCACCAAAACGCTTAACACCTAGGCGTTTGCTTTCTGAATCGCGACCGTTACGAGTACTACCAGCTGCTTTTTTATGTGCCATTTCTAAGTACCTCTAATTAAGCGCTAATGCCAGTGATTTTAACTTCAGTGAACCATTGACGGTGGCCCATTTGCTTACGAGAATGCTTACGGCGTCTAAATTTAACAACCTTAATTTTCTCACCGCGACCATGTGAAACAACCTCAGCTGTTATCTTACCACCGTTTACGAACGGTACACCGATCTCGATCTTCTCACCATCAGCAACTAAAAGCACTGAATCAAATTCAACTGCCGCACCAGTTTCAACGTCTAATTTTTCAAGACGAATCGTTTGACCTTCAGTCACACGATGCTGTTTACCACCACTTTGGAAAACCGCGTACATAATTAACTCCGTCTGTGCACCCTCAAATCGGCGCAACTAAAATATTCTTCGATAGGGCGCGAAGTTTACGCTAACGCGAAATAACTAGCAAGCCTATTTTGTAATTAAAATGAATAAAAAGTAGCTGCTTTGAGAGCAATTCAATATTTTCTCTATTTTATATTAATTAAGCCTTTTGCCAAGCGCTTTTTAACTCTTTGCAAAAATAACCCTACTAATAAAATTGCAACCTGCGTCGACCATTATTCAAACTCAAAAACCACCTTTCATCGTCTAATAATTAAACACATTTGTGATTGAATTAAGCACTTATTAAGCACTTTAGGTAGGTTTTTTAAATCAATCGTCACAAAATATCGAGCTAGTGCGTTTTTTGTTGTACAATCTGCGCCGTTCACACATAAAAATTGGCTCGGAGATCAATGGATATAAAAGCTATCCAGGCGTTAATAGAAAGCGATATGAATGACGTCAATCAACTTATACATGCGCAAATGCGCTCAGATGTGGCGTTAGTAAACCAACTTGGTTTATACATAGTTAATAGCGGCGGCAAACGCGTTCGCCCTATGTTGGCTATTTTAGCTGCCAAAGCGCTAGGATATACTGGTAAAGACCACATTACACTTGCGACCATTGTTGAGTTTATTCACACCGCTACCTTATTACACGACGACGTTGTTGATGAGTCAAACTTACGCCGAGGCACCCCGACGGCTAACGCTGAATTTGGTAATGCTGCTAGCGTATTAGTTGGCGACTTTATATACACGCGCTCATTCCAGTTAATGGTTGGTTTAGGCAAAATGCAAATTATGCAAATACTCGCCGATGCAACCAATATAATTGCTGAAGGTGAAGTGCTGCAACTTATGAATTGCAACGATCCAGACACAACCGAAGCCAGCTACATGCAAGTTATTTACTCTAAAACGGCTAAGCTGTTTGAGGCTGCTACCGGGCTTGCTGCTATTATTACCAACAATGATGAAGCCACGCTCAATGCATTAAACTTATACGGTATGCACTTAGGTACGGCATTTCAACTTGTTGACGATGTGCTTGATTATAACGCCGATGCAGACCAACTAGGTAAAAATATAGGCGATGATCTAGCCGAAGGTAAGCCTACCCTACCACTTATATATGCAATGCAACACGGTAATACACATCAAACACAGTTAATTCGTGATGCCATTGAGCACAGTAATGGTATGGAACATTTAGAAGAGATTTTATCTACGTTAAAACAAACCAATGCACTTGAGTTTACAATGCAAAAAGCAGAGCTTGAAGCCGATAAAGCAATTGCTTGCTTAGATTTTTTACCAGAATCTGAATACAAGCACGCATTGGTAAGCTTAGCCCGTATAGCCGTTGACCGTGATCACTAGCCTTAACGAGCCTGTTATTTAACACTAATAGTAAATAATATTCGAGCAACAAAAAAGCCTGCAAATGCAGGCTTTTTAATGCTCATTCTGGCTATTACGCCATGAAATCAACACCTTCTTTGATGTCTTTTTTCAGTGTCTCAAGCATATCGTTCTTCGCTTTTTCTTCAAATGCGCTTAGCTCGCCGTAAGAAAGAATTTCTTCAACGCCGTTTTTACCTAAACGTACTGGGTGTGCAAAATACTCTGCATCACCATCTTCAACAGCAACGTATGCGTAATCTACAACATCTTCACCTTGTAGGCCTTTAACTAAAGACATACAAAAACGTGCTGCAGCAGCACCCATTGATAATGTAGCTGAACCACCACCTGCTTTAGCATTTACTACTTCAGTACCTGCATTTTGGATACGTGGAGTAAGTGCAGCAACTTCGTCTTCAGTGAAAGTTACGCCTTCAACTTGAGAAAGTAGAGGAAGAATAGTTGTGCCAGAGTGACCACCAATTACTGGTACTTTAACTGTAGCAACGTCTACGCCTTTAAGTTCAGCAACAAATGCTTCTGAACGAATCACGTCAAGCGTAGTAATACCAAATACACGGCTTGCATCGTATGTACCTGCTTTCTTGAACACTTCAGCAACAATCGGTACTGTGCCGTTTACTGGGTTAGTAATGATACCCACAAGTGCTTTAGGACAACTAGCTACAATGCCTTCAGCTAGTGTTTTAATGATACCGGCATTTACGTTAAATAAATCTGCACGATCCATACCTGGTTTACGTGGCATACCCGCTGGGATTAAAACAATATCAGCACCGTCAAGCGCTTTGTTTAAATCGTCTGCGCCAAAACCTGCTACTTTAACATCAGTTGGGATGTGTGATAGGTCAACAGCAACACCTGGTACAACTGGTGCAACATCGTAAAGTGATAATTCAGAACCAGCTGGTAAGCCTGTTTTTAATAGTAAAGACAATGCTTGACCGATACCGCCTGCAGCACCTAATACAGCAACTTTCATTGGAATTCTCCGTCATTTGAGGTAGGAAATACTTGTGGCCCTTAAGATAATGAAATTAGCGCCTAAAAACAAATTTATCGGGCCTATTTTGCGATATTTTCGACCATAGTTGTAAACTTTGGTGGTTTATCGCATCAAACTGTCAAGTTGACTAAACAACTGCTGCATAATTATTCATTTTTGTGTAGTATTTACAGCATAAATAACAATAATGAATAAAGACTATGCAACCTCAAGATAAACAAGAAGCATTGGTAAAAGCGTTTAAATCACTTTTAAAAGAAGAAAACTTTGGCTCTCAAGGCGAAATAGTTGATGCACTTAAAGAGCAAGGCTTTGACAATATAAGCCAAAGTAAAGTGTCACGCATGTTAAGTAAGTTTGGTGCTGTGCGTACCCGCAACGCTAAGCAAGAAATGGTTTACTGCCTACCCGCTGAAATGGGAGTGCCGACAGCTAAAAGCCCATTACGCCAGTTAGTCATTGATATTATGCATAATGAAATGATGATCATTATTCGCACCAGCCCAGGCGCTGCGCAGCTTATTGCCCGCTTACTTGACTCGTTAGGAAAGGCCGATGGTGTATTAGGTACTATTGCCGGAGACGATACTATATTTATTGCTCCAGCAAAAATTTCTGAAATAGATGTCACACTTGAACGTGTACGTATTTTGTTTGATACGGTTTAAATTTGCTTTAAAAACCCAACTGAGGGGGCAAAAAAAGCTGACCCCATATCGGCTTGAGTAAAATCAAGCCAATGATCGTAACACTCCCCCTCTCCTAAACGGCTATTTAATACAGCCTCAAATGCAGTACCAGTACTTGCGCAGCTTATGCATAACATACCTTGCTCATAAACATCGCCATAAGGCATGCTTTGATTCAACAAAAGGGGTTGCCCCTCTTCATCTTTTAATTCGCTACGCGTGGCATGACTGGTATTTAATGCTGGGGTTATAAGCGTATTATCAAGTCGTGTACGGCCCATAATTTGCTCTTGCTCACTGAGCGATAAGTGCTGCCAAACAGTTAAGTCGTGTTTATAGCGCTGAACATGAATATAACTTCCCTGATCTTCAAAACAACCAGGTTTATTAATTAAAGCAGTTGAACGCTTTTTTCTTCCGTGTGGCATATCACCACCATAAATAAAACCATTAAAATCTCGGCCATCTAAAAAACGAAAGTTACGTATTTGCTCCACCAGCTCTACATCAGGTGCAAAAAGCTTTAAAACTTGCAATGCAAATAAGTGGTTTACGTCTTCTCTGTCTGAACGCACCTGCACAAACAAGTCGCACGGCTGAACACTCATTTGGTGATCTGGATGATTTATATTAGGAAAGCTTTGCAACTCACTAGGAATATACTCAGGAAGAATATGAGGCCAATATTGGGCGCCAATGGCAACAACGCACGACAACATCGACTCTGAAAACTGATCATTAAACTCTTCTTCGATTGCGCTTACTTGTTTTAATTTAGCGCGCAATGATTCGTCTTGACCATCAAACACATTAAAAAATAAATGCAAACCATGCAGGTTTGCTTCAGCACAAATCCCAGATTGCGCTTGCGCCATTGTTATTCCTCAGTTTTACAGATATAAACACAGTGAATCACATTAACTATGATTCAAAAAAATTCACTGTGTGGGGTTTTATTTTTATTATAACCTGCTCATTGATTTCAAATGATTGGCCATATTGCGCTTCAACTTCAAGCGTTTGTTCGGCTATAACAACTTTATAAACATACGCAGAGCCAATAAAGCGACGACTTAATATTGTAGCCCGTTTACTGAGTTTGTCACTTTGACACTCTTGCACAAGTTCAATTTGGTGAGGTCGCACATATAACTCACCACTACATGGATGGCGGCTCGTTTGCGTATCTGACTCAACGGTGCCAAAAGGTGTTTTATATTCAGTAGCCGTTAATGCTTCTGCGGATAAGTATATGCCTTGACCTAGAAACTCTGCAACCACCTTTGACCTAGGAGCAGCAAAAAGCTGCTCTGGCGTGCCTTGTTGGGCAATATTACCGCGGTCCATAATGGCAAGCGTATCAGAAAAAGCAAAAGCTTCTTCTTTTGAATGGGTAACAAATACCGCTGATACTTGTTGCGCCTTAATAATACGGCGAATATCTGCAATTAATTCAAAACGAACTTGGGTATCTATATTTGAAAACGGCTCATCAAGAAGTAGTAAACTTGGTTTATAAGCCAATGCACGGGCAATCGCAACGCGTTGCTGCTGCCCACCAGAAAGCTGGTGAGGAAATCTATCTGCGCAACCAGACAAATGCACTAACTGAAGCATTTCATCCACACGCTGTTGTTTTTCAGATTGGCTCATTTTACCTAACCCAAACGCAATGTTATTTGCTACGCTTAAATGAGGAAACAACGCGTAATCTTGAAACATCATACCTATATTTCGGTGCTCTGGTGCAATAAATGTTGACTCATCACTTACCAGCTTGCCATCTATAAATACACTTCCGTGCTTGGCCTCAACTAAGCCTGCAATGGCTTTCAATGTGGTGGTTTTACCGCAGCCACTAGCACCAAGCAAACATACAATCTCATCTTTACCCACGGTTAAGTCTAAGTTTTCGATCACCTTTGTACCGTTATAGTGATAGCTGACACCTTGCAAAATTAAACTACTCATTTAAGTGTGTTGCTCCATAGAACGGTTAATAAAATACAAGGGGATAAATCCAACAATAACAATAGATAAAGCAGATATAGAAGCCAGCTCTAACTGCTCATCACTCACGTACTGAAAAACATGCGTTGCCAGGCTTTCAAAGTTAAATGGTCTGAGTAGTAACGCAGCAGGAAGCTCTTTCATGCATTCAATAAAAACGAGTAAAGCAGCTGTCAGTAAGCCTCTTCTTAATAAAGGTAGGTGCACTAAACGCAATGTTTGGCCTTGGCTTTTACCCATAGACTGGCTTGCCATATCAAGTGATGGACTAATACGCACAAAGCTCGACTCTATCGCTCCGTGAGCAATGGCATAAAACCGAACGACATAAGCAATCACAATAGTAAACACACTGCCTGTTAGTAACAAACCTATGTCTAAATTATAAGGCTCTAATACATTATTAATACTACTTTCTAACAGTGTTAGAGGTAATAAAACGGCAATTGCTAATACGGTGCCAGGCAGTGCATAGCCCGTACTCGCTAGTCGCCCAGGAACGAGAGGGTAAGACTGTGTTGCTATACGCTGATAAAAAACAACAAAAACACTTAATGCAATTGTTACTACGCTCACAACGCCTGCCACTTTTAGGCTTTGCCACGCATAATTAAAAAACTCAGCACTCCATGCTTTTTCAAAGTAGGTAATGGCGTAATTAAGTAATACTGCAATCGGGATCACAAAAGATACAAGTAAAACCGTGCCACAAAATGCCGTTGCTAACCAAGCCGACTTTCCCTTTAAAATATAAAGTGCTTCACTATTTACGCCCGATTGGCGTTCAAATACAGCTTGATTACGACGACTAAAGCGCTCTGCCATAAGCGTTAAAAATAGTAGTAACAGCATGACACCTGATATTTTTGCAGCGGCAGTCAAGGAGTAATAGCCAAACCATGTATCGTATACCGCGGTTGTAAGCGTGCTAACAGCAAAATAACTTACTGTTGCAAAATCGGCCATTGTTTCCATACTAATAAGCGCAAGGGCCGCAACAATAGAACCACGAGATAATACAAGACTCACTTTAAAAAAACTTTTAGTTGGGGAAAGTCCCATTAATTGACTTGCCTGTACCAATTTAAAAGACTGCTCTCTCAAAGCCGTTTTAAAAATTAAAAATAAGTATGGGTAAAGCACCAAGGCAATCATGACTATTGCGCCCGGCAGGGTACGTATATCAAAAAACCAATAGTCACTGGGAGATTGCCAGCCAAACCACTCCCTTAGAGTAATTTGCACAGGTCCTGCATAATCAAGTAAATCAGTGTACACGTAGGCAATAATGTAAGTAGGCATAGCAAGGGGGAGCATGAGCGCCCATTCAAAATGTTTTTTACCGGGAAAGTTACAATAAGCAGTTAGCCAACCAAGTGGCAACGCTATAACACTACTGAGTGCACATACACCTAATATAAGTAGTACAGTGTTAGAAATGTAATCCCAAAGCACAGTGTCCCAAAGGTGAGTAAAAACCTCTGAGTTGCCTTGTAGCGATTCAAAAAGAAGGAAGAACAACGGGGCCGACAAAACTAAACCTGTCGACCACGCGAATAGCTGCCATTTAGACAGCTTAAATTTATAAGTCATTAAAGATCGAACTTCACCTCATCAATTAACTTAAGCGCTAACGGACGATATTTACTGATCTCATCAAGTGGCAAGCTATCTTCTTTAAAGCTGCCCCATGATGCAACCAAACTGGATAATTGCACACCAGGCTTAACTGGGTATTCCATATTAAGCGATGCATACATGTTTTGCGCTTTATTGTCGGTCATATACTCTATGAGTTTCAAGGCATTTTCAGGGTTTTTAGCATATTTAGTGATAACAGCCCCCGAAACATTAATATGTGAACCACGATCAGTTTGATTAGGGAAATTAATGTGTACCGCCTCAGCCCATGCTTTTTGTTCTTCGTCTTGCAACATTTTACCCAAGTAGTAACTATTGCCTAACGCAAGATTACATAGCCCCTCTTTAACGGCTTTAACTTGAGCACGGTCATTACCTTGTGGTTTACGTGCTAAATTAGCCTTCATGCCTTCAAGCCATGTTTTAGTTTGCGCTTCACCGTGATGCGCAATCATTGAAGCAACTAACCCTAGGTTATACGGATGTTTACCTGAACGAGTACAAATTTGCCCTTTATACTTTGGATCGGCTAGTTCTTCGTAAGTGAGCTTTGGTAATGCGCCCAAACGATCTTTCGACGAATATACATTTCGCACGCGTTTTGTTAGCGCAACCCATTGACCATCTCCATCTCGAAAAGCAGAAGGTACGTTAGCATTTACATTATTGCTATTAATTGTTTGAGTTAAGTTTAAATCTTCTAATTGAATGAGTGCACTAAAATTAGAAGTAAGAACTAAATCAGCTTTACTATGTTTACCTTCGCGTTTTACACGCTCGATTAAGCCTTTTTTAGCAAACACAACATTTGTTTTAATACCGGTTTGTTTTGTAAAATCGTCTAAAATAGGTTGTATTAAAAAAGGTTGGCGAAAAGAGTAAATATTAACAACATCATTTGCAAAGGCTGGCGCCGATACGATAAATCCTAAAGCGATAGCGAGTGTTTTCTTCATTATTCCACCTAAATAGTAATTATTATCAATAATTCTACCGTGAACAGTTAAAAAGTGCACACCCTAAATACCCATAAATACTAAAAAAGCGTCCAAAACAGAAATACCCTGTAAGAGATATCTCACGGAAGTGGCAGCTTATAAGTAAAACACCGATTAAAAACCTACCAAAAAAAACATAAACCATTGATATTAAATAACTATATAGTATTTAACAATAATAATACATAAACTATTTAGCGTTTTTGTCCTACTTTAGTTGGACCATCCACCTATAATTAATACATCAACTAAGCAATGACGCTTAACGAGTAAAAGGACAGGGATTGATTACTCGCAAACCAGTGACTGGTTATTAAGGATAACACGGAGTTAGGACAGGCTCAGGATGAGTATCGCAACGGAGTGTTAATAAACGGACAGCATCAGGAAGATGCACACAGGAGTGCAACATTGGAGTGTTGCTTAACAGGAAGTTGAAGGAATATAAAGGACAGGCCTTAACAGGCAACACAATGGACTGATAACAACACGGAAGCACTAGGACGTGCAAATGAAGGATTTGGTAATAGGTTTTACCGCAACAGGACGTTTAGGAATAAAGGAGATAAGCCCGGATTGGCTTATATTGCATAGAACTAAAAAGTAATATAGCAATAAACATGGAACAGTAAAAATTGGAGTTGATTAAGTTCAATTGCAGGATGCAGAAAATTAGAAGATTCCGCAAGCGCGCCTAGAGATAGAGCGCGCTTTTCTTTGCCCTAAATTTAATACTACCACTCAATACAATTGGTATTAGAGAGACTCTGGTCTACCTTTATTTCGTTTTCCCATAAGATACGCATCTCTAAACTTTATAAAGTGATCCTCAAGCTTTTTAGCTGCATCCATTTCACCCGCGAGTGCTAGCACTAAAATACCTACTTCAGCTGTGCCTAATTGATGCGCATGAGGCGCAACTCGTAAGCGATAATCTGATAACTTATCAGCTGTAATAGACAATACGGGCAAGTTATCTAAATATGGGCTTTTACGAATCATTTTTTTCGCTTCACGCCATGTACCATCTAAAAATATGAATAGCGGCTTTTTATTAGGCTCAATATTCACTTGCGTAATAGCTCGGCCCTCTTCTACATCCTCAGCAGGAAAAATAACCATTGGCTGATATTGCTCATCATTAATAAGCGCTATTAGCGCATCATCTGGATTAGTTCTATCCCATTTAAAAGCATGGTTATCGGGTATAATTTCGGCAATTAAACGCCCCGTATTTGAAGGTTTAAAACTTTCGTTATGGTACATCAATAAACACACTGCAGCATCGCACTGCGCTTTCTCTACGCCTTCACAAATACAGTAGTGCTTTGCAATTAAGCATTGCTCACAACGTGCTAACTTAGCGCCACGGGCATTAAATTCGCGACGAGATTCACTAATTTGCTGAGCGCGTAATACCAGTACTGAATTATGGGAAGAGTGAGTCACTGTGATTAATTACCTTAAATTTGATCGGCGCATATTGTAGCTAAAAACGTGATGAATAGATATCAGCTATCAGCTATCAGCTATCAGCTATCAGCTATCAGCTATCAGCTATCAGCTATCAGCTATCAGCTATCAGC